>JBFJVZ010000013.1:0-41042 GCA_041623895.1 Pirellulaceae bacterium | reverse complement strand
CCCCTAAGGCATAGCAAAGGCATCTGCATGTCAAAATATCGAAACCGTTACTTCTTGGTGGGCCTCCTGTTGCTGTTGTTGGGCATCCAGTTTCGGATGATCGATTCTTTCGTACTGAACGAAAGCAGCACTCGGGTTTTGGCAAAGGTAACCAAGACACAACTCGTCGCCGACAATTCCACATTTGGCTCACTAACCTCCTGGGCCATGCCGGCACCAAAGAAGCGAGTGACGCCACCCCGCTGGACGGGCCTGGCAATGATTGCTGCGGGAGCAGTGATTTGTTTTCACGCGATCTCCATTCCCAGGTACGAGCACGGCTCAGGATCTTGATCCGCGATCCAAGCAGCAAAGATTGCATGAGCTTGGATTGTCCCCCCAACGTCCGGTCAGCATGGAAGCCGACGTTGGTCCCAATCGTTTGATTCCCATCAAGCTTTGATAGACTCCCTTCCATGCTGATACTGCCAATTCTCCTTTTTTGGGCGCCAACTCCCATGCGGTTTTCAGCACGATTAATGCGAACGGTCACCAGTTCCGTTCTGACCATTGCACTATTTGGTCCTCTGGTGGGGATCAGTACAGCCGGGCAACCGGATCAGCGTGAAGCACTGAATCCGTTTCGCTCCGATCAAGTCAACCAAGAGTCGGTGCAACAAGAGTTGCTGATTGATGATGATTCGCCCGCGCAAGGCAAGCCGCCGGAATGCGGGGCGACGAAATTGGCGATTGGTGCGATCATCCCGCCAACCGAAGGCCGATTCGTGGCCGAAGGACGATGCTGGTATTTTGTGGCAGACTTTCCTGAGTTTGCCGCCGTCATCAATCCCCAGCAAATGCCGCAGCCGGTCAATGTTTTCCGCGCAGCGGCGACTCATTCGTACGAAACCGGGTCGGCTGGATTGCGTGGCAATACTGCAACGCATCCAGATGCCATCGATCGGCCCACCAATCCGCTGCGGCAAGACAACCAGGGCCACCGATTTGCCTTCGATAGCGACGCGGATTCAAACCATGACCCGCTGCCCGAAAAGTTAATGATTGCCGACGACCTGATGCTCCGCCGCGTGATTGACCGAATCGGGGCAGATCAATCCGGCGATCGCTGGATTGTTTCCGGAGAAGTAGTCGAGGAGATCGGCGGCGCCAGCCTGATGATTCACGTCGCCGATCGATCGGGCTCGGGGTTGCCCAGACTGATCAAGTAGACATCCAACGATACCGCTTTGCCTTGACGTCACTGTCGGATTCGGACGCGGTCAAAAGATGCAGATGCCTGATGTCGAGTATTTCGGCCCCAAATAAACGGCATTCTTCGCTCGCCGACACGGATCGTTTGCCGGCGTGATGCTGTTGCACTACTCTACATGTGCTGTTCGCGGAGACGGTGACGCGCGGGCTGCGAACTCCGGATCGTTGGGCATGGCAGGAGCCGCGCCCTCCCATGAACGTTCCCTTTAGAAAACACGAAGAGGAAGAATCGAATGTGCTGCTTCTCCCGCCCTGTCGATTCTGTTTCGGACACCAGCATCTTCGCCCGGGCCGCCGGCAAAGGTTGGCAGTACCTTGTTTACAGCATGAATTTTCAAGCCGCCGAAGATTTGGCAATGATCTTGCCGATTCCGACCAAGGCACAGTTGGGTGAAGAGGCTGTGAAGTTCATCAGCTTGGAGGACTATTCGGACTTTTTTGTCGACATGAAGGCAGGATTCCCCAAGCCGCCACCGCCGCGAGGAAAAGGCGGCGGCTTCGTGCTCGGCTCGATCGACGAGAAAAAGAAATTGAAAGTCGTCGAAGTGGGTGCCTTTGAAGCATCGTTCGTACCCACCGTCAACGACTTTGACCGACTTGATGAGCGATTTCGCTTGAAATCGGAAACTTGGGATGCCTTACCAAAATATAAAACTTACGGTTTTGCGGTCTTCAAACTGAAAAAGGACGATCGCAAAGTCCACCCCATGGCATTTCAGTTCGCTTCGGCAATCGGATGGCGTTTGTTCTTTCCCACCGTCCATATTCACGATGGAAAGGTTCATCGCGATGCGAATTTTGACCACGAATTGTATTGCCAGTTGAATGATGTCGATGCGCGTCGGGCACGAAGCTGGACCGAATCGTCACAGCCTGCCGGGATGTTTCTTGACCAGCAGAAACTTGGCACGTTGATCGATCCCGACGAGCATTGCTACCAACGCTTGCTGAAGGGAAAGATGAGAAACATCGACGTGATGCTGTAACAGCCAGCCAGAGCATTTTCATCTTTCCGGCAGTAGTTTCCACACAAGGGGAATATCAGGTAGGCCAGGACTCGTCCTGGCGATGAGGCGCCAGGACAAGTCCTGGCCTACCTGATGAAAATGCATTAGCTGAGTGAATCGAGCAGCCGTTTTGCGTCGACCAGGTCGGGGGTTTCGAATCCTTCTGTGAACCAACTGTAGACCTCTGCCAACGCACCCTGCGCCTCGCTGCCGCGATCCTGAGTTTGCCAGAGACGAGTCAGGCTGATCGTGGTCCGCAACTCCCACGATTTCGCTTGTTGGGATCGCGCGACCTGCAGCGATTCTTGGAAACACGCCTCGACGTCATCCGACCGGCCAGCGGCGAGCAGGATTTCGCCTCGCAGGCGATGAATTTCAGCTAGGAAAAACTTATTGCCGTTTAGCTTGGAGGCTTGTTCCGCTTCGTCGATCCGGCGTCGTGCTTCGTCCGTGTTGCCCGCGTGCAGATGTGCCGCCGCAAACATCGCGTGAAAATGGCACAGCGAAAGTTTCGCACCAGTCATGTTGAAGACGTCCAGTCCGAACTGCAACGACTGCAAACCATCCTCAGTTTTTTGTTCCAACAGCAGACTGAACCCTTGATGCAGCGAGCTTTCCGCCAGCCAGAACGGGAATCCTTGTTCGTGGGAGATCGCGACTCCCTGATCGGCGGCACGCCTCACTTCGCTACTGATGCGGCAGTTGTGATAGAACCAACCGGCGTGGCACAGCGCGTAGGCGAGACTGAATGGATGATTCACAGAACGGGCGGTCTCGACCGCCTGCTGGATTCGCGCGATGGCTTGATCCGGGTAGCCCAGGTGCCACAGCGATAGAGCCCAGTAACACTGCATCGTGACACCGACATTCTGGCCGGTGTGCCGGGCATACAACTTGGCTGTCTGTTCGTCGTACAGTGCGAAACCTTGCTGGCAACATCTTAGCGACGACTCCAAGTCACCCAGATAGAAAGATGTCAGCGCAGGAATGAACCATGCTTCCATCTGCAGTCCGGGGTCGCCAATTGGCTCGACGATTTTTTGTGCCTCGTCGGCCATCTGATTGCACAATTGCAATTCTTCACGGACAACTCGCCAGGCCCAGATGCCCCAATGAATAAAGAACTGCTCGGCTGGACCAGCAAGTTTTTGACCGAGTTGGCGTGCTCGCTCGAACACCGGGCCGACTTCCGGGGCGGCATATCCCTTGGTCGTCAGCAGGGCCACGCCCAGGGGAATCTGAAACTTGAATTCCAGGCCGTCGCGCTGCTGGCAGGGTTCGAGTGATTCGACAAGCACCAGGCCCTGGCGGAAATGGTTGATCGCTTCATGATGCGCAGATCGTTCTTGTGCCTGCAGTCCCGCTTTTTCCCAATAGCCGATTGCCTGAATCGTTTGACCGGCTTCGGTGTAATGATGCGCCAACAACGCCGGATCGGTCTCGGCAATCCTCGGGAAACTTGACGCCAAGACATCCGCGATGCGACCGTGCCACTGCCCGCGCGTGGTGCGCAGCAGCGACGCGTACGCGGTGTCCTGGACCAGCGCGTGCTTGAACGTGAACCTGGCCCGCGGAAAGAAGCCACGTTGGTGAACAAGTTCCGAACCGGTCAAAGCGGTCAGTCTTGCCTGCAGCGTCTGTTCATCCAGTGGTGCGATCGCAGCGAGCAATTCGAACGTAAACTCGCGGCCAATGACCGCCGCAAGTTGAGCAACTTCTTTCGCATCGCCCAGCTTGTCCAAGCGGGCCATCAGTGAATCGTGCAGCGTGCTGGGAATCGACAGCGAAGCCAATGGCCGGGCCAACACGTATTGGTCTCCGGACTCCTCTAAGAAATCTGATTCCAGAATTACTTTGGTCAATTCCTCGGTGAACAGCGGTACGCCACCCGTTTTCACAACAATGTGGTCGACAACTTCCGGCGGCAGCGGGCGCGGACCCACGATCCGCGCGACCACGTTGGATGTTTGCTGGGGCGTCAAATTTCCGATCGTTAATTGAGTCAGACCGGGACGAACGGGCCAAGGCGAAGTGAACTCGGGGCGATAGGTGACGACCAGCAGCATCGGTACCGAGGCAATCTGATCGATTAGAACGCTCAGAAACTCCAAGGTCGTGGGATCGACCCAATGCAAGTCTTCGATCGTCAACAGCAACGGTTGCGATTCGGATGCGGCAAACATCAGCTCGACAAGAGCTTCAATCGTTTTTTGTTTGCGGCGTTCCGGCGTTCCTTCCACAACGGAATAACGCGGGCCCAGCGGGATCGAAAGCAAGTCAACAAACAGTGGAACGACCGGCTGCAGCGGAATACCGTAATGATTCAGCATGCTTTCCAACTTGCCAAGCTTCGCTTCGTCCGAATCTTCGGATCGGAGTTGTGCCAGTCGGCTCAGAAACTCGCTGATCGGGTAAAACGCACTGTTTTGATGGAACGTGGAACAGCGAACCTGGAACGATTCCAATGTCTGCTCGGCTAGTCCTTGACGAAACGCGGACAGCAATCGCGACTTGCCGACACCGGCTTCGGCACAGATCGAAACGAGCTGGCCCGAACCGGTAGCGGCCTGCTGCCAGCATTGGTTCAGCAAGCCCATTTCATGCTCGCGCCCGATCAACGGAGCAGCGCCATCGGCAGCTTCCCCGCTGCGATCGGGTTCGCTTTCAAGCGGGCCGGCGACCGCGAAGACTTCCACATTGCGGCCGATCGCCCGAGATGAATGCGTGCCCAGCGATTCATAGGCAACCGCATCACCGACGATCTGTCGTGTTGTCCCGCTGACGATCACCGCCCCGGGTTCGCCGAGCGTAGCCAGGCCGGCGGCGATACGTGGCACGTTGCCGACGATCGAATGTCGTTCGCTGGAGAACTCGGCTTCGACTTCCTCGGTCACGACAATGCCCGTATGAATGCCGATGCGAAATTCGATCATCGGGTCGCTGGCGCGCTGCAATCGCTCCTGCAAGTTTTTGATTTCCGTACTGATTTCAAGGCCGGCAAAGACTGCTCGTCGCGCGGCATCTTCCAAGGCTTGAGGGTAACCAAAATAAACCTGGATCGCCTCGCTGCTGCTGTGCGCGAAGTGACCGCCGAAGCGGGTCAGGATGCGGGCAGTCAACTCGCGAACTCGCTGCACCACGCTGCGTAGTTCTTCCGGGTCCAGATCGTCCACATCGATACTCGAGTCGTCGATGTCCAAATGCAGCGTCGTGATTTGCCGTCGCTCCGCCTCGTGCATGTGACTGGCACTGCGCGAGACCGAATCGGACTCTTGCATCTCGGGCATTTCGGCTGGTTGACTGGCCAGTTGTCCGGCATCACCGGCCTTCTGCAGAATGCTGCGTAAGGCATCGGCCAGATCTGCAGCGGAGGTGTAACGATCATGCATGCGTTTGGACATCGCCTTGAGGCAAACTTGCTCCAGTTCCGGCGGGATGTCCGGGACAATTTGTCTCAGAGGCTGTGGTTCGTCTTCGCGAATCTGACGGAGCAGTTCCAGTTTGTCACTGGAAGCGAAGGGTCGTTTCCCAGACAGCAATTGATAAAGCATCACGCCGAGAGCATAAATGTCGGTGCGGCCGTCGATCCGGTGCGCTTTGCCAACCGTTTGCTCTGGCGACATGTAGCCGACCGTTCCAGAGACCATCCCCGGACTTTCTCGGGCCCCGTCCGCGTCACTGACCGCCAGTCCAAAGTCAATTAACACGGGCTGGTCATCGGCAAGCATCATCACGTTGGAAGGCTTGACGTCACGATGAACCGTGCCATGAACATGGGCATGTGCCAGAGCGTCGGCCAAACGCGCCGTGATCAAGGCCGCATCTCTCCAGCCGACGGGCTTCGATTTCATCCAGTCCGAAAGACTCAGTCCGCTCAAGTAATCGGAAACGATGTAACAGCGACCGTCGAACTCGCCGACATCGAAGACCGTGACGATTCCAGGATGCCGCAGCTGCGCCAGCCGTCGTGCTTCTTCCAGGAATTTATCCAAATCGACGCCTGAAAGAACGCGGGTCGGCACTTTGATGGCCACGCTTCGTTTCAGTTGGTCGTCAAAACCGAGATAGACGGTACCGAATCCGCCTTGGCCCAGAACGCCGTTGATCTTGAACCGCCCCAGATTCGTCGGCACGTCAGCGGCGCCGACCTCGGTTCCCTGCCCGCCGGCTGGCGCGCTGTTTTCAGCAAGTGTCTGTTCCAAGGGGTCCGTTGCTGCCGACGGTGATGCGGAGTGACCCGCTGCCGGACCCTGATCGGGTAAGTCATCGGGCCGGTCGTCTGCATCCGGTCTCATAGAAAGCCTTCATCATCACCCCCAAGCCATGTTGTGCGCACTAGATTTTCAGTGCCAATCGATGCACATTGTAACACGGCTTGATTGCGGATCTATTCGTCGTATTTGGTGAAGATCATTTTGCCGGCGTTGGTTTGCAGCGTGCTGGTCACGCGGACTTCCAAGTCTTGTCCGATGCGGTTGCGTCCGCCTTCGATGACCACCATCGTGCCGTCATCCAAATAGCCGATTCCCTGCTCAGGACCTTCACCCGGCTTGATGACTTTGATGCGAAACGTCTCATCCGGCAAATAGGCCGGTCGCAGCGAATTGCTGATTTCGTTCAAGTTAATCACGGGTACGTTATGAAGCTTGGCAACCTTGTTCAGGTTGTAGTCGCCGGTGACGACTTTGCCTTCCAGATGCTTGGCCAACAGCACGAGTTTCAAATCGACGGTCTGTCCGGCAAGTTCAGGTAGTTCGCGGTCAAAGATCATCAAGTCGACATTGTCGTCGGCGCGCAAACGATTCAAGACATCCAATCCACGGCGGCCCCGCGTGCGGCGCAGTTTGTCGCTGCTGTCGGCAATCGCTTGCAATTCGCTCAGCGCAAAGCGGGGCATGATCAATTGGTTGTCAATGATGCCCGTGGCAACCAGATCGGCAATACGGCCGTCAATCACCACGCTGGTGTCCAACACCATGGGCTTGAAACCTTTGACTTCGCGAACGAACTCCACGTACGGAATCAGAAAGCGAAAATCATCCTTGGTTTGCAGCAGCACGCTGGTACAGATGTAGCACAGGATTAACTGTGCCACCAGATGAACCGACGTTTCGACTCGGCTGCCCTCTTCTTGACCCGGCAGGCTGGGCCCGATCGCTATCTTTAGAATGTAGGCCAACAAGACGCCAATCAAGACGCCAAAGTAAACCGCGGAGATCGTGTCGATGCGCTTTCTGGGAACGTAAATGTCGGCGACAACGACGGCGACGGCAAACGTCATGATCCCGAGGAAAATCAGCCAGGGGGTGGCGCTGGAGGCATCGCCGAAGGTCAGTGACGAATTGATTAACGCCGAAATCCCGCCCGCGCAGAGCAGGAAGATGCAGCGGAGAATGATGAGTGCCATTGTGAATCTGCTTGGTAGCTTGACTGTTGGCGGCCCACCGCAATCGCGATGAGACGGCCGGATAACCTCGTTCAGTTTAAGTCAGTCAAAGTCAGACTCCCAAGGGGACGTGCTGAAGCACTAATCATCTGAACAGGAGTGAGGCCGTTTCATCCCGATGATTGCTACAACGATCTCACGGCCAGGGACACGAATCGAGAAAAAGCAGCTGTTTTCTACCAATCGGCCAGCGGCCCCGTCTCGGAGTTGGCGGCCGCTTCCCGCTGGGCGTCGCAAAAGGCGTCCGTCATGCCGGCCAGATATTCGCCGATCACCCGCCCCAGCGGGATCGTTTCGCTGCGTCGTCGAAATCGCAGGGGCAAGCGATCGGGCTTTTTCCGCAGCATCGCAAACAGATCTCGCAGTCGGCTGGCCGCTGCATCCCGGACGGGAAGCAAGCGGGGATGCCGATAAACGGCCTCGAACAAAAACGCCTCCAACTCCTTTCGTTCTTGATTTAATTTCGCACTATGCCGCAGGCGCAATCCCGCATCGCAAACCTGCTCGGCTGTCCGTCCCTGCTCGTTGGCCAGTTGCTCGATTGCCACCCGCAAAAAATCACCCACCTGCAAATCAATCAATTCATGCACCAAAGATTGCCTGAGTTGTCCGCTGGGCAGTTGCCCGTGCCGCTGACGCAGCATGTCGAGTGAACGGCGGACAACCGCCAATTCAGCCAGTTCATCGATTGATAACAATCCCATTTGCAGCGCGTCATCGATATCGTGGGCGTCATACGCGATCGAATCGGCCGCGTCGACCAGCTGAACTTCCAGCAGCGGAGCGCGTCCCACTGCCGCTTCTGCTTTGTGCGCGCGAATGTCTTGGCCGCGTAGCGTTTCCGCGGAAAGATTCAAACCGGGAAAATCACTGTATCGTTGTTCCAACTCCTGAACGATCACCAGTGCGAACTCGTTATGCGAAAAGCCGCCAACATCTTGCATGCACTGGCTGAGAATGTCTTCGCCGCAGTGTCCGTAGGGTGGATGACCGATGTCGTGCATCAATGCCAAGGCTTCGGTTAAATCCTCGTTCAACCTTAACGTTCGTGCCATCGTCCGAGCGATCGATGAAACCTCGAAGGTATGAGTCAGACGCGTGCGGTGGTAGATTCCCATTTCCCCGGTAAAGACTTGCATCTTTCCGGACAGTCGGCGAAAGGCACTGCTGTGAAGGATCCGATCGCGGTCGCGGGCGAACGGTCCGCGGTATCGATGGGGATCCTCCGCGTAGACCCTGCCCGCGGTGTCGCGGCTATGCATGGCGTAGGATGCCAATATCAGGTGCTCGACGTCCTGAGATTGACGTTGGTGAATCATTTATCGGTAAACCTGCTGCCAGTGGCCGTTGATCTCATAGAATCTTACCTGTCCGCCAACGAATCTCCCACACCAACCCGGGCTGTGCCGCGAAAACTTAACAACAAGCATTTGAAGCATGCGATTCGGATTCGCGGTGCCCGCGTGCATAACTTGCGCGGAGTCGACGTTGATATTCCGCGCGATGCGATCACCGTGATCACGGGAGTCTCCGGCAGCGGAAAGAGCTCTTTAGCTTTTGATACTTTGTTCGCCGAAGGCCAGCGTCAATACATTGACAGCTTGTCGGCTTACGCGCGTCAATTTCTGGATCAGATTCCACGACCTGACGTGGAATCAATCGAGGGGCTGGCGCCAACCTTAGCAATCGATCAAAAACCTGGATCGACGAATGCTCGCAGCACAGTCGCGACGGTCACGGAAATCTACGATTACTTGCGATTGTTGTACGCCCGCATCGGCATACCTCATTGCAGCGAGTGCGGCGCGTCGATTTCTCAGCAATCCGCCGAGGCGATCCGGGATTCGCTGGCAGCGCTGCCCGAGGGCACCCGGCTGATGTTGTTGGCGCCGCTGGTTCGTGGCCGCAGGGGGGCTCATCGAGAAGTTTTGGAATCGATCCGCGTTGCCGGGCTGCTGCGTGCTCGTGTCGATGGCCAGACGTATTTATTGGAAGACGTGCCGCCGTTGGCACCGCGCAAGAACCACACCATCGAAGCCGTTGTGGATCGCTTAGTGATTCGTGAAGGCATCGGGCCCAGGCTCAGCGAATCACTTGCTCTCGCACTGCGATTGACGGGTGGTTTGATCTCGACGCTGACACAGCACGAGGACGCGTGGCTGGAAGCGATTTTCAATACTGCGATGGCATGCGGTGAATGCGGCGCGAGCTTTGCAGAAATCGAACCGCGGACGTTCAGTTTCAACAGTCCGTATGGTGCTTGTCCCGAATGCGACGGCATCGGTTACATCGGCCAGCAAACGAATCGAGAAACATGCCCGAAGTGCGGAGGCGGCAGGCTGCGAGCGGAGGCATTGAGCGTCACCATCGGTGGCACTCCCATCCACTCGCTAACGGCCATGCCGATTGAGCAAACGGCGGGTTGGCTGAACAAAATCAGGCAGGATCTGTCGGAGTTACACTCGGCGGTTGCTGAGCCGATTTGTCGCGAGGTCACTCGACGACTGGAGTTTTTGAATCGCGTGGGTGTCGGCTACCTGTCGCTGGACCGACCCGCCGATACGCTCAGCGGCGGCGAACTGCAGCGAGTCCGTTTGGCGACCAGCATCGGCAGTGGTTTGGTTGGCGTCTGTTATGTGTTGGACGAACCTTCGATCGGTTTGCATCCGGCCGATCACGACCGCTTGATCGGCTGCCTCAGGGAATTACAGCAACTCGGTAACACGGTTGTGATTGTGGAGCATGACGAAGCCACGATGTTGGCTGCCGATTACTTGATCGACATCGGCCCGGGTGCGGGAAACGATGGCGGCAAGATCATCGCTGAGGGCACTCCGTCGGCGGTCGCCAAAAACAAACAGAGCCTGACGGGGCAATATCTGAGCGGCAAACGGCGCTGTGCGGTTACCGATTCCCGACGGGAGATAAGAAACGGCAAGTGGCTGACAATCAGTGAGGTCACAACACACAACCTGCAGCGCGTGACCGCAAGATTCCCACTGGGCCGTTTGATCGGTGTCAGCGGCGTTTCGGGCAGCGGAAAGAGCTCGCTGATCAACGATACTCTGTATCCTGCGCTGGCCAAGAAACTGGGCCTGGGTAGCCCGATTGCCGGTCAGTTTGCCAGACTTTCGGGGTCCCAGCACATCGACAAGATCATTCCCATTGACCAGGCTCCGATTGGCCGCAGTCCGCGCAGTTGTCCGGCAACGTACTCCGGAGTCTTGGACGAGATTCGCAAAGTTTTTGCAGCCACACGTGAAGCAAAAACGAGAGGTTTCACGGCGGCAAGATTCAGCTTTAACTCCACGGCAGGACGCTGTGAACTTTGCAAAGGTCATGGCATGGAACGGATCGAGATGAATTTTCTGAGCGATCTGTTTGTCACCTGCACGCGATGCGGCGGGCGGCGTTTTAACCGTCAGACATTGCAGGTTCGTTTTAAGAACGCAAGTATTGCCGACGTGCTGGAAATGACGGTCGACGAAGCCGCCAAGTTCTTTACCAATGTGCCCAAGATCGAGCGACTGCTCGGGTCTTTGCAGGCAGTCGGACTTGGCTACGTTCACCTCGGGCAATCAAGCACAACGCTTAGCGGCGGCGAAGCGCAGCGGATCAAACTGGCAACGGAGCTATCTCGCTCTGCAACCGGACGAACGCTTTACCTGCTGGATGAGCCGACAACGGGATTGCACTTTGCGGACGTCGAACGGCTGCTGGCAGTGCTGCAGAAATTGGTGGACGCCGGGAACACAGTGCTGGTCATAGAGCACAATTTAGATTTGATTGCAGCCTGCGACTGGCTAATCGAATTGGGGCCGGAGGGTGGCGTACGCGGCGGTCAGATCATCGCCGAAGGTACGCCCGGGCAGCTGGCTGCTGTGCCGGACGCTGCGACGGGCAAGTTTCTGGCGGCCAGATTCGCTGGGCAAACAGTCGGCTCGTAGGCCGGGCCTGTTGTGGCAGTTTTCAAGACGGTTACTCCGCTTCGGCCGCTTCGCGATAGCCGGTGATGATCAGTTGTGCTGCGTCGTAAGCTGCGTGAGCCGCAATCGGGATCAGCAAGTTCCCCGTCCATAAGACCAGCAGACCAAAGTACACGCCCATCAACGTTGCCAGGACAACGTACAGTTTGGTGATCGGGTGGACTAAGCCAAAGGCGATCGAAGAGGCAACCAGGGCGACAGCAAACTCTAGTTGCGTTGGCGATCCGCTTCCGTTCTCGAAGCCCGCCAGCCAATACAACAACCAGCCGCGAAACAGTAGTTCTTCACCGACGCCGGCACAGATGCTAATCAGAATCAGTTCAAACGGGCTGAGACTCAATAAAGTCTTGAACATCCCGTCATCACTTAATCTTTCCAACTCGCGAACCGGCTCGCAAGGAATGCGGCGAACGATTTCAATCACACCCAAAACGGGAATCGCCGCCAGGCAACCATAAATGATTCCGGAAACGACGGGCCACATGTCCTCAGTGGAAAGCTCTGGGATCATCGCCCGCGCATCGGGTCCGAGCAACCACCCAAGAACCAGGGCCAGTACTCCCAGAGCTAACTCGAACAAGACGGCCGCCACAAAGACATCGTCCGGAGATTGTTCGGCGGAAATGTCGGGATCTTCGTCCAAGAGACTTGGGCTCAGCGAGGAAACGGCGGACCGAAACAGCTCATTGTGACAGCCAATGCTATTCTTTGTAATCCGTCAATTCATCGGACGGATTGACAATTACAGCAGAATCCGGCGTACGATTAACTTCATGACCGCACAATGCATCGTTAGTTTCGGGAGCAACTTAGGAAATCGGCTTGAGTTGATGGCGTCAGCTGCCAGGATGATTGCACGTTCGTCGCTGATTTCGACCACGCTGAAAACAAGCCGGCTTTTCGAGACGCCGGCGATCGGCGGTCCCGGCGGCCAGGAGCCGTTCTTCAATGCGATTGGAGCATTTGAGACCGAAGCTACCGCGCGACAGATTCTGGATCTGTTGCAGCAAATCGAAATGGAATTGGGGCGGCATCGCCGTCGCCGCTGGGACGCGAGATCGATTGATCTGGATGTTGTTTTGCATGGCGAACTGGTCGGTGGCGGTCTGGGGCTCACGGTTCCGCACCCCCGATATACCGCCCGGCAATTCGTATTGCAGCCGGCTTGTGACGTCGCGGCGCATTTTCGCGATCCGAGATTCGGCTGGACGCTTCGTCGTTTGGCTGATCATGTTTCTGCAGGTCTGCCTTCGTTGGCGCTGGTCGGTTGCACCTGGCAGACGCGACAGGAAATCTGCCGGCGGCTTTCCAATGAACACGGGATTCAGACGTTCGCCACTTATCCCGCAGTGCAATCGATACCCGTGGTCGCCAATGCACCAGCGATGCGGCTGCCGAGTTCTGCAGTGGTGGGCGAGGGCGAATCCATGCAAGCTGGCGGTCAAAGCGGTGAGCCGATCATTGTGACGGATCAACCATGGGTCGCCGCCTATCTTCCCAAGCTGCCGCTATCGGGCACGGACGAATCGTCCGCCGGCGATCCGACCGCCTTGCCGGCGGTTCCGCGGCTGGTGGCACGATTGCAGCGGACGACGGCCCAGACCCGCTGGCCGGCTCCGCATCAAATGTGGCCCGCTGGCTGGGATTGGCCGGAGTACCGTTTGGAGATCGACGATCTGGATTGGGCGGTCAGCGAAGTCGCATCGGCGCTGGATTCGATGCGCTGCCCCGTTGTGCCAGTGACCGATGATGGAAACTGGTGGCAATGAATCTGAGGGTCAAACTGGGCAAGCATCATTGTCGACAGCAACTGCGGCATGATGACGCAACATCGCGCGCATCTCTTTCGCCCCGCCCTGAATTCACGCGGCACAATGTCGCTTGATTCGTCGCTGGCCTTGTCAGTTGTGACATATGGGCACGATACTGTGGGCCTTCAGAGCAAGGTAGCTACGTAAATCTCTTGCCATTTCTGTGCGAATACGGACTGCGTCTGCACACGTAGGCCAACCATTATGCAACGGTTTTTATTCCCTCGCTGGGTCAATCCCTTTCTCGCGGTACTTGGCATTGCCATCGCTGGCGGCGGCTTATTTGCCGCAGCCATGGGCGGATTGGTGACTGACCCTGAGACACTAAACATTGGTTATCAACCGGAGCAGCCGGTTCCCTTCAGTCACGCCATTCATGCTGGCCAACTGAGGCTGGATTGTCGCTACTGCCACAATACGGTCTTTGAAGCGGCACATGCGGCCGTGCCTCCGACGGCGACCTGCATTAACTGTCACTCGCCGGCGAACGACCAGGGAATCACGGCACTTGCGGCTGTGCACGCGGAAAGTGCCAAACTGGGGCCGATTCACGAGAGTTGGAAAAGCGGCAAGAGCGTTGGTTGGAAGCGTGTCCACAACTTGCCCGAATTCGTCTACTTCAATCATGCGGCGCACGTGAACTCCGGGGTTAGCTGCAAGAGTTGCCACGGTCGCATCGATCAAATGGAAGTCGTTTATCAACACGAACAGCTGTCGATGGCATGGTGCATTAGCTGCCACCGCAACCCTGATCCGCATCTTCGCCCGAAAGAATTCGTCACCCAGCTCGATTGGGAACCGCCGGCGGATTGGGATCAGGAAGCTTTCGCAAAAGAGGTTCGCCAGGAAAAGAACATCCATCCGCAAGTCAACTGTGCGATTTGCCACCGCTAACCTTCACAAGATGTTCTTGCAAACCGATTACATACCTTTCGCATTCACGACCCGGAAATGACCCTCAACGCATCAGATACTGAAAACCAGACGAAGCCAGGTGCTCGTTACTGGCGTAGCCTCTCGGAGTTGCGAGGCAGCGAAGAATTCGATCAGTATGTCGAACGAGAATTTCCGGTTGCCGCTTCAGAGTTCCCGGAAGGCGTCTCGCGGCGGCGGTGGATGAAGTTGATGGGGGCATCGCTGACCCTGGCTGGGGTCAATGGATGCCGCTATCCCGAAGAACAAATCGCGCCGTTTGTGATTCGACCCGAGGGCAGAATCCCCGGCGAATCGTATGATCGCGCAACCAGTTTCGAGTTGGCTGACCGAGTTTATAACTTGCTGGTTACCTGCTTCGACGGCCGACCGATCAAGATCGAACCGAACACGGAACATCCCAACGACAGCGGCACGGATGTTTACTCGCAAGCCTCCATTTTAAGTCTTTATGATCCCGACCGGGCCCGCGGCGACGAGGGGTTTTTGCTACGCAAGGTCGAAAATCGGCGGCTGGAGGTCGACTGGGAGGAGTTCGATCGAATCGCCTTTGTGAAGGCGGCTGAAGGCAACAACAAAGGCGGCGCGATGGCGGTGCTGACCCCGCCGACGTCGTCGCCGTCGATCGTGCGCATGTTGAATCAGCTGAAAAAGCGTTTGCCCAATGTGACGATCGCACGATACGACGGCGTCCGCGGCGATGCGATGCGGACGGCGACCCAGCAAGTGCTGGGAACGCCGGCCAAGCAAGTGCTGAACCTGGCGGATGCCAAGGTAATCGTTACGATCCAAGCCGACATTTTGGGGGCTGACCCCGCTGCCGTCGTTAACACCCGTTCGTTCTCGGAAAATCGTAATCCGCTGGCCGGCCAGATGAGCCGCTTGTATGCAGTCGAAGGCGGTTACACTCTGACCGGGGCGGCCGCCGATTCCCGGCTTGCGCTTCGTCCCGGGCAAATGCGGGCGTTTCTAAGCGAACTCCAGCGGCGGATCGAAAAGCTCTCCGGCGGCCAACAGCACGACCATGGTGAGGAGGAACTGCCCTTTGATCACGAGAGTCTCTCGCCCGCCGATCGGCTGGAGAGATTCCTGGATGTGCTCGCACATGACATTGCCGAGGCCGCTGCTGATGCCGTCGTCGTTGTTGGTGACGGACTGGGCGCCGATGCCGTCGCTGCCGGCATCCGCCTGAACCAAAAACTGGGATCGTTCGGCAAGCTGCAATCGTTCACACCACTGGTCGACAACGAACTGGGGCCGACGGTTTCCCTCAGCGACGTGGTGACCAAAGTCAACAACGGCGAAGTCGACACGCTGCTGATTCTGGGTGGCAACCCGGTCGTCACCGCGCCCGGCGAAATCGATGTCACGGGGGCAATCAGCAAGGTCGACAATTCGATCTATTTGGGCGATTACGACGACGAGACGGGAAGTCTTTGCACCTGGTCGCTGCCGCTTGCCCATCCATTGGAATCTTGGGGCGACGTGGTCAATGATCACGGTTACTACGGTGTCTGTCAGCCCAACATTCTACCGCTGCTTGGCGGACGCAGTGTCATCGAAGTCCTGGCCAGCATGCTGGGTGAAGATCAAACCGATGGCCAAAAAATTGTCCGCCGCACCGCAGATGCTTTGCGCGGCCAATCGCTTAGCGAACGAGAATGGCGGCGACTGCTGCACGATGGTTTTTCCGAAGACATCAAATCCGCCGGCAAGGATTTAACGCCCAGCGGCGATGCATCACCGCTGACAGCGGGTTCTCCCGTCGCGATCTCGGCCGATGAAATTGATCGAGACGATTTCGAGGTGATTTTTGTGCCGGCGGACGGCATCTACGATGGCCGCTTCGCCAACAACGGTTGGCTGCAAGAGTTGCCGCACGCATTAACGAAATTGGTTTGGGATAACGCGGCCATCATGAGTCCCGGCACAGCGAAGTCGCTGGGGATCAAGCATGGACTGATGATCGCGCTTCGTCGCGGTGAAAACAAAGTCGAATTGCCGGTCTACGAAATGCCCGGCTGTGCGCCCGGCGTCGTCACCGTCGCGATTGGTTACGGACGCACCAAAGTCGGCGCCGTTGGTGGCGACCCTGACAATGATGTCGATGTTGTCGGCATCGATGTTTCGCCAATTCGCAGCAGCGATTCCATGATGATCGCCTACAAAGTCGAAGGCCGCCCGAATCTTCGCGAATACGAGTTGGCTACCACGCAGGACCACTGGGCCATCGACGAACTCGGTCGTGACGAAACCGAAGCCCGCAGCTTCTCACTGGTGCGTGAAGGGACCACGGAACTGCTGGACAAGGTTCCCACCTTTGCCACCGAAGCACCCAAGGAACCCCACTCGCCTCCGGTCGGCAAGAACGGCTCGGGATCGCCATGGACCGAACCGATTGCTGCGATCAAGGCTGATCCGGAAAAGCAATATCTACCCCAGTGGGGAATGGCGATCGACTTGTCCAAGTGCACCGGCTGCAACGCCTGCGTGGTTGCTTGTCAAAGCGAGAACAACGTCCCCATCGTCGGTCGGGAGCAGGTGATCAATAGCCGCGAAATGCATTGGCTGCGGATCGACCGCTATTTCCAAGGAAACGAGGAAAACGCCGAAATCGTCCAGCAGCCGTTAGCTTGTGTGCACTGTGAAACAGCACCTTGTGAACAGGTCTGTCCGGTGGCTGCAACGGTGCATACCGAAGAAGGCATCAATGCGATGGCCTACAACCGTTGCATCGGAACGCGGTACTGTGCCAACAACTGTCCCTTCAAGGTGCGCCGCTTTAACTACTTCAACTACAACGGCGACGTCGGCGTCGGATACGGCGTCGACTCCTTCCCAGGATCGATCGAGTCGGCCAACCGTAAACTGCAAGCACTGGTGATGAACCCCGAAGTCACCGTTCGCGGCCGTGGGGTCATGGAAAAGTGCACTTACTGTATTCAGCGTGTGGAAAAGGCAAAGATCGGGGCACGCAAAGACGGCGGCCGAGCCGTTCGCGACGGCGATGTTGTGACCGCCTGTCAAGCGGCCTGCCCCGCCAAAGCGATTGAGTTCGGAAACATTGCCGATCCCGACTCGGCGGTCGCAAAAAAGCAGGCCGATGTCCGCAGCTACGGCATGCTGGGCCAACTGAATGTCAAGCCTCGCACCGAATACCTTGCTCGGGTTCGCAACCCGCATGCCAGATTGATGACCGCGGCACAACGCCACGACCTGGCAACGATCAAGAGCCATCATGGGCATGGCGACGGCCACGATGACCATGACGGCCACGGTTCCGATGGCCACGGCGGCAATGATCACGGCGACCACAAAGAAAACGATCACGAAGCTGAAACCAAGCCCGAAAACGGCGAACACAGTGAACAGAAACACAGCGACGAGAAACACGGCGCGGAACTGACGCTGTAGGCAGCCAATCGAAACTCATTTTTTTTCCACCAATAGATTAACTCATGTCACTTGCCATTCCCCAAGGATTGGATAACACCGTCGAGCAGCCGGGCGAGCGCGCACCGCTGGTGCTGGGCGATACGACGTACCACGACATCACAGAATCGGTATGTCGGGTCGCCGAGCGTGCGCCCAGCAAAGGCTGGATCATCGGCTTCTTGATTTCGTTTGCCCTGTTGCAGTGGCTGGGACTTTGCATTCTGTACTTGTTCTACGAGGGTGTCGGTGTTTGGGGTAACCGATCGCCGATCTTTTGGGGTTGGCCAATTGTCAACTTTGTGTTCTGGGTCGGAATCGGTCATGCCGGAACTCTGATCAGTGCGATTCTGTTTTTGTTCCGGCAAGAGTGGCGAACGAGTATCAACCGCGCGGCCGAGGCGATGACAATCTTTGCGGTGATCTGCGCGGCAACGTTCCCCGGAATTCACGTGGGCCGCGCCTGGCTGGCGTTTTGGCTGGCACCCTATCCCAGTTTGAATTTGTGGATGTGGCCTCAGTTCCGCAGCCCACTATTGTGGGACGTGTTCGCGGTCAGCACTTATGGAACGGTTTCGCTGCTGTTCTGGTACATGGGCATGGTGCCCGACCTGGCGACATTCCGCGATCGATCAAAAAACAAGTATCGGCGGATGGCTTACGGGCTGCTTTCACTCGGTTGGTCGGGCAGTTCACGGCATTGGATGCGATATGAAAAAGCCTACGCGATTCTGGCGGCCTTGGCGGCTCCGCTGGTTCTCTCGGTGCACACGATCGTTTCCTTTGACTTTGCTGTTTCCCAAGTTCCCGGCTGGCACACGACCATCTTTCCTCCCTACTTTGTCGCCGGTGCGATCTTCAGCGGTTTCGCGATGGTGCTGACGTTGATGGTGCCGGCGCGATCGATGTTGAACTTGGAAAAGCTGATCACGATCCGGCACTTGGACAACATGTGCAAGATCATTCTGGCGACCGGATCGATCGTTGGACTGGCTTATTCCACCGAGTTCTTCATTGCCTGGTATGGCCAGGTCGATGCGGAAATCTTTGCCTTCGTCAACCGTGCCTTCGGCCCCTACTGGTGGGCCTACTGGATCATGGTGACTTGCAACGTGATCAGTCCCCAGCTGTTCTGGTTCAAGAAATGTCGAACGACACCGTGGATCATCGTGGTGATTTCGATTTTTGTGAATATCGGCATGTGGTTCGAGCGATTCGTGATTGTTTGTACGAGCCTGTCGCGTGACTATCTACCGAGTGCCTGGGCGTACTTCACACCGACTTGGGTTGACTGGTCGATGCTGATTGGTTCGTTCGGCTTGTTCTTTACTTTGTTCTTGTTGTTCTGCAGGCTGATGCCCGTGATCAACATGGCGGAAACGAAATCGACGCTCGCCAAGCAATATCACATGGCTCATAACGACGAGCATTAGAGTTTATGTCTGACGATAGCAACGAAAAGAAAGTCCATGGGCTGTTTGCCGAGTACGACTCGGTTGATTCGCTGTTGGCTGCCTGCCGGCGTGTTCGTGATGCCGGCTACACGAAGACGGACGCGTTCGCGCCGTTTGCCGTGCACGGTATCGACACGGCATTGGGTATCAAGCCGAGTAAGCTGCCGTACATTCCGCTGGTGGCCGGACTGACCGGAACCGGGATCGCGATGTTGATGCAAATCTGGATGAACGGCATCAATTATCCGTACATCATTTCCGGCAAACCTTACGTGTTGTCGATCCCGGCTTTCATGCCGGTTGCCTTTGAAGTCACGGTACTGTTGGCTTCGTTCGGTGCCTTCTTTGGCATGTGGGCGCTGAACGGATTGCCCAGATTCAGCAACCCGATGTTTACCGACCCACGATTCGATCGCGCCACCGACGACCGCTTCTTTTTGTTTATCGATGCCAAAGATCAACGTTTTGATGCCGAAGGCGTTCGCCAACTATTTGCCGATACGGGTAGTCAATACATCAATACGGTGGTCGAAGATGACACACCCAAGCAGATTCCTCGTTTCCTGTTGATTGTGTGGGCACTGCTGGTCGGTTTCTCGATCATCCCGGCGTTGATTGTGGCCAAGATGCGAGTGACCAACAGCGATAAGCCGCGCTTTCATATTTTCATGGACATGGATTTTTCCCCCGCCCGGGATGCTCAGCAAACGACATCTCTGTTTGCCGATAATCGTGCCATGCGTCCGGATGTTCCCGGCACTGTTGCTCGTGGTCAGTTGGGAGACGGACTTGATTATTTAACCGGCATCAACGTCGACGAACTTTCGCGCATGGATTCGCCGCGGGCGGAGCAATTGGTGCGAACGTTTTTGAAACCACAGGACGATGACGAAGCAGATGCGGCTGGGCCACCCGCAGCTCCGTCTGCCGAGCAAGCGGCGTCAGCAGATCAGACTGCCAGCGTGATGGATACGACACCTTGGCTGAAAGAGAACCCCTTGGAGATCACTGCTGATCTGTTGGACAAGGGTCAGGAACAATTCAACATTTACTGTGCGGTTTGCCATGGCCGAAACGGCAAAGGCAATGGCCTGGTCAACCAGCGGGCCCAGCAAATCCTGGCACAGCAGTGGATTCCACCGGCGTCGCTGCATCAGGACATTTTGCAGCAGGACAAGTACCCCGACGGCAAACTGTTCAGCACGATTAGCAATGGGATTCGCAAGATGCCGGGCTACTCGGGACAAATCAAAACGCGCGATCGCTGGGCCATCGTCGCCTACGTTCGTGCGCTCCAACAAAGTCGCCGGGCATCGATCGACTTGATCCCTGCAGACAAGCGCGAAGAGATCACCCAGCTGAAGACCGAGATCGACAAGAAACTTGCGGAACAGGCCGAAGCCGAACGAAAGAAACAAGAAGAAGGCGAGCAGCAGGCGGCCAAGAGTTAGCCTGCCTGATTCGCTGATCACACCTGCACAGATTTTTTATCCCACAACAGTTCAACCAAGATGTCTGAACACTCAACCGAGGCCGCGAACCCGTCTGACTCGGCATTCAAGTTGCCCGCGTCGCTATCGAAATTGGCCTTACCGCTTTGTGCTTGCGGGCTGATCTTGTTGCTGCTGGGCTGGGGTTTGGGGAACTATCACGGTGGCCGCTACGCGATGTCGGTTTACTTGACGTCATTCATCTACTGCCTGACGATCACGCTCGGTTGTTTGTACTTTGTTGTGATTCAGCACCTGTGCCGGGCCGGCTGGAGCGTGGTTGTGCGGCGTATCGCCGAGCTGATCATGGTGATGATCGTGCCGCTGGCCATCTTGTTTCTGCCGATCATGGTGACCCTGTGGTTTGGTGAAGGCACGCTTTATCACTGGGACAGTAGTGAATACCAAGCCGCCAATCATATCGACGCGGAGGTGTGGGAAACCAAGTCGCGATTTCTGAATGCAGGCTGGTTCTTCTTTCGTGCCGTCATTTACTTTTCAATTTGGGCCGGCCTGGCGTCGTTTTACTTCCGCGGCAGCGTCCGCCAGGATGAAACCGGCGACAAATCGATCACCGATCAAATGCAGTACTGGAGCGGACCGGCGGCAATGTTGCTGGCACTGAGCATCTCATTTGCCGCATTCGATTGGGTGATGAGCCTGGCTCCGATGTGGTTCTCGACCATGTTCGGGGTCTACTTATTCGCTGGCAGCATGTTGTCGGCTCATTGCATGATCACCGTCGTTGCCTTCATCTTGCAAAAGAATGGCGCGATGCGAGACGAAGTGACCGTGGAGCACTATCACGACTTGGCGAAGTATATCTTCGGCTTCCTGCTGTTCTGGATCTACATCGCGTTCAGCCAGTATATGTTGATTTGGTACGGAAACATTCCCGAAGAGACGGAGTGGATCTATCGCCGCCAACTCGGATCGTTTGGCGTGCTCGGGCTAATCTTGATTTTCTTCCACTGGATGCTTCCTTTCCTGGGAACGATGAGCCTGTATGTGCGACGGCGGCCGACGCTGGTATTCGGCTGGGCCGTTTACGTGCTGGTTCTGCACTACATTGACGTCTTTTGGCTGATCATGCCGGAAACCCATTCGGGTACCCCCGGTGCGGTCGCAAACGCCGGCGGGGTGATTGGGGTTATCGCGAGTGTGCTGTGCGTGCTGGGAATGCTGGGATTGCTGGCCGGTGTCGTCCTGAGAGTGGCCGATCAGACCAAGATCGCCCCGGCGGGGGATCCTCGCTTTCGCGAATCGCTCGCCTTTGAGAACATTTAATCAGCCGTCGCAGCGGTCTGCGGCGTGAAACTAAGTTAGCAAGAAAAAACGATGGCCAGTTACGACGATCTGAACACAAAACGCATTTTCACCGTGGGAATTTTCTCGGTGGTTGTGACGGCGGTCACCGCTTTAGCGGTTCAAGTGGTGTACTACGCACTGCTGCAATGGCAAAACGAGCACGTGATCGAAAGTAGCGATTACCGCCGTCAAAACAAGGTCCTGGCGACCCAGGCCGCCGAGGTCTCGTCTTACGGCGTTGATCCGGACACCGGTAATTACACCATTCCGGTGGAAAAATCGATGGAATTGATGTTGGCAAAGGAAAAGGATTCCGCAACCAAAGAAAACAATGAAACAAAGAGCGACAGTGACGACGCGTGACCGCTGCGGCAGCCGAGCGGCTGGCACCGCGATTGCGCTGATCATCGCGACGACGGTTTTTCTCATCGTCGCACCGCTCTCGATCTGCGCAAATGCGCAAGATCAAGTGCGTGAGGGTGCCGCTGTTGAACTGAACACTGGCCTGCCGTTTGAACGCCGTGGTGTCACGGTCGATCAAAATCTGGGTGCCAAGATCCCGTTTGGTTTACCGCTGACTGATTCCCGGGGACGCCGCGTCAAGGTCGGATATTTCATTGATGGTAAGAAGCCGACCATCATCACGCTTAATTACAGCGATTGTCCGATGCTGTGCAACGTCCAGCTCAGCCATCTGGTTCGTTCACTGGATAAGATGGACTTGAGGATTGGACAGGATTTTCAGCTGCTGACGGTCAGCATTGATCCGCGTGAGACGACGCAGCGTGTTCGCGAGACGAAGAAAAAATTCGTGCAGTTGTTGCGGAATCAGCCCGGTGCTGAAAGCGGCTGGGCATTTTGTACCGCCAAGCAGCCGATCATCACCCGCTTAGCTGACGTGTTGGGATTCCGCTACAAATACGACCGCGCCAACCAGCAATACAATCATCCGGCAATGCTGGCGTTCGTTTCACCGGACGGTGTGATCACCCGTTATTCGCTGGATGTCGAGTTTCCGCCCGATCAAATGAAAATGGCACTGGTGGAAGCCGGCGAGGGCAAGGTCGGTTCGGCGGTCGATCAGTTCATTCTGTGGTGCTACAGCTACGATCCTGGTTCCAATAGCTACACACCGGTGGCTTGGAAAATCATGAGAGTCGCGGGTGCCGCCACGGTCGGCATCACGCTCGCTTGTTTGCTGCCGTTTTGGGTCGGACGCCGACGTCATCCGAATGAAATGATGGACCGCGAAGCCAAGACAGAACCCGCTAGCGGGGATCAGATTATCCCGGACTTAGAAATCGAAAATCGTAACTAACAGCTTTCAGAAAAAGATGCATTCGATGTTTCCTGCTTCATTTTCGCTGCTCGGTGACTACGTTCCCGAGTTTGCCTCGTTCCCCGAGTCGGCATCGACTTTTGCTGAACGTAACGACTCGGTGTACTGGTATATCACGTGGATTTGCGTCGCCTTTTTCATCCCCATCGGTTATTGCTTGTTTTATTTTGCCTGGAAGTACCACAAGCCCAAGGGCGCACCGGCGGAAAGCCAGGTTTCGCATAACACTCCGCTGGAATTGGCATGGTCAATTCTGCCGTCAATCCTGTTGATTTGGATGTTTTATGCCGGAGCGCGCGGTTTTTTAGATCAGCGAGTTCCACCTGACGGCGGATATGAGTTGAAAGTTGAGGCTCAGAAATGGTCTTGGTTGGTCGACTACGGTCGCGGCACTTACCATCCTGAACTTCACATCTTGTTGGACGAGCCGACAAGGCTGACCATGACCAGCAAGGACGTGATCCACAGTCTGTACGTGCCGGCGTTTCGAGCGAAAAAGGATATTGTCCCTGGTCGTTACAATTACATGTGGTTCGAGCCCACGATTGCAAGCGAAAAGGTCAGCGACGAAGAGCTGAAACAGGCAAAGGCGTGGAACAAGGGCAACCCGGCTTGGGACTATGACCACCATCAGTTCACTCCCGAGGGCTACCGATTCTTTGATCTATATTGCGCTGAGTATTGTGGCAAGGATCACTCGATGATGCAGACACAAGTCGTGGTTCACAAAACCCAGGAAGATTTGGATGCTTGGATTAAAGAAAAAAGCACTCGCGGTGAAGTGCCGATGGAGGAATGGGGTCAGCGGTTGTATCAGCAACGCGGCTGTAAAGGTTGTCACTCAATCGATGGCTCCAGTGGGACGGGCCCGACTTGGAAGGACAGCTACGGGGCAGCGCGTGATTTGACCGATGGCCGGTCCGCAGCCGTTGATGAAAACTACGTTCGTGAGTCGATCTTGAATCCGAAAGCCAAGATCGCCAAAGGATTCCAGCCGGTGATGCCCAGCTACAAGGGGCAGCTTTCCGATGACGACATCGACTCGCTGATCGCTTTCATGAAGACGTTGTCCAAGAACTACAAACCGGAACCTGACAAGAGGTCTGCGGCTGAAGAGCAGAAAGGGGCTGTAGAGCAGAAAGCGGCCGAGGACAACTCCACGGCAACCGAGAGCGGTGGTGAAAACTAGCCATCAGTTATGCTGTTGGTGATGGCAACCAGATTTTAGATTTCGACGCTGCAAGCGTCTTTCGAGGATAGAAGTTATGTCAAGCGGATCTTTACCTCCGGGAATGAAAATTCGAGACCCGGGTTTTCCCACTCAGCGTGAAAACTACCTGACGAATTCCAAAGGGGTTCTCAGCTGGATGTTCACACTCGACCACAAACGGATCGGTGTGATGTACCTGATCGGTATCTCTGTTGCCTTCGCGGTCGCCGGGTTCCTGGCGTTGGGGATCCGCTGGCACTTGTTCTTGCCGGACGGGATGCTGTTCAGGAACCCGCAGACGGGCAACGACACCTACAACCAGGTGTTCACGTTGCACGGTGCGATCATGGTGTTCCTGTTCATCATTCCCAGTGTTCCGGCGGCCCTGGGTAATTTTCTGGTGCCGATCATGCTGGGTGCCAAGGACGTCGCGTTTCCTCGTTTAAATCTGTGCAGTTTCTATCTCTGGGTCTTTGGGGCGGTGTTCTTTATCTGTGCACTTTGCGCCAGCGGCTTGGACACGGGGTGGACCTTCTACACGCCATACAGCACGACGACGAATTCGTCGGTGATCCTGGCTACCAGCGGCGCGTTTGTGCTCGGGTTCAGTTCGATTTTTACCGGGCTGAATTTCATCGTCACGATCAACACGATGCGACCGCCGGGGATGACATGGTTCCGCATGCCGTTGTTCTTGTGGGCAACTTATTCAACCAGCATCATTCAAGTGTTGGCGACGCCGGTGCTGGGCATCACGCTGCTGCTGTTGATCGCCGAACGCGTCATGCACATCGGTATTTTTGATCCGGAATTCAACGGTGATCCGGTCACCTTCCAGCACTTTTTCTGGTTCTACAGCCATCCCGCTGTTTACATCATGATCTTGCCGGCCTTTGGCATCATCAGTGACTTGGTCAGCGTCCACAGTCACAAACATATTTTCGGATACCGCTTCATTGCCTATTCGTCTCTGGCGATCGCGCTGTTGAGCTTCATCGTCTGGGGGCACCACATGTTCACATCCGGCATGAGCCCGCTGACGACGATTATCTTTAGTGCCTTAACCTTTTCGGTGTCGATTCCCTCGGCCATCAAAGTCTTCAATTGGCTGGCCACGATGTACAAAGGATCGATCAGCCTGACGACACCGATGTGTTACACGATTACCTTCATCTTCTTGTTCACAATCGGTGGTTTGACGGGCTTGCACTTGGGCACGTTGGCCACCGACATGCACCTTCATGACACCTATTTCGTGGTGGCTCACTTTCATTACGTGATGGTCGGTGGAACGGTGGTTGCCTTCCTGGGCGGGCTGTTCCATTGGTGGCCGAAGATGTTTGGCAAGATGTACAGTGAGTTTGGTGGACGGCTATCGTGCTTGTTGGTGTTCCTGGGATTCAACCTGACCTTTCTGCCACAGTTCGTTTTGGGCAGTCGCGGGATGCCGCGGCGGTATGCGACTTATGATCCGGAGTTTGCTTATCTGCACCAAATGAGCACCTGGGGGGCAACGCTGTTAGGGATCGGTTTGATTGTCGCGTTCGTCGTCTTGATGCGATCACTGATCCGCGGCAAGCCGGCGCCGGCCAATCCCTGGGGCGGAGCGACCTTGGAGTGGCATTGCACCAGCCCGCCACCATACTACAACTTTGAACGGCCTCCGCTGGTTGGCGATCCTTACGATTTCCATGACCTGCGGTGGGACGAGGAAAACGAACGATACGTGACGATTGAGCCGGAACGCGAAAT
This sequence comes from Pirellulaceae bacterium, assembly GCA_041623895.1. Lineage (GTDB taxonomy): Bacteria > Planctomycetota > Planctomycetia > Pirellulales > Pirellulaceae > JBFJVZ01. The sequence continues at coordinate 14,623 of JBFJVZ010000013.1, read as the reverse complement.
CGTTCCCCGCGAAATTCCCGACGAAGTCACCGTCCAGGCGAACAAAGATCATTGAAGCGTGCACCAGCACCAAAGAAACCATTTGACCAGACGGTCAAGATTCCCTTCCTCCGAATTCATCATTACTAATGGCCACAACCGAAGCCAGTTCGGAAACTGCACACGAAGATCATGGTCACGATCATGATCATCCGGCATTTTTGGCGCACCATTTCGATACACCCGAGCAGCAGTTTGACAGCGGCAAGCTGGGAATCTGGTTGTTCCTGGTAACGGAAGTCCTGTTTTTTAGCGGGATGTTTTGCGCTTATGCGATGTTTCGTGCCTTACGACCCGACGTATTCGAGGGTTGCAGTCAGTTTTTGAATACCAAGCTTGGTGCGATTAACACGGGTGTCTTGCTTTTCAGTTCGCTGACGATGGCTTGGGCCGTTCGATGTGCCCAGACCGAAGACCACAAGACGTTGACGGGCATGCTGGCTGCGACGCTTTCCTGCGCGATGGTCTTCTTGGGTGTCAAAGCGATTGAGTACTCGCATAAATGGGGGATGGGGCTGCTGCCGGCTGGATTGTTTTTCTACGATCCGAATAATCAGCATCCCACGGCGGAGCAACTGGAGTTGATCGGTTTTGGGTCGTTCGGGGTTTCATTTTTGCAGAATGCCCTGTTCTACATCTGTGCGCCCTTTGCGATTGGTTTGATCGGAGTTGTGATCTGGCTGGTTGTATCCCTCGTCAATGGACGCAAATTCCAGGTGGCCGTTGCCAAGCCCTTGACGGTGGTCTTCGTTTTCTTTTTCGTTGGTGTTGGGCTGGGGCGAATTTTGGAAAGCGGTGAATCTCACGATTCCCATGATTCGCACGCGGTCGCCCATGTCGATGGGCACGACGCACATCAGGCGGGCGATCACGCCAGCGATCAACACGCGGGCGATGCACATGCAGCAGACTCACACAGCACAGACCCGCCGGCGGGCGATCACGATTCACATGGTTCGCCAGTAGAGGACGGCGGCGAACTGGCAGTGTTAGAGCGATTGGCTGCCGAAAAGACGAACACTGGCCTGCAGGACGACTTGGCGGCCAGGCAGCGGCAGTCCGCGGTGGCCTCCGGGGCTATTGTGCACAGTGACGAGATTACTTCGACGATTGAGACTGTTCCTGAGGAGGTGCTCACGCCGAGTCGTGCTGGCGTCTTTTTCAGCATCTATTACTGCATGACCGGTGTGCATGCGATTCATATCATCGGTGGAATTATCGTCTTGATTTGGCTGCTCGTCCGCTCGGTTCGGCAGGATTTCAATCGCCAATACTTCGGCCCGGTTGATTATGTCGGTTTGTATTGGCACCTGGTCGACTTGATTTGGATTTACTTGTTCCCGTTGCTTTACCTGATTCGATAAACATCCCGAGTAATATTCGGTACCAATATGTCAGCTCACGGCCATTCCGACGACGGTCACGATTTCGCCCATCCAATGCCAATCCCGGTGCTGTTGGCGGTGTTTGTGGCGCTCACGATTTTGACCATCATCACGGTTGCCCAATCCAATTTCAGTTTCGGTGGGATCGATGTGATCATCGTCATGGTGATCGCCACAATCAAAGCGACTTTGGTTGCGGCGTTCTTCATGCACCTGGCTTACGACAAGCCGTTTAACCAATTGCTGTTTGTCGGATCGTTTGTGTTCGTGGGCCTGTTCGTGATCTTCACGATTGGCGACAGTCAGATGACATCGGGTGATTTTATCCCCGTCGATGACGCCGTTCCCGCCGTGGTTGAGTCGGCGCCGATGGCGGGTGCCGAATAGTTGGCGGGTGCCGAATAGTTGGCGGGTGCCGAATCGCTGGCGGGTGCCGAATAGCTGGCGGGTTAAGGACGGGGCTGCCTTCAAGCTTTTGGATCGGGGTCGCTTTCGGCTTGCTTGCTGGCCGCACTTGACTTTTCGGCTGCTTCACTTTCGGCGCGGGCCTGTTCTTCCGCATTGGCGGCATCTGGATCCGCCGCGAAGGGCCGTTCATTTTGATAGCGGTCAAGGATTTTTGTTGCGAATTCCTTGTAGGGTCCGCCGACCATCGCGACGACTTTTTCTTGCCAGCCGACGGCTTCGTCGAATTTGCCGTCGGCGGCCAGTGCTGCAGCCAGTGCTGACAGGTCGGCAGGCGATTCGTAGTTAGTCAGTTCGCAGGCCTGTTTTGCAGATTCGACGGCGGCCGCCGTGTCTCGTACGTCTTGGTTCTCCGCGGTGGCCAATAGCCAGGCACGATTCTGCAAGGCCAGGGGATAGTTGGGAGCAAGCTCAATCGCGCGACTGTAATCCTCGAGGGCCTTGTCGAATTCGCCCAACTGAAAGCGGTTGTAACCGCGGTTGTTGAAGGCAACTGCGTTCTCAGGATTCAGCTCGATCGCCTTGGCAAAATCATTGATCGCTGCGCGGTGATCTTGCATTTGAAAGTGCACGTATCCGCGGCCCATGACCGCTGTCAAATCTTTTTCGTTGGCTTTAATGATGTTCGTGAAATCTTCGATTGCCTGGTCCAGTTTTCCGGCAGCCTTGTACGCGATTGCTCGCTGATGCAGTAACGTTGTGCGTTCAGGTTTCTTCTCCAGTGCGGCGGTGTAGTCCTTGACGGCTTTGGCGTATTCAGCGGTCATCATGTAGACAGCCGCACGATTCACCAGCGGGGCGATATCGTCAGGATCAGTTGCCAGAGCTTGTTCGTAATCAGCGATGGCCTTTTCGTAGCTGCCCATCGAAGCGTGAAACAGCCCGCGGCTGATGAATGCGTGTGCCTCTTTGTATCCGAGTTCGATGGCACGATCAAAATCTTCAAGTGCTTTGTCGGCCTTGCCAAGCGCCCACCAGGATGCGGCACGCAAGGTATAAAAGCGGCCTTCGTTGGGATGTCGCTGGATCAAATCGGTGTAGACTTCACCGGATTCGGCGATTCGCACTGCGTTGACCTTGTCGATGGCTCCTTGATGGCCATCATGCGTGACGATCACATAATCTTGCTCACGCTCTTCGATCACGGTCAGCAGGTCACCCTGTTGGATCACGTCGATAACTTTTTCGCCCTCGGTGAACTTCATCTCGACCCTGGCGACCACTGGTTCATCGATGGGTCCCGCCGCGGATGCCGGCAGGACTAACAGCACCGTCAGTGCCGTTAGTAGGACGGCTGAACAGGCTTTCGAATACCAAATGGGGGAGTGATTAAATCTGAAATTCACGTGTTTAAATCCTTGCCATGATCAGGTGACGAAAACAGTCGACATCAATTGGCGAGGGTAATTGGCGGCCGCGAGATTTCTTGCCTGGCTGATGTCCAAAACATCGGTTTTTCCGGTGTCTTGGCCGATTGTTGGGGCTGGTCCGGTTGCAGCAATGATCGGCATTGAAAACATCATCTCTCGTCCTGCTGCGGGCTCAGTCGTGATGAATTTTCTTGAATCTCTGGATTAAAGGATTGTATGTTTCCTTTTTGCATCTAGTCTCGAGTGTACCGCTCGGGGGGAGTGGCACTCTGTTGCTTTCTGATCACGGAAGCAGAGGGTCAACGTCGTTCTGTTTCATGTTTCGACCCCCGAATCGGAGGAACCCAACAGTGAAGTGGGTTGCAAGTGTTTTATGCGCGTCAGCCGCTCTGCTGACATCCGCCTCGATTAGCGAGGCAGGCAACTGCGTACCATGCGGCGGATGTAGCGATCCCTGCGCGAAGGCTGTTGCAGTACCAGCAGGTTGCGGGCCATGTGCCGGCGCTGCTGTTGCCAGCGGTGCTGGTGCAAACGGTGCCGCTGCCGGCGGTACCATGCTGGCCGGCCAATTGGTCAGCCAAGAATTATGTGCTCCTGTTAACTCCTGGCGAGTTGTCATGGAGCCAACGTACGTCACGGAAGTCAGGGCCGTGAATGTCAACAAAACTCGCGAAGAGACTCGCTATCGCACCAAAACGGTTTACAAAACCGTTCCTGTGATGGAGAAGAAGTATCGCCACAAGATCGTCAACAAGCCGGTCACTGAAACCAAGACCATCAACTATTCAGTCTTGGTTCCAGTCAAATCGGAAAAGACGGTCGAGGTAACCGAGTCGGTTCCGGTATGGAAAGAAGTACCAGAGGAATACACCGTCAAGGTTCCCAGGATCGTTGAAGTTCCAGAGGAATACACCGTTAAGGTTCCATCGCTGAAGGACGAAACCATCACCTACAACGTGATGGTGCCCCACCCAGTCGTCGAGCAAAAGATGCATACGGTTGTCAATGCTGTGCCGGTCACCAAGACTCGAACCGTCGAAGTTTGTGTACCTACCACAACCATGCAGACAGTCACCAAGGACTACGGTCATTGGGAAGACCAATGCGTAGAAGTTCCTGTGGGAACTTCCACTGTCAGCTACGGTAGCGGTGGATCTTCGCGGCGTGGCGGTTTGTTGTCTCGGCTGTTCGGTCATGGCGGCGGTTGCGGCAGCAGCTGTGGCAGCAAGACCGTTTGTAACGGCTGTGGCTCAAGCAGTTGCGGCAGCTGCGCACCGGCGGCAGGTTGCGGTTCCATGGCTGGAGCTGGCGGTTCCATGGCTGGTGGAGCTGGCGCAGCTGGTGCCGGCGCCGGTTGCACCACCACGGTGACCAAGCGAGTTTGGGTACCCAATGTTCAGACTGAGCAAGTGGCGGTTTCGGGTTCGACGACCAAAACGGAAGTCGTTAGCTACACCGTTTACGAGCAACAAGCGACTCAGATTCCGTACGAATGCACGCGAATCGTGTACAAGTGCGAACAGCGCACCGCAACAAAGAAGACCTGCGTCTACGTTGATGAGCCGCGTACCCGGATGCGTAAGGTTGTGAAGTACGAGGACGAAAAACGTACTCGGATGCGTAAGGAATTGACCTACGAAACTGTCAAGAAGACAGAAACGATTCCTCACATCACCTACACGACCGAACCACGTACGAAGGAAGTTTCCTATACGTACAACGTTCCGGAGTGCACGACCGAAGAGTACGAAGAGTGTCGTTATGACCGCGTTGCGGAAGAAGTGATCGAGGAGTACAAGGTTTGCGTTCCTTACTGCACGACCGAAGAACGTAAGGTTCAAGTCTGCAAGATGGTCCCCAAGCTGGTGCCTTGCGTGATCTATCCCTGTGATTGCGGTCCTGGCGCGGCAACCGCGGCTGCTGCTGGTGCTGGTGCCGGCGGTGCTGCAGCTGGATGCGGCTGTGCTGCTCCGGCCGCATGTTGCTGTAAGTAACCTTGTGACCGCCGTTCGCGGCAATTACGACAACAGTGCAACCTGCTGTTGAGTTGGGAGCCGTCGCTTTTCAGATTTGGAAAGCGGCGGCTTTTTTTGTGTTGGTAGCGGCTGTCGAGATTCGTTTGTAACAGCCGTGACGGTTATCACACCCCCCGCCGATGAATTGCTTTTTTGTGGAGCCGATTAGCCAAGACAAATGCTGTGGGCGAACTAGTTTCGGTCTCAACGGTCACAAGACCAAGTACAGAACCCAACTTGACTCGCACCCTAGTTTTTACGCCCTGGAGAATTGAATCCATGAAGACTGCTTTCTCTCGCCTGATGGCTTGTGCCGCAGTAGTTGCACTGACTTCGCTGGCTGGTAACGCCCAAGCACAAGAAGAAAAGAAACCCGCCGCAGCTGCCGTTGTTAAACCAGTTGCTAAGCCAATTGCCCGCGCTGTCGCGGCACCCAAAGTTCGTCCGTTGAGCGTTTCAGTGGACTTGCTCAGCCCCACCAAGATCACCGGCACCCTGACCGATACGACCAGCCTTGATATGCGAACTTCGTTCGGTACCGCCAACATCCCGCTGTCGGAAGTTGCCGGCATTCGTTTCGCATCGGCGGACAACGCATCCACGACAGTGGTCATGCTGAACGGTGACTCCATTACCGGTGCCACGGACGTCAAACTCGTGACTGTTGAAACCGAATGGGGAATGGCCGAAATCAATGGTCAAAACATCGCCTCGATCATGTTCGTCCCGGGCCTGGCTTGGAATTCCACCAACGGGCTCAACGGCAAGCGCTGGAGCCTGGTCAACGTCAAAGCGATGCAGGCGGCAACCGCCAGCAAGACGGCAGCAACCGCTCCGCAGACCCCAACACCGGCTACCAGCACACGCTCGACCAACGTCCGTTACCCCAACGGATCGGTGCCGAGTTCTGTTTACCGTGGCCGCTAATCTTTGTTGAACAAACTGCGTAACGATGGGTCGATGAACCGTTTTGGTTCATCGACCTTTTTTCGTCGAACAATCGGCAGCCACCGTTAAGCAATCCTGCCGGGGGTGCTGTCCGTACAACTGATGAAGCCCAGACCGGTCCTGGCACACTTTCCGCGCTAGCCAGTTGACCGGACAGGTTTTGGCCGGTTTTGGCCCATCCACAACACCCACGCGAAACCGAGATGCGTTCTCGCTGGTCGGGCCCCGACAATACGAAACCCCGATTCCACCATCCAGCCAGGCTGAATCAATTCGTCTACAATGCGGTGGTCCAACCGGGCGATGGTTTTTGACGACCGCCCCAACAGCGATCTGCACCATTGCCGAATTCGCCAACGATCCCCCTTGAAATGATCTCCCCAGAAACTGATGGAATCTGCATGATGAAACTTGCTCGCAGTTTAGGATTTGCGGTTTGTGCGGCCTTGTTCCCGTTTGCAGCAGCTGCCGAGTCGCCCGAGAGTTGGACAACATTCCACGGTCCCAACAGCCAGGGCTTTGTCACTAACGGCAAGCTGCCCACGGATTGGTCCGAGAAAGACTACTCCTGGCGCCGCAAGCTGGGATCCCGCGACGTTGGATCGCCGGTGGTCAGCGAGGGCAAAGTCTTTTATCTCGCATCGAGACCGGAGAAAGAAATGATTGCCGTGGAGGCGGTTAGCCTGTTCACCGGCGATCTCCTCTGGTCGAAGTCTTATCCCCAACCGCAGCACCACCTTCATTCCCGAAACACGTTTGCCTCCAGCACTCCTGCAGCTGATCGGGACAACGTGTTTGTTGCTTGGAGCAACCCAAGTCATACGCTATTGAAGTGCTTTGACTTGGATGGCAACGAGATCTGGTCTCGCGACTTCGGAACCTGGCAGAGTCAGCACGGATTCGGAACATCGCCGCGGATCTTCGGATCGATGGTATTGCTGTTTAATTCGCAGCAGGCCGACCAATTGGAACCGGGTGAAGTCGCGGGACAGAGCCGGATGATCGCCGTTGACCGCAAAAGCGGCGTCACGCTGTGGGAGACGCCACTGGCCACGACTCGTACGTGTTACGGGGTGCCGGCGATTTACCAATCCGATTCGGGCGCGACACAAATCATCGGCGCCAACACAGGTAACGGCATGTTCGGTTTGGATGCCGGCAGCGGAAAGATGCTGTGGAACCTGGAAGTATTCAGAATGCGCTGCTGCAGTACACCGATCATTGTCGGCGACATCGCCATCGCTAGTAGCGGTAGCGGCGGCGGCGGAAACCACCTGGTCGGCGTCCGCATTCCGAAATCCGCAGATGAAAAGCCCGAGCAGGTTTACATGGTCGAAAAGGGGGCCGCTCCCTACGTGCCGACTCCCGTCTTGAAAGATAACCGGCTTTACATGATCGGTGACAAAGGTGGGATCGCCGCCTGCGTCAACGCCCAGACTGGGGAAACGCTATGGACGGAGCGAATCGGCGGCAACTTTGGCGCCTCGCCGATTGTTGTCGGCGATACGCTGTTAATCATCAGCTTGGATGGTGAAGCAACTTTGCTGCGGGCCGGAGACAAGTTCGAGAAGCTTGGCGAAGTTGACCTCGGTGGTCCCGTCGGCGCGACTCCCGCCTATGCTTCCGGCAGGCTGCTGTTGCGTGTCGATGACGAATTGCGATGCTTGGGGGGTGGCAGCATCTGACTTGGACCGTGGATGCTCTATCGCGAAAGATCGAACACGCCACTGTCTTTCTTGCTTTTGTACCTGGCATAGAAACGACGCGCGGAAACATGTGCTGTCATTTCGTAATCGCCCAGCAGCGGTAGCCGTTTGATCGTTCGATAGCAATCGCAGGTCCCCGGCACACGTTGAAGCTTTGCGGGATAGATAAACGGCACCACCTTGGCGAACCGTCCGGAAAAGAGTGCTCGATAGCTGTCCGGTCCGGTTTGGCGAATTCGAGCCCGCAAGGGTCCTTGGTGGCCGGTCGAGTGACTCGACCAACTGCCCCGCCATTTTCCCGTCGGGAACGCGGCCGATGCGCTGGGCTGAACGCTGGAGAACAAAACCAAGAACACTAGCAAAGTCGGAAAACGCATCTTTCACCTGGACTGTTGTGAGCGGTTGGGGGGCTACCGGCAGAATCCACTGGTGGCCCGTGTTGTCATGGGAGTTTTGGATCCAAAAACCTCGGCAAATGCCGATCCGCTCGACGTGGAGCCAGCTTTTGTTCGAGATCACAGGTTCTATCTTGCTTGGCAACTGTGGCGGGGTCGAGCCTGAAAATCGCCGGCTCCCGCCCGCAAAGTCGCAGATATTCGCCAAAGACAACCTGCTTGGTATAACCCGCGCCAGTAGAGCTGGCTGGAACCGGATCGGCCGATTCGGCGCCAAACGACGGTTACGACCCGAGCCAGCGGCGCAATCATCCGATTTCGTAGGATACCGGCGAAGGTCGATCGAGTGATCGACGTTACGCTTGAATCTGGAAGGGATCGTGCCCGAGCGTCGTGGTGTGGGATTGCGACGTGAATGCGCGTCTCTCTCGTGGTTTTCAAAATAAAGCGGTGGAGCGGCCTAATGTGCCGCCTCACCGTTTTTCATTTCAGCGTCGATGCATTCGATGCAGCGGGCCAAATCACGGCACACGAGCGTCCAAGCTCTTGGTGATCCCCATGACGGCAGCCCTCCAGCAATCTCCCTACGGGGCCGATCAATCGCCAAAGCAAGTCCCCAGATCGCGGGCCGTCTGGATCGTATCGCCATCGATCGGCACGGTCTTGGTGCGTTTGGTGCATTCTTCCAGCGGGACGTAGCGGACGGTCGGCGGATCAAGCGCCACCATGATGTTGCTCTGTCCCTCGTCAAGCGCTCGGACGGCAGCGCAGCCGAACCGCAGTGCCAGCAACCGATCGCGCGCCGTCGGTGCGCCTCCTCGCAGCAAGTGCCCCAGGACGACATTTCGCACCTCATTCTTAACGCGGCCGCGAAGTTCCTCGGCAACGCATTCGCCGATTCCGCCAAGCTTCTTGATGCCACCCTTTTCGATGTACTTCGCCTCACCGCCAACGGGCATCGCACCTTCAGCGACACAAACGATGGAAAACGTCCGGTTGTTTGCGTTCCGCTGATTGATCTTTTCCACCACCTTTTCAATGTCGAAGGGAATCTCGGGGATCAGGATCACGTCAGCAGAGCCGGCAACTCCGGCATGCAGGGCGATCCAGCCTGCGTAGCGCCCCATCACTTCGGCCACCATCACGCGGGAATGAGCCTGGCCCGTGGTATGCAAGCGGCCAATCGCTTCAGTCGCGTAGTCAACCGCCGAATCGAAACCGAACGTTGTCGTTGTACCGGCCAAATCGTTGTCGATTGTTTTGGGAACGCCGATCACACGAATACCAAGTTCTGCCGTCTGGTGCGCGATGCTCATGGTGCCATCGCCACCGATTGCCACCAGAGCGTCGATCCCAGCATCCTTGAAGCCCTCGATCAGGCGGTCCGAAATGTCCAGAATTTCTGTTGTCCCGTCAGGCCGCTGAACTTGATAAGCGAACGGATTGCCGCGATTGGTTGATCCCAGAATGGTACCGCCGGTATGCGCGATTCCACGAACCGAATCGGCATCCAGCGGAACCAGTCCTCCCTGAGGGAAATTCAGGGGATGCAAGACACCATCGTATCCACTGCGAATGCCGACGCACTGCCAACCGCGTCGCAGCGCGGACAGCGTAACGGCTCGAATGACCGCGTTCAGACCTGGTGCATCGCCACCACCGGTTGTAATGGCAATTCGTTTGATCGACATCTTGTTTTCGTCCGTGTACGACGTGAGGAAGGACAGCCAGCTTCTGCCAGGAGCGTGCTTTTTTAACACACAATAAGTTAGGTGGACAGCGCCACTCTTAGCAGCCACCGTGCGTTAGCACCCGGACGACGTTAAGATCTCGCGATGATCACATCCGATCGCGCGACAGCATGTTACATTGTCGACGATGTCAGCTCGCCGTATATTACTGCTGCTGCCTGGATTGGGACGACGCAAACAAAACGTTGGGCAACCAAGATCGGTGCGTGAATGAACAGCAAAAAAGGCACGATTGGAATCCTTACTGGGGGTGGTGACGTTCCCGGTCTGAATCCGGCAATTCGGGCGGTGACTTTTCGGGCGATACGAGAAGGATATCAGGTCATCGGAATCCGCCGCGGCTGGGCGGGATTGGTGGATCTTGTCCGCGATCCTCAGGCGGACAACAGCGAGTGTCTGCATTCGTTGACTCAGGACCAGGTCAACCGGGCGGGTCGAACAGGCGGAACTTTTCTGCACTCCTCACGAACCCGACCAAGCCATTTGCCGCGGGCCGCCCTGCCACCGCATCTGCGCGATACTTACACGGATGAAATCAATGATGTCACACCGGAGGTGCTAAAGAATCTGGAATTCTTGGGCATTGATTACCTGATTCCGATCGGCGGCGATGACACGCTTAGCTATGGACAGCGGTTGCATGGGGAGGGCGTCAGAATCGTGGCGATTCCCAAAACCATGGACAATGACGTGCCCGGGACCGATTACTGCATCGGTTTCAGCACGTGTGTCACGCGGACGATCGAATTGACGCACAAATTGCGCACCTCGGCGGGATCGCACGAGCGTTTTCTTGTCATCGAAGTGTTTGGCAGGTACGCCGGTTATACAGCATTGTTACCCGCCATGGCCGGCGCCGTGGACAGGTGTGTGATCCCCGAATGCGAATTCGAGATCGAGCATTTGACGGAACTTTTGTGTGAGGATCGTCGACGGAACCCCAGCAATTATGCGGTTGTGTTGATCTCCGAAGGCGCAACGATGAAAGACCAAAATGAAATGGCATTTGAAAGTGAGGAAACAGATCAATACGGCCATCGAAAACTCGGTGGTATCGGCGATCGAATCGCGGCTCGCCTCAAGGAACTTTCGCCCAAATTCAACGCTGGCCGACGGGTGAATGTTGTCAATCAACGACTCGGCTACCTGGTCCGTTGCGGCGAACCAGACGCGATTGATTCCATTGTTCCCATGGCTTTTGGAAATCTTGCCTTGGACCTGATCTTGTCGGATTGCTCGGGGCGGTTGGTGTGTCTCCGCAATGGCTGCTACGACAATGTTCCCATTGAATCGATCATGGGACGCAAGAAAGTGGTGGACGTGAAAAAATATTATGATCCGGGCCGCTTGCGGCCCAAGTACGACACCTTTGAGCGACAGCCGCTGTTTGTCATGACCAGTGAAGGCTAAATCCGAAAAACTAAAACCCTTCGAAAGGAAACTCTTATGTCGGAAACACTTGTGATGTCGGGCAGCGTGACAGACTTGCTTGGCGATGAAGCCAATTTGTTGCTGGACCATCAGTGCCAGGGGATTCCTAGAGAATCATTGCATCTACCGTCGCCCAGTGTGGTTGATCGGATCTATGCGATCAGCGATCGGAAACCGCGCGTGTTGGTCAACCTGCAACGCATCTTTGGAAATGGTCGGCTGAAAGACAGCGGCTATGTCTCGATTTTGCCCGTCGATCAGGGAATCGAGCATTCCGCCGGAGCGTCCTTTGCGCCCAATCCGCAGTACTTTGATCCCGAGAACATCGTCAAATTGGCTATCGAAGGCGGCTGTAATGCAGTGGCTTCGACATTTGGCGTGTTGGGAATGGTTGCAAAAAAATATGCCCACAAGATTCCGTTTGTCGTCAAGATCAATCACAACCAGTTGCTGACGTACCCCAGTACGTTTGACCAGGTGATGTTCGGGTCCGTGCAACGTGCTTATGACATGGGTGCGGCTGCCGTGGGCGCAACCATCTATTTCGGATCGCCCGAATCGAATCGCCAGATCGTGGAAGTCGCCCAGGCGTTTGAAGCTGCGCATGAGCTGGGGATGGCGACCATCCTGTGGTGCTACTTGCGTAACAGCGCGTTCAAGACCGACAAAGACTACCACGTTGCGGCCGACTTGACCGGTCAAGCCAACCACTTGGGCGTCACGATTCAAGCCGACATCATCAAACAAAAACTTCCCGAATCCAACGGCGGTTATACGGCAATCGGGTTCGGCAAGACCTCGCCGCTGGTGTACGACACGCTGACTTCCGATCATCCGATTGACCTTTGTCGTTACCAGGTGGCCAATTGTTACATGGGACGCTGTGGCCTAATCAATTCCGGAGGCGCCTCCAGCGGAGCCGGCGACCTGGCTCAAGCGGTCAAAACAGCTGTCATCAACAAGCGTGCCGGTGGCATGGGCTTGATCAGTGGACGGAAAGCTTTCCAGCGACCGATGGAAGAAGGCATTGCCTTGCTGAATGCGATTCAGGACGTGTACCTGGACCCCCAGATCACGATTGCATGAACCCGATTTTAGGGTTTGATGTGTGGCTAAATGGATGACACGGTGGCCGCTCAATCCGCAAAGGCAGTTCCAACCGCAGGGTGATGAACAGTTTTGGGCCGATCTGGTGAGGGAAAACCATCAAGCATTTGGGTAGCGGTAAGAGTTGTCATAGCGACAATCATCGCGAGTCGATTGCCCCAATTTTTCGACTCCGTGTGCTGGTCTTCACTGACCAGATGGGCATCGGTCGCGCCGCCCCATTAGCGGCCGATGCCAAACAGCCTTGCCGCGGCACAACAGCCTCTTGTTTCCTTCTGCCCCAATCTGAGGAACAATGGGCTGCCGCCCGCAAGGCTGTTTTCGTAGGCTGACCGGTCGCCATCGCGGCGCGCCGACGTCCGGAGAGCGCGAGTGCTTTGTCCAGATTCAATCTTAGGGTGGTGGCCGTAGCCGATGTCGCCAGACTTCGGGGTATCTTGGAACGAACCGAATTCTGGCGAATCCGACTACCCTAAAAGTCAAAAGTTGACAGAGCAACATGCCTGATGGAAATCGAAGACAGTTCATTCAATCGACGGCTATCGCTGCCGTAGGGTTTGCGATGACAGAAAAAGATAAAAGCGCTGCCGCGGCCGATGATTCTCCGCCCGATGCGTCTTTACGCGGGCGACTTCAGCAATGTCTTGGCGGGCCTTGGCCCGCACCTGGCGAGTTGCGACCTGAGATCGGCAAGATGGTGCAACAACAGGGCTATCGGCTGGAGTGGGTGTCTTACCAGGCCGAACCGGATGATCGTGTGCCCGCCATTCTGATCGTTCCTGATGGAGTGACGGCAACTTCGCCGGCACCGGCGATCGCAGTTTGGCATCAGCACAATGGGCAGTGGCATTTGGGTAAATCAGAGCCAGCTGGGTTGGCGGGAAATCCGATGCATCACACCGGTGTGGCGCTCGCCAAGGAAGGTTATGTCGTGCTTTGCCCCGATGCACTTTGTTTTGAGCAGCGGCAAGATCCAGAAGGAAAGTTAAAGGCAGGCCAGTACGAACGATTCGAATTCCTGCGGTACACCGTGGCCGGGAAGTGTCTGGCCTGGAAAAACATCTTGGATATGCGGCGCGCGATCGATTATCTCGCTTCGCGGCCGGAAGTAGTCGCGGAGCAGCTTGGCTGTTACGGCCACTCGATGGGCTCCACCCACACCTGGCTGGTGGGACCCTGGGAGCCGAGACTGAAGTGTCTGGTCGGCAACTGTTGTTTGCCGACTTACCGAGCGATTGATCGAACGAAATTACTGCATTGTTTTGCCAACTTCATTCCCGGCTTTCAGCAATACGGAGACATTCCCGACATTGCCGGCCTGATCGCGCCGCGGCGATTGCATTTGAATCTGGGGGAACAAGATCGCGGCTCGCCGATCGAAGAGGCACGCAGCGGCATCGAAACGATTCGGGCCGCCTATGCCGCCGCGGGCGCAACAGAAAAGTTCAGTCATTTCATTGAAAACGTCGGCCACGTGCTGTCACGGCAGATGTGGGCGAAAACCAAAGCGGCTTTTGCGTCCGAGTTTTGACGACGACACGCTTTTTCAACGCGTTCGGACTTTTGCTAGCAAACGTACCAGGAATGTATCTGTTTTTTGATCGGGTTGGCTCAGCGGTTGCCGGTCGCTCGAGCGCCGAAACTGTGCCGCGTACTTCGACTCCCAATCCTCTTCGGCGAATTGCCAGCCGACGTCATGCCCGGCCTTTTCACTCAAGAAATACTTGTGTTTTTCGATTTCAGCAAGTTCTTCGGGCGTGTGTTTGAGAGCGGTTTGGCTCATGGATTCACTGCCGTTTTTGTGGGAAAGATATCAATTACGTCATGTACAGCTATCGGTTTATCGCAAGCGACGAAAAATGGCAAGTGGATCTGGTTTGTTGAAAGCTTCGTAGGCCGGGTTCCGGGCAGCGTCCGGCTTACGCAGTATCGTCGACACCCGTAGTCCTGCGACTCCGTTCGCAGGGCGCGAGCGACGTGATCGATCTGTTTTGCGGCACAGCCGCAAATG
>JBFJVZ010000012.1:0-42156 GCA_041623895.1 Pirellulaceae bacterium | reverse complement strand
GGACTTGTCCTGGCAATGAGGCGCCAGGACAAGTCCTGGCCTACGAGATTTCTGAAAATGCTATAGGACGCGCAAAGCATGAGAACGGGACAAACTTGATGCACGTTCTTCCGAGCGGACGATGTCGATGGGACAGGACTCAGGACTCAAGCCTTTAGCGTTGCCGCGAGTGACCCACTCGCTTACTCACGCGCGCGGCTCACGCCTCCAACATCGGCAGCATTCCGGCAACCCCATAATCAGTCCGGAGCCGAATCCGCCAATTCAGCCAGGATGTCCATCGTCGAAATGATACCAATCAGGTGGTTATTGCCGTCCACGACCGGAAGATGATGGATCCGATTTCGAAGCAGCTCGCGGGTTGCTTTGCCGATTGTGGTTTCAGGATCGATGCACGTCACCGACTCGCTCATGTAGGACTGGACAGATTCACTGCCCATGCTGTGAGTCAGCTTGTCCAGCAAGAATCGACGGCTCGTGGAGTCCACCAAGTCCAATTGATAAAGATCATCGTCAACGTCTCGAGTCATGTCCACCAAGTCGGATGTCGACAGAATGCCGACACAGTGATCATGGCTGTCAACCACGGGAAGTGCAGAAACGCGATTCTCACCCATCAAAGTCAACGCCTCGTGAACGGTGTCACCCGCCTGGATGGAGACCACATCCCTGCTCATGATCTCCTTGACCCGACGACTATAAATGCCGGCACTCTTGCTCATGCTTTCTGACTCCTGATTTGGAAACGTATCGGCCGTTAAAATAGGGGCTTTGCCTCAGCCAGCAATATCCGGGCCACACCAGTTTTTTGTCACCCGTGAGAGATGGTATGACGCGCCTGCAAAGGTTGCAACCGCGCATCGGCGTCTCCCCATCAAGAAATGCCCCGCGTCGCCCCCCCAAGCCGCCCCGATCGTGACGGGGACGCACACCGCTGGCCCAACACCCACAGATTCTACTGGGAGGCGGCGACCCAGCTGGCGAGCACCTGCAGATTCTTGGCAAATGAATCGCTGCGGATGACTTGGCGGGTTGGATCGTCCTGGCCGTGGTAGCGAAGGCGTCCCGGCTCGACCCAAGCGCCTCGCGAATCGAGTTCGCCGATGAGTTGCTGAACCTTCTTGGCCAAGGAAGTTGATTTCCTGGAGGGACGGACACTTTGCCTTGACCACAATTTGTCGATCGGCGTCTGGCGAATCCTGGTCATTTCCGCTGCGATCGCATCCAACTTTGCCGACACGATAAAGCCGTAGTGCGTCGGCAGATCGTCAGCCTGATAGGTGAGCCGATAGTCCTTGGTAAAGTACAGCGGTCGGTTCGACTCGAGTTCATAGAAGCGTGCGAGCCGCCCATCGGGCAGCAGTGAGCGGCGGTAGTACTCGATCGCTGGCGGCAGTGGCTCCAGAAAACGCTCGCCATCCTGTATGTGGCCAGCCGTGCGGCGGTACAACAACATCAAGGTCCGCATCACACCTTGCGATTCACCCCCGGTAATCGCCGGTGGTTCGAACTTTCGCGCCCAGGCCGGGTGCATGTCGTGATCATACTGTTGCGCCCAACCCGGTTGCGGTTCCGGGAGCTGTGCCAGCAAAAAGAAATCACCGCCACTTTCGGCCGCTTTCAAATATCGCTGGTCACCATAGACTTCCCAGGCATCCAGCATCGTCACGATCAAGTCACTCATCGTGTTATCGTTCAAGGTGTAAAAGCCGCCGTACGTGGCACCGGGATAGGTCCTTGACCAGGTCTTCGGCAGCGAGGCCTTTTTGGCTTGCCCTTCAGCGGCGTCGGGAAATTCGCTGTACCGCTGCGGCCAGGCCCCGCAGGCATATTGCGACTTCAAGACGGCATCCAGCGCGTAGACGACGGCTTCATGAAGTCCGGCATCCTGGAATTTCAACTCGCGATCCAGCTGCATTAAGAAGCGAATCACCGATTGCGACTTGTCATCGTCAAAGGTTGTCGTATTGCGAAGCTTATTCCCCGTGCGGCCATCAACCAGGTAAGCATATTTCTTCCGCATCTCTGGATCGAATTCGATCATGTTGTCCCAGCCACCTGATCGCAGTTGACCTCGGATCAAGGCGTTTGCTGTTTCCTTGGCTGCCTCCAGTAAGATGGCATCACCACAAATCCGGAAAGCATCCAAGTACGCGTTGCCGACAGCAGGCGTCGCGGGAGGTTGGATCCAGGCGGTGGTCGGACCTACTTTTCCTTCACCTTCGCGTTTGGATAAATCAGCGCTCAGCTGATACACGTAACCGCCATCGGCCGCTGCATGTTCCCGAAAAAAATTAACGGCCTTGTGCATCGCTTCGCGGGCTTGTTGCTGACTTGGCTCGGCTCCCCCGGGCTCCGCTGCCAGCAAGCTGACAATCGCAATCGACAACAACACCGTTCTCATGGCACAAGCTCTATTTCAATGGCATATTTTGCTAAGCCCACGGGCGAAAATCGGGAGTATTCAATCATCCTGGGCATTGCGGCAATTATAGCCGGCCACCAAAATCCACATCTGCCGCGAATCAAGATTGCCCAATTGCCAGACAAACGCGGTCACTGGACGTTGTGTTTTTTGACTATACTGAATCACTCTTCTGTTGTCATAAAACTGGAAAGATCCTTTCTGCTGTTTCCCGAGATTGCTTCCTGTTGATGGAGTGTGTGCATGAGTGGCGATTACCACGGCTGGGATGAAGACGGTGATAACTGGACGTTCGCAAGCGTCAAAGGGGAAATGTCCAGGGACAAGACGTTTGTGATTACCGATTTCGGCGGTTGCAAAATGCGCGAAGCATTATCGGCAATCATGTGCGCGACCAAACAGTTTCAAGGCCGAATCCATCTGCGTCGCAGTACAGAATCGAATAAGAGAATGATTGACCAATTGGTCGAAGCCAAGGTCGTGCGAATCGCACCCGTAACTGGAACCGAGCACGAGGAAGTCGGCGTCCTGGGCGTCCGCAGCAAGCCGCCCCAACCCCCAAAGCCCTGGTGGAAGTTCTGGTAGATCTAACGTTGGCCCTCGATGCACCACAGCTTGCCGTAGGTGCGAATGTAGATTCGTCCGTTGGCCAACGCCGGTGTTGCGTTACAGCTGTCGCCAAGTTCATTCTTTGCAACCTCTTCGTACCCGGTCGGTGACAACTTGAACACGTGCGTGGTTCCTGCCTGATCGGTTGCGTATGCATGCTTGCCGTTGAAAACGATCGATCCCCAGAACGGTCTTGATCCGGCCCGCTGTTGCCAAACGATTTCGCCCGTCTTGGCGTCCAAGCAATCAATCATGTTGGGGCCGGCGCCGACCCGATAAACGTGGCCATCAAGAAAAAAGCCGGTACCGATGTTCTGCGGGTTGCGCTCGTTTCGCCAAAGCCGATGTTGACTGGTGATATTGCCGGTTCCACTGATGCGAAAGCCGATGCCGGGCCCCTGAAAACCCCCAATCATCACGCACTGGTCAGCTTCGATCATCGGTGAACTGTAAGCCAGATCGCCCCGGTCCCCCGCAATACCCTCGCAATACCAGAGCACATCACCGGTCTTGACATCGAATCCACAAACGCGGGTCGCCAGCGCACAAACCGCCACGCGTTTTCCGTCTTGTTCTGTCAGCACGGGTGTCGACCACGAACCCATGTATTTGCCATCACTGTTACGCTCGCCGTTGCCGTCGACCGGTTCTTCGTGTCGCCACAACTCCTCGCCGCTGTTCAGATCGAAAGCCAACACAAAAACTCGCTGGCCCGGTCCCGTGTGCAGAATCACTCGATCGTCGACAATCACGGGACTCGAACCATAACCCCACATGTGCTGGAAGTCGCCCAACTGTTGCGACCACAGTTCGTTGCCTGCGGTGTCGTAAGCAAACAGCCCGGCCGAACCGTGCCAGAGGACCACATGCTTGCCATCGGATGCGGGTGTCGAACCGGCGTAGGGATTCGTCTTGTGCGTGGGCATTTTGCGACCGAAATTGACACTCTTTTTCCAGTTCAATTCGCCGCTGTCCGCATCAAAGGCAAGCAACGAACGAATCTTGCCGGCGTCATCTTCGGCACTGGTAACAAAGATTTGATTTCCAACCACAATGGGACTTCCATTGCCGCCGCGCGGCAGGTCGGCTGCCCAGGCGACGCCTGCGCTGGCGCTCCAACGAATCGGTGCATCGCTTTCTTGGGAACTACCATCGCCTCGCGAGCCACGAAAACCGGTCCAGTTTTCGGCCGGCGCAGTTGTCATCGAAACAGCCAGGAAAGCGACTACAAAGAATCTCATCGTGGGTCTCCGGTTTCAATTTTTTCGCGATAGAACTTCCGCCACGCCAGGCAATCCCCGCCACCGACAGCAAAATCGCGACAAACGTTGGGACGATCCTGGTGATGCTTACACAATCCTGTTACCTGATCGAGCCAACAACAAGGCCCGTCCAACTCACCGGGCGGCGGCGAAGCATATTGGCGGGCGTATGACAATAACTCCTGCTTCAATTCTCCCGGCAGATTCGTCCAATGAATCTCGGCAGGTTCTGAATCGCTGCCTTGGCAGTAGGCCGGGTAACCCATGTGCAAACAGCATACGTCACAGCCATTGCAGTTGGTAACAGTGGGCAGAGATTTCATCGTATAGCGGACTATGGCCCGTTACCGCAGTCTGATCCTAGCGCATTTTCAGATATCTCGTAGGCCAGGACTTGTCCTGGCAATAAGGCGCCAGGACAAGTCCTGGCCTACCGATCCTCTCACATCAATGATGAAATCGCTCCAGCGGACGAAAGTCCGTTCGATGCGTTTAATTCTCTTGTACCTGCAGCGTTGCCCGCAAGCCGCCATCTTGAAAAGAAATCGTTGCCGTGAGCTGACCGTGCGGCCCCAGGAAGGGGCTGACGACCGGCCCCGCTTGTGGTTCCAGGTGGTAGCCTTGCCTTGTCGAGACGTACGTTTCGCGGTCTTCGTTCCACACATATTGCCCGCCGCCTGGCTCAACCACGGTTTGCCCGAAGAGCTGTTCGTAAACCTGCTGCGGGTCGCGGTCGGGGTATCGGCTGCGCAAGTAATTCAAAATCGGGATATTGCTCCATGTCATCTGGTGCATGCGGCGGAGCCCATTGCGATAATTCGTTCGCGTCATGATGCCCACTCCTTTGCCGGAGGTTCTCATGATCACTTGAGGCGCCGTGTCCAAGTCCGTCTCCGCCACCACATCTTGCGGCTCTTGCGGTTTCTTATCGATAAGGTGACGGTCGATTGTGCGTTCGATAACTCCGCGATTGGCACTGACCGTCAGACCCTTTCCGCTGGTCACGTAATACACTTTTGGCATGTCTTCGGCTCGACCAAGCGCAGTTCCTTGGATGACGGTGCCGACGACGTATTCATGGTCTCGGTACTGGACCGATTCCCACCGAAACATATTCGGCGCGTAACGCTGCACAGTAGATCGCACAGCAACCAGGAACGCGGTCATTCGCAGATTGTCTTTGGAAGGAATGAACAGTCCGATCGGCAGTTCTTGAAACTGGCTGTCAGAAGACATGGCCCACGGCGATCGGTTTTCGAATTCTTTCATCCACTGCTGGTCAAAGTCGAAGTACAGACTCGCCGACCCGTCGATCCAGGCCAGGAAATCAATGTCGCTTCCGCCGTTGGCGAGAGCCATACGAATGATTTGCATCAACATGGCTTTCGTATCCAATGCGATCGTGAATTCCGCCAATGATTCAGGATGAGCATCACCTGCGTCCGGTTTCAGCCGCTGGTTACCGGCGATTTGCGTGTATTGCCGATATTCGGACTGAATCATCAGGGGAATCACGGAAAGATCCGCATCGATCGTTTTGTCGGACAGCGACAATTGCAATGCAATCGGATCAAATGTTTGCCGCCAACGACGTTCGTACCGAGTTCGCCAACCCTCGTACAACTTGATCTCGGCAGTGCTGGCGTAACGTGTATTGAGTTCGGCGATCGGTGTCTGAAAATCAAGCGTTCCCCAGACTTCCGAGTGCACGCCGTCAGCGGAAATCAACATACTGCCGACGTCCGGCATCCCTGAGACCGCATGAATCTGAGTCACAGCCGTGATCGTCTCGGCAACCAGATCGTCGGCGTATCGCATCGTCAACTCGGCGATCGTCGCACGGGCACGCGTGCGGCGCGAGGCGGCGATCCGCCACTGCGGCGAGCACCAGCGGCGAATGGCGGCATCGGTGACCACCAGCAAAGCGGATTCGGCTTTTTCGCCGCGTGGATAACGCTGGCGAAAGAACCGATATTCATCCAAGTCGTGCATCGTCGGCTGGCGTCCGTCCGCACACTTCAGCACCTGCATCATCTGAGGCAGCGAGTTGCAGACGACGACGCCATCATCGACGCGGCACACATAGGAACACAGCTTTCGGTTGTCGGTACTCCAACTGGTAAAAACATGTCCATCGACACGATGCTCAACTCGTTTGACATTGCGATGCAACTTCGTCTGCGCAGTGACTTGCGCCAAGATCATCTGATGCAGACGATCGGGTTGATCGCTTTGCATCAACACAGCGAGATCGGTACCGGTACGAAAGTAGGGATCTGATCCGGTCAAAGCGACTTCGCCGATCAATGTCTTGCCGATTTGCCGCGTCAATGCGTTCAGTGGCAGTGCCAGTTGCGTTTGATAAAAGCCGATCACGTCTGTTTTGCGGCTTTGGGGTTCAAACCATGGCACAGCCGGCTTGGCAATTTCACCACCGCGATCGACGATCTCCGCCAGTGCCTGGAAGGAGGGCAAATACAAGGCGTATTGATCGTGGGGCACCATTTTCGACAGCGCGTCGAGTTCCGTCGGAACTTTTTGAAGCAAGTTGTTCCAATTGATTTCGCGGATGGTGATCCCGCGGACGGCCGAGAGCGGCTTGAGGTCCGCGCTGTCCTTGTCCGGCAGTGCAAGCTGAGTGTCAAGTTGCAGGTTCTCGCTGACGGCCCGGCCGCCACTCATCAAGGCGATCGTGGCATCGACACCCATATTGCGGCTGAGCGGCCACTCGGGGCCGACCGACTTTGCGGCTTCGCCGACTTCCTTCAGGGCGGTCGTAGCTAAGTGGCGAAACATCGCCGCACCGGCCGTCTCCACATTCCACCAGCGCTGAAAGTGACGTCCTTTGGCTCGAAAGAAATCTGCTCGCGACGGTGTGAACTGCGGTTGCGCGTTCACCTGAAACTCAAACTTCGCTAGCACATTTTCCTGTGGATGGTCGGGATGCCGCCGCAATGTGAAGAATTTTCCCTCGATCGGTTCGCCGGCAGGCTTGCGGCCAATGATCCGATAACCCAGATAGTCTTTATTGCGATCCGCCGCTTCCAGCAAATAAGCTTCGACGCCGGCGGGCACAACGACTCGCGGCGAACTGTCCATTTGGTAAAACGACGCTTCGATGATCGCCGGATCGGAAACGATGTGCGACTTATCGAAAGTCGCGGCCAGCCGCCCGACGTCTAGGGAAAAGTACTCCGTTTGGGGAGCTTCGGTTGGTAGATCCACAACGACCGCCTGTGCCGTTGGCAAGCCAAGCAGCGTCATCAAGACCCACGCACCCGCACAAGTGGACAATCGCATCACGAATCCCCGTGTTTCTTGAGCATACCCGTGTTTCTTGAGCATACCCGTGTTGGTTGAGCATAGCTGGCTAACCGTATTCAGAGCCCGATCGCAGAATGACGCAGCGCGGTTTTCGTAAAATAAATGATGCTGCGATTCCCAGTGGCACTGAATCCGAACAGACAAACGGCGACTATCTGTGACCGGAAATGTAAGCAAGCAGGTCCAGGATTTCTTCACCCGAGAGCGTGTCCAACAAGCCTTCCGGCATCCAGGAAACCGGCGACGGCGATTGAGACTCGATCTCAGACTTGGGGATTTCGATTATTGTCAACGGTCTGTTCGGATCGGTGGCCAGTCGCAAGACCGGCGAGCGGTAGTCGCCACCAAGTCCCGTTTGGCCAACCAAGACCTTGCCGTCTGTGGTGACGATTTGCAGACTTTGATAATTCTCCGCAATCACTTTTGATGGTTCGATAATCGACCGCAACAGATCACGGCGACTGAAGCGGCTGCTGACATTCGTCAGGTCGGGGCCGATCAACGTTCCGAAGCCGGACAGG
This sequence comes from Pirellulaceae bacterium, assembly GCA_041623895.1. Lineage (GTDB taxonomy): Bacteria > Planctomycetota > Planctomycetia > Pirellulales > Pirellulaceae > JBFJVZ01. The sequence continues at coordinate 34,015 of JBFJVZ010000012.1, read as the reverse complement.
CGATGGCAACGCGAGCATGAGACTTTGCGAAACAGTTCTTTGCCGCGGGCAACATCAATCTGGTGATCGGACTTGTTTAAAGCCATCACGGCGTCCACTGTCCACTTACGAACGAATTCACGTGGCGGATCGGGCTGCGTCAGTTCCGGCTGCGATCGGGCTTCGATGACCGCGGCGAGCGCCGCTTGCTCTTCGTCGGTCAAGGTATCGAGTGCTTCACCGCGAATCCTCTTTAAGAAGTCGGGCATGCCCGCGCCACCCAAATAGTGATCAGCGGCAGACAGTGCGGCAAAATAATCGCGTCGCGCGTCAAGCGTCCAACCGTGGTCAACGTTTCGCAAAACGTACAGGCAATGCATCTGCTCCGTTTGGTCCCTGGAATGCCTCAGCAAATCAATCGTCTTGGCGACGACGCTGTCGGATCCCAGTTGCACCAATAATTCGCTCAGCAATCGATTGACGGGGTACGAATCGTCCGGGTAACAGGCGTCAAGTTTTTTTCGGGTGGTCTCCAACACGTCCGCTGCGGTCACACCGTGGTCAAGACACAAGGCATAGGCCTGCAGCGCGGCCAGCTTGTCGCTGCGTGACGCATCTGCGATCGGCAATTGGTTCAATCGTCCAACGATCGCCGCGTTGTGTTCCGGTTGCTTCGACCGGGCGAGCGAAAGCAGGGATCGCAGCGCGGCTGAAACTGATGTTTCCGCCAAGGCTCGTTTGGCCCAACTTTCGACTTCAAGACGCTCCAAGACATTGATCGCTGCCTGCCTGATCCATGGATCGGCGTCATTAAGGTGTGCAAACAGATCTGGCACAGATATCAAGAGCGGATCACGCAGCAACTGGTCTTCGAGTTCATGCCTGAGTCGTCGCGACTGAGCGGCAAACTCAAACCGCGACTTCTGTTGATCTGTTTCCGACGATTGTTTTCTTTGTTGTCCGACAAATCGGACTCGATAGAGTGACGAACGTGTCTTCCGGCCGCCGGTTACGAAATACATGGAACCGTCCGCAGCAAAATCCAAATCGGTCACATTCAACGGACGCCCCTTCAAGAATGTTTCCGCGGTCATCACGTAGCTGGCGCCACGCGGCATCGCATGCACCGCGATGATTCGACCGTAAGCCCAATCCAAAATGAACAGGGCTTGGCGAAACCGCCGCGGAAAGCTGCTGCGCGTTCCAAACTTGACCGCTGTCGGGGAGCCTTTACCGATGTCCAAGTTTGGCCGGGCGTTATCGGCATGGTCGGGATGATAAGGCGGCCAGGACTTTGTCACCGCGCGCCAACCGTAGTCGCCGCCCGTTACTAAATGATTTACACGGGTTGGTCGATACCAGGGCGATCCCATGTCGTATTCGGCATCCGCGTCATAAGTAAAGATGTCGCCGTCTGCGTTGAAGTCGATACCGAATGGATTCCGCAATCCTGTGGCGAGTAATTCGACACTGCCGGTGGCAGGATCGATTCGCAACAGATGACCTTGATTGGCTTGCCGGTCACAAAACGGTGACGTGTAATCGGTCGCAACGGCAGGCAATTCGACGGCATCACCGTGGATCGAATAGATTTTGCCATCGTTGCCCAGGGCCAGGTCATTGCGGCCGTGACCCACGCTGCCCGCCGACGCAAAGATCAGTTCGGGTTCGCCGTAACCATCGTCGCTGCCGGTTCGCAACCGAAACAAAGCTTTGGAGTTGTTGGCGTTGACAAATAGATCGCGGCCGACGGGCAAGATCCCACGGCACTCTTTTAGCGAATCGTTGACGAGTTCTGTATTGGTGACACGATCCCCAGCGGGTGAAAGCGTCATTCGCAGCAGTCCTTTTGATTCCTTGGCGATCAACACGCGGCCTTTTTGGTCCACCGCCATGCTGACCCAGGAATCTTCATCGGCCGCGGCCGAACGCACCAGCTGCACTTCAAATCCATCGGCAATCATGAAAGACGCTGGGTCCGTTCCCGCCTCCGCGCCGAGTGCTTGTTTCCACTGTTCGTAGTTATCGGTCGCTTTGATCCCCATCTGGCGATCCCGCGGGATCAGGAAGCGCTCATCAACGGCACCGAAATCGACAGCCTCGCCAGTGCTCTGTTGGCTCGTTGCCTGCCAGGTTTGGTCCGAGTGAATCTCAAAAGAAACGCCAACCGCGAGCCGTATTTCCAAAGCAAGAAAGAACGCGGATGGTCCCTCGACGCTGCTGGCGTGGACCGCCAATTGGTGCTGGCCAGGGCGAATCAAATGGGTAACATCCATCTGGGCAATCGGATCATACGGCTCAAGCTGGCCGATCTTCTGATCGTTCAGGGAAACCACCAGACCGGCTGATTCGCCGCCGCAGCGAATCACTGCTGCGGTCACGTCTTGCGGAACAAAGAACGACTTTGTGAAGCGCGCTGATTGACCCGGCTGCCGATCTTGTCGGTGCCAAATCCAGCAAGGCCGCTTCACCGTTGATAGTTGCTCTTCGCCTTCGACACCGCGCGCCTGCCGGACGCCGAGTGGAAGGATGCAAGCAAACAGCAAGAAAACCAGTGATTTGACTCGCATGACGGCTGATTACCTCCGAATTCGCTGCAACACGATCGCATTGTAACTGAACAAAATCGCTTTGACGGGGCGCGCTGCTCGGCCCTATAGTGAAGTAATTGCAGTCACGAGGCCGGTGCGGGGATTGGGCAATGAGATATCTATGTTTGGTTGGTTTTTGCATGGCATGCTCAACATTGCTTGCCGAACCACCCGAGGAAAAGCTTGATACAATCTTGAAAGAGTTACGGGCACTCGGCCAACGAGTCGACGCGCTGGAGGCCAGAATCGGCGACCTTGAATCCGACAAGAGTCGGGCAGGGCAAATGCTCCCGAAAGCATCTGTTTCTCCTTTGCCCCGCGTGCCATTACAACCCGTTCCACGACCGCAAGACATTTTTCGGATGCAAATAGAGGAACCGGGATCGTTGCTGAAAAACATACAAGAGCGCGAGCGAACCCTGCGTAACCGAGCGTTCCCACCAGATTTGTTTTGAATCAGCAGAATTGTTTTGAATAAACGTAAAACGGTAAGCGGGCGAGCCAACCGACCTCGGCGATTAGGCAAAGCGGTTGCCTGATCGGCGAGATTATCTTCTCGATTATCGAAATCTTGCCGGTTTCTATGGCCGTTAGGGGCTTGGTCTGAGGTAGAGTGAACCTCTGGTCGGGAGATCCTCCTCCACTCCCCAAAGGCCGTCTTGGTCGATTCCCCCTCCAAACGCTGTTCGTTGTTGAGCGGCGTTTCTTACGAGTTTCAGAGGGAATCGATAATGTTTGGTAATCAAGTTCCGGATAAAGATCTGCTAAAAACGATCAACAAGCGTTTGGTTCGCATCGGCGCACCGACCAAAGTCCTCGCGGAAGTCAGCAGGGGAACGATCACGCTGACTGGACAGTTGAAATATGAAAACCAGCGGAAGCAACTCGTCAAGGCGGTGGGCGCGACCGCGGGCGTACAGCAGGTAATCGACCAGCTGCTGTCGCCGCCAAAGATCAAACCCGAGCATTCCTAGCGGTTTGTCAACATTGAATCATGGGATTAGCCGCTGGGCATGAGCCCACGGTTACGGCGGCGGGAACCGGACATCGTTAACGCATGCCGGCTGATGTTGCCAGCGCCAATTCTTAAGCGAATGGAGCGTTTCCGCTGAGTTAGCGTTTGCTTTTTCAGGGCGTTTGCGTGGCACCGGAGATATTGACGACGTCATCAACGATCGTGAACCATTCGTGGTCGATCGCCTCGCGAATCGTTGCATCGTCTTGATCCAGGATTTCAACAATCTCCGTGATCGATTTCGGCTCTTTCGCTCGATAGAGCAGGTCCCAGATCTCGATTCTCAATTCATCCATGCATCAGCTCACTTGTATTTCAGGTAGGCGACGGACGAAGTATCAGTGGTCAGCGTGGCCATCGGGTCCATGGGCATGACCGTGGGAAATCTCCTCGGGAGTGGCCTCCCGTACATCGCGGATCGTGACATCAAAGTGCAGGGTCACGCCCGCAAGTTCGTGGTTGCCATCCACGGTTACGGAGTCTTGTTCAATTTCGACGACGGTCACAACCAAGGGCTCGCCACTCTCAGTGGGTACACGAAAACGCATGCCGACTTGTAAATCGTCAATGCCCTTGAATTCGTCGCGAGGTACGACTTGCCGTAATTCATCGCGTTGATGGCCGTATGCATCAGCCGGCTGAATGGAAACGTTGATTTGTTCCCCGCTAACCTTGCCTTCCAATGCATTCTCCAACCCCGGGATGATGTTGCCGGTGCCATGCAGGTAAGTCAGCGGCTCAGAGCCTTCCGATGTGTCGATCACATCACCTTTGTCGTCGGTCAATTCGTAATCAATTGATACGACTTTATGTTTTGCGATTTGCATGTTAGGTACTACTGAAATTGGTTTCACGGATAGCGAAGCCAAGCGGCTGGGACAGCTTACTCGATTGCACTCGGCGCATTGCTTTCCGGCGATGCTGGCGACTCGGCCACGACAATCTTCGGTTCGCCTTGCTTGGCGGCGCACTCGGGGCAGGCGTCGACCTCTTTCATGATCTCCATGCCTTGGCCGCCCCGATCTTGAACAGAATCGTCTCGATTTCGGAATCCTCCACGTTTGGGTTCCCGTCGCCGGGTGGAGTATTTCTTCTCTCGCGTTTCAATCACCACACTGTGACGAGTCGTTTTGGGTGGGGTGATTTGTTGGCAGAAGTAGCATCGAAACATAATTTGCTCGGTTAAAGGTTCGGTTTTTGCGTGCCCCATCCTGGTCCCAGCAGCAAGCCGGTCGCGGAGTTTTCGGGCGATGGAAAATCAGGGGCAGCAACCCGATCAGGGATCGGGTGCTGCACAAAGCCGTCAGGCGATTGCTTACCAGCGACCGCGACCGCCGCCGCCACCACCACCGCTGCTGCGCTTCTCGCGCGGCCGAGCCTCGTTAACGGTGACTGATCGGCCAGCGATCTGCTGTTCGTTCAAGCCTTCGATTGCCTTTTGGCCCGCCTCGTTGTCGTGCATCTCGACAAAGCCGAATCCACGCGAGCGGCCTGTGTCACGATCCTTGACAATACTGACGGATTTGACGTCGCCGAATTCACTGAACGCCTGTTCGACGTCAGCCTCGGTCGCATCAAAACTAAGGTTTCCTACATAAATGTTCATTCCAAATCTCCTGGTCAAAACTAATCTGATTCTGCTATCTCAACGGCACATCGCTGCTGGGAAATTTCACGTTCTCTGTCATCACGCGCAAGTGAGCAAGCGCTTGGAACCTAAAGTGAACCACTCTTGGGCGAAGAGACGCCGTCAAGAATCCAGCCGTAGGCACTGGAAAAATCAGAAGGACCTAAGACGATACCAGAAGAACTTAAAAAAAGCCCGCGGCCCGAAAAGGAAATCCAACTCAACCGTTACAACAACTTGTTCGAATTTGCTCTTACTTGATCCTATGTTGATCGGTCAATTCCTGCAAAGCGCACGTAAGGTGCGAGAGAACCCTTGCAGAGAAGTTCCCTAAGATTACCAATTATCGGCGCCGTGTCGATGCGAATCTGAACTTTCTTGAAAAAGAGTTGATGTTAGCTGGTCGAACTGCCTTGGCATGCTCAGAAATCGCCGTGGCATGCTGAGAAACTGGCTTGGCACGCTGAGAAACTGGCTTGGCATGCTAGAAACTGGCTTGGCATGCTAAGAATTGGCGCGATTATCTCTTTTTGGCTGATTATGGGATGGCGATGCTGTCTGCCGTGGCCTATGCTCACAGCAGTGTGGCCTCACTCAGGCAGGCCACCGACGATTTGGCTGGAATGAAACGAGCAACGCCGTTGATTTGATTCACCGCGTTGTCCCGCCAAAAGGGTTTGATCAAAGAGCTGGATTCTCTTTCTGCCCGATCCACCTGAGGAGGCATCTTCGCCTCAGTGTTGCTGCCAACCATCGGTCGCGTTGACCGCTCTGGAAAGTCGCACCGCGTTCTTGGCGAACGCATCGAATTCTGCGGTTTCTTGTTTGTCCAGAGTTCTTCACAGGATGCACTGCGCTCCTGTCGCACCCATCACTACTGCGCGAACTCCGACTCCCCATTATCGTTGAGCACGGTGCTCAAACGCAGACGTACAAATATCTTAGGAAACCCATTGAAAACGTTTAACGAACTTGACCTCATCGAGCCCCTGCAGCGAGCACTTAGCGAGGAAAACTACGACACTCCAACCGCCATCCAAGCACAAACCATTCCAGCAGCACTGCAGGGCTTCGATATCCTGGGCTGTGCCCAAACCGGTACCGGTAAGACCGCCGCATTCGCGCTGCCGATCCTGGACGAACTGGGGCGCAACAACCCCAGAGCGATTCCGAATCAACCCTTTGTGCTGGTTCTGGCGCCCACGCGAGAACTGGCGATCCAGATCGGGGCGAGCTTTGAAACTTATGGCCAAAATCTCAAATTACGCAAAGCTTTGGTGTTTGGTGGCGTCAACCAGCACAGTCAGGTGAAGTCACTAAACCGGGGCGCTCACATTCTTGTCGCCACGCCGGGCCGGCTGCTGGATCTGATGAACCAGGGTCACATCGATCTCCAGCGGCTGGAAACATTTGTCTTGGATGAAGCCGACAGAATGCTGGATATGGGTTTCCTGCCGGACCTGAAACGGATCATTCGGTGTCTTCCAGATGATCGACAATCCTTGTTCTTCTCCGCCACGTTGCCGCAAAAGATTGTCCAACTCTCAGAAAGCCTGTTGGTCGACCCCGTCAGCGTGAATGTGACGCCCAAGTCCAAAAGCGTCGACAAGATCAGCCAGCAAGTTCTGTTGGTCGGCCGCGGCCAGAAACAATCGCTGCTACAGGAGATTCTGGGTGGCGATGACGTGCAACGCGTGATCGTGTTCACTCGAACGAAGCGAACGGCGAACATTCTGGAAAAGAAACTCAAGCAAAGCGGCGCCAACGTGGCGGCGATTCACGGCAATAAGTCGCAGCACGCTCGTACCCGCGTCCTGGATGCGTTCCGCCGCGATCGCGTCCAAGTATTGGTGGCCACTGACGTCGCCGCCCGCGGAATTGACGTTGATGGCATCACACACGTGATCAACTTCGACCTGCCGACGGACCCCGAAAGCTACATTCACCGAATTGGTCGCACGGGACGGGCTGGAGCCGACGGTATCGCGATCACATTTTGCACGTCCGATCAACGGAATGAGTTACGTGCGATCGAACGGCTGATTGGCATCAAGTTGCCAATTGCCAACGATCAAAAAGAGCCACAAGCCATGGAGCGGCGGCGACCGCCGACAAAGTCACGGCGTCAACCTACCGTGACGTCCAATCGTGCCGGCAGTTCGGGGGAAGCCCCGGGTCGAAAGCGAAAGTCACGGCAGCAGCAGCGAAACCGAAGAAAGCCAGCTGTAGCCCGTTGATTTGACCAGCATTCCTCCGCAGCCGTCGTCCGGGGGCTCGTAACCATCACTTTTATGGAGAAGAACGATCGCAAAAAACCAGAACACAATCGCCAAGCGTCGTCGGGAAATGGAAAAGAAGGCCAAAGCCGAAGAGAAGCGAATCCGCCGCAGCCAGCGCAAGCAAGCTGCAGAAGCCGGTTTCCCGGAAGCCTTAGATTCACAACCGCCATCCAGCGATGACACTGAGTCGCAAACCGATCCGGCAACGAACGACGAACCCGGCTGAATTCAATCGATTCAGCATGTAAAACAGACATCACCGTTTACCCACGTGGGGTTGAGAGCACGCGAGCGTTTCGCGCATCCTTGACCGCACAACTTGATTTTAAAGATTTTTGGAGAGTAGGAATGGAAGGTACGATCAAACGCATTACCGACAAGGGTTTTGGTTTCATCGACAACGGCACTGATAAGGACATGTTCTTTCACAGTTCCGCACTTGAAGGTGTGACTTTTGAACAGCTTCGTGAAGGCCAACGGGTCACTTACAACGTTGGACAAGGACCGAAAGGGCCGCGCGCAGAAAACGTCCAGGTCAAGGAAGACTAGCATGCAGCGGAAGTCAAGTGCGAACCGGAGTTCGCCATGATCGCAAACCGGGCGACTAGCGACATCGATTTTTGTCGACGTTCACTGGTGCTGCAAAGCACCAGTATGCCTGGCGGTGAAAAGTGATCGAGCCACAGACCCTGGCTTCGTCCGGGGCTCTTGTCCTCGCCGATTTGCAGCGATCGCTGGCTATTGGTGCAATCGCCGTCGCCATATTGGCGGCGGTGATTGTCGTGCTGGTGCTGCTGAACTATGGCGCGCTGTGGTTCCAAGCATACATGTCCGGCGCAGACGTCAGCTTTGTCAGCTTGATCGGCATGACTTTTCGCAAAGTCAACTCTCGCATGATTGTCACCGCCAAGATCATGATCCGGCAGGCCGGTTTGGACATCAATAGTCAAAACGGCTTGAGCACGGAACGATTGGAGGCGCATTTTTTGGCGGGCGGTGATGTGATGCAGGTGATTCGAGCAATCATCGCTTCCCATCGCGCCAACATCGATTTGGACTTCGACCGCGCGACCGCGATTGACCTGGCGGGTCGTGATGTGCTGGATGCCGTGCAAACAAGTGTCTCGCCAAAAGTGATCGACTGCCCCGATCCCACCAATCGCCAGAAAGCCACCTTGAGCGCCGTGGCAAAGAATGGCGTTGAACTGCGGATTTGTGCCCGCGTCACCGTGCGCACGAATTTGGATCAATTGATCGGTGGTGCAACCGAACAAACCATCATTGCTCGCGTTGGCCAAGGTATCATTTCGGCCGTCGGTTCCTCCGCATCACACATGGATGTGTTGGAAATGCCCGATCGCATTTCCAAAAGTGTTCTCAGCCGCGGTCTCGACTCCAACACTGCCTTCGAGATCGTTTCGATTGACATGACGGATATCGATGTTGGTGAAAATATCGGCGCCCGTCTGCAGACTGACCAGGCCAATGCGGATACTCGGATGGCTCGCGCGCACGCCGAAGTACGACGCGCCAAAGCAATTGCACATTGCCAACAAATGAAGGCCAAGGTGACTGAGAATCGCGCCCACTTGGTGCTGGCCGAAGCCGAACTGCCGACCGCGCTGGCCGACGCTTTTCGCGCCGGCCGGTTGTACGCGGAAGACGCCGCGGAGACACCGCTGAAAGTAATCCACGGCCAACACGGACCTGACGAATCGATCGCCTGACGAAAGGTCTTCATTTTTCATGTAGCCGATTCAAAACCGTGGAGGCCGGAACGCGTCCTGCGATCTTGCTGCCAGGCCACGTGCTGGCCTACCACCATGAGGGCATCATTCATGCACATGCTCCAGAACCAAGTCGATTCCCCCCTTTCCCAGCACCCGACTCAGGATTAAGAAAATGGAACCAACAAAAACGACGGCCGGACAACTCACGGTCCCGCCAGTGTCTGAGCCTCCAGCAACAGCGGTAGCGCAGCCGGCACAAATTCAGGTCCGTGATCATGACGCTGTGGCTGGCTATGCAAATTTTTGCCGCATCTCCGGAACACCGGAAGAGTTGCTGATCGACTTTGGTCTCAATCCCCAGCCCACCGGGGCGTCGACCGAACCAATCGTCGTCTCACAGCGCATCGTAACCAGCTGGCTTACTGCAAAGCGACTGCTGGGTGTCTTGCAGCTGACGGTCACGCGTCACGAGGCAGCATTCGGCGTGCTGGAAACCGATGTGCAAAAACGGATTCGGTCTCGCTGATCGGACCGCGGATCTTGCCATCGGAAGCTTCGTCAATTAGACCATGATCTCTTTGACGACTTCGCCGTGCACATCGGTTAATCGGAAGGGGCGACCGTCGTGCATGTACGTCAACCTTTCATGGTCGATGCCCAGCAGATGTAGCAGCGTGGCGTGCCAGTCGTGCATGTGGACTTTGCCCGCCACGGCGTGATGGCCGAACTCGTCTGTCTCGCCGAAACTGAATCCAGGTTTCGTGCCGCCGCCGGCCAAGAAATTCGTGAAGCCGTAGGGATTGTGGTCGCGACCAGTGCCGTTCTTTTGGGCGTACGGTGTGCGGCCAAATTCACCGCCCCACCAAAGCAGCGTGTCTTCCAACAGACCTCGCTGCTTCAAGTCAGCCAGCAAGCCAGCAACCGGTTTGTCGGTGTTGAAGGCGTGCTCGGCGTGCTTTTCCAAGTTCGAGTGTTGGTCCCACCGCGGGTTGTTGGTGTTGTCGCCGTAGTTGACTTGGATGTAACGCACTCCCGATTCCGCCAGGCGTCTTGCCATCAAACATTGACGTCCGAAATCGTCCGTGCCTTTCTGGTTGATCCCGTACATTCGCAACACATGTTCGGGCTCGGCGGACAGATCCAAAATATCCGGCGCATTCTGCTGCATCCGCCAGGCGAGTTCGTAAGCGTGAATGACCGCCTCGAGCTTTTGATCACCACCGCGATTCTCCAACTGCAAGTTGTTCAATTCACGAAGCAATTGGAACTGCTGACGTTGACCAGCAGGCGAGAGATTCTTGTTCACCAGGTTGCGAATCTTCGCATCTTCTGCCGGTACACCGGCGCGTCCCACGGCGGTTCCCTGAAAGTGCGCAGGCAGAAAAGCGTTGCTGTAGTTTCGCGGCCCGCCATTGCCCATCGATGGCTGGATCGTCACAAAGCCTGGCAGGTTTTCGTTCTCAGTGCCCAGCCCATACAGCACCCAAGAACCGACGGACGGGCGCACCAAGTTGATCGACCCGGTGTGCAAGAACAAGGTTGACGGACCGTGCGCAACACCGTCGGTGTGCATGCCTTTCAGGAAGCAAAGATCGTCGACATGCTGCGCGATATGTGGAAACAGTTCGGAAACGTGTTGCCCACAATCGCCGTACTGCTTGAACTTCCAGGGCGATTGAAAGATACGATGTTTGACGATCTGTCTGGTCTTGGCCAAAGTGCGGGCATCATCGAATTCCCGCATTTCGCCATTGTGTTTGCTGAGCAGTGCTTTGTGATCAAAGGTATCGACGTGACTTGGTCCGCCCTGCATGAACAAAAAAATCACCCGCTTCGCGCGGGCTGGAAAATGAGGCTGCGTGGCTGCTAGCGGATTAGCGACGGCGGCGAGTGCTTGCTGGTGCGCTAAGGCGGCTGCCGACAAGAAACCAAAGCCGCAGCCAAAGGACTTTAGAGCCGATCGTCGATTGATGTTGATGGGGCTTGCTGGTTGCATATTAAGGGGTCCACATCGTCGTCGTTTGCTGAAAGTCGTCGTTCGCTCTGCGCACGAACGCGCTTGACCTTCCCCGTTCGTTGGCGGCGCAAACGACGACTTTATTAAGTTCACCTCGACGGCGATCTAATTCAAGTAGCGAAAATCAACACACTCCAACAAGGTTTGGTACAGCATCGCCCAGCGCGCTTGCCGGCTGGGCGTTTGCCCTCCGCAATCGACAAAGTCGACAGCCACGTTTTGCTCTGCGGGGCTGGGGGCACGTCCCAGCACCTGGTAATAAGCATGTTGAACGCCGGCGACTGTGTCAAATTGAAAATCCTCCGGCATCCGCCCTGCTGCCGCCTCCGATTGCTCAATCACCAGCGGGTGGTTCATCATCAATAGGGCCTGCGAAGCAATCGTGCTCTCCGTCCGTTGGCCTTGCTGGATATTTGGATCCGCGAAATCAAACACTTCGAAGATTTCAGGCAACGTGTTTCGGAAGACCGGCAGATACACGCTACGTCGCTTGTCAGTGAATTGGTAACCATACTCGATGCTCGTGCCTGGCTTGATCGTTGATCCACCGCCAGCCAAATCGAGTGTTCCGCCAACGAACAACAGCGTGTCGCGAATGTCTTCGGCACGAAGACGTTTGCGGTTCATTCGCCACAACAGCCGGTTCTCGGGATCCATTGCAGCATCTGCAGCATTGGCGGATGTGCTGAGCCGATAAACTCGGGAGAGCACAATTCGTCGCACAATTTTCTTGACAGACCAACCTTGGTCGATGAGCGAGTACGCTAAATGATCCAGCAACAGCGGATGCGAAGGCCGCGCACCCGTGCTGCCAAAGTTATCGACGGTCGGTACCAGACCGCGCCCCATCAGCCAATACCAAACGCGATTTGCCAACACCCGCGCTGTCAACGGGTGAGCGGGATTGGTGATCCATTGGGCAAGTTCTGCACGTCCACTTTGCTTGGCCGAAATCTCGGGGAAGCCGCTCGAGGACGCAACCTGCAACACGCCGCGGTGGATCAGCGGACCTTGATTGTGCACGACGCCGCGAATTGCCAAGTGAATGTCGGCCGGCTCGTTCTCGTCCGCGCACGCCATCGCAATCGGTCGTTTCGGTGCCGACTTCTGCAAAGCATCCAATTCAGCCTTCAAGGCGTCGACCGCTTTCTCAAGTTCGCTCAGTCTTTCTGGATTGGCTGGATCGTCAGCTTTGGGCGGTGATTGCTTGGATGACTCCGCAGAAGCCGAGTTTTTGGCGATGAAGATCACGGCATCGGCAATCACCACACCGTCGTCGGTGCCTTTGTTGGAAACAACCACGCGCGGATCTGCTGCCGGATCAAGTCGAAACGTACCCAGTGATGTAAACACTCCATCAATTGGCGCCGGTTTCTTTTGGTCGATGGTTACGATTGATTCGCCGTCGGAGTGATGTACGTGGACGGGCACGCATGTTGATCGATTGGTCGCCGGCGTGTGGCTGATGCGGATTTCATACTCGCCAGGGCTGAGCAGTTTGGGTCGGAAGACAACTCGCTTCTCGCCCTTGTTCTCGGTTTTGTCGTGAATGTAGCTCTCACCGATAAATTGGCCGACGGACGTTGATTTCATCCATTCACCAATGCTTTCGGCCGCTGTATCGTCAACGACGATGCCTGGCAGCGAGCCGGCAGCGATTGACAAAGCCTTCGCATTCTTGTTCGGCTTGCCGCCGGCCTGCTTCCAGGCTTTGGTAGCATCGGCGAGTCGTTGTGTTGTGTCGGCAATGCGGTCCTGGTGGGCTTGAATGATGGCCTCTTCCTCCGGCGGCAAGGGCAACTCAATCTTGTTCCAAGTCGACACATTAGAGTGAATAACGGCCTTGGTGCTTTTCAGGATGCCCGCCAGGGCGTAGTAATCATGGGCCGGAATCGGATCGAATTTGTGATCGTGACAACGCGCACAACCGATCGTCATTCCCATCAACGCTTTACCGATCGTGTCAAGTTGCTCATCGACAATGTCCATTTCCAAAATATCTTTGTCTTGCAATTCGTAATTGGTCGGCCCCAGCAATAGAAAGGCTGTGGCAATGAGATTGCGGCGTTTGTCTTGCCAGTTGTCGCACTGGATTAAGTCGCCCGCGATTTGCTCGCGAATAAAGCGGTCAAAAGGCACGTCGTCGTTGAATGAGTCAATCACGTAATCACGATATCGCCAGGCATCGGGAAACAGCAGCGTGCGACCACCGCCGCTGGATTCGGCATAGCGGACGACATCCAACCAATGCCGGCCCCAACGTTCACCAAAATGCGGCGAATCCAAGAGCCCGTCGACCAGTCGCTCGTAAGCGTCGTGGGAAAGATCGTTGGCGAATTGGTGAATCTGGTCAGGCGTCGGCGGCAAACCGATCAAGTCATAGTACAGACGCCGTATCAAGTTCTCGCGATTCGCATCCACCACTGGCTTGAGTCCCTGTTGCTCCAACCGGGCCAGAATGAATCGGTCGATGTCGGTCAGTGGCCAGTCGGCTTGATCGACGTCGGGAGGAATTGGATTCTTGATTGCTTGGAAAGACCAGAAGCTGCGGCCTTCTTCGACGCTGGGCGATGTTGGCTTGGTCGTGTGCAAGCTGCTGGGCGACTGACCGGACACGCGGGGGTCATGGGCGCCGAGCCGGATCCACTTTTCGATGGCCGCTATCGTCTTGTCAGCAAGCCGGCCGCGGGGCGGCATTTCCAATTCGACATTGTCGTAGCGAATCGCCTGGACCAGCAGACTTGCGTCCGGATCACCCGGCGTGATGGCCGGCCCCGAATCGCCACCCACTAACAAGGCCTCGGCGGAATCGAGCCGCAATCCCGCTTGCTGTTTCTTTTCTCCGTGGCAACGGATGCACTGGTCCAACAACGTCGGTCGCACGTGATCTTCAAAAAGCTCCAGCGAAGCCGCTTCATCGGCGACCGCTGGCAAGGAGAAGACAAAGATGGAGAATACGGCGAGGCGGGGAATCATCTGCGATAGTATAAATGCACTCGCCCGCTCGCATAATCCTGACTTCAAAAATCAACCTGCTCGGATCCGGGGGCGGGAGCCTCGCCCGCTTCGCCCCCCCCTTAAGATAGGTCCACCACGGTTCTCCGTTCCCGACTACTTCGTCCTTCGACATTCCTTGTTCGATATTGGATGTTCTTCTGTTTTTCACCCTGGAGGGGTTCATTGAGCGAAGACGATCGACAACTCCGATTTCAGCGGCAGAAGTTCGCCAACGGTTACGAGTTCGTCAATGGTGTCCAGATGCACCGTGAAAACGGCGAGCAGTTTCAGATTCCGCACGATGTGTTGAAGAAGCATTTGACCTTGGGACACTTCGTGGAATTACGTATCGATTCACCTCGTTTCTCGGTCCACGAAGACGCTCCCCAGAAATGTTCGTGCCCGTCGTGCAACGGCGAAATGAAAAAACCGATTCTCAGGCACGAACATCCGGCTTCGTTGGTGCCGTTGCCGGATCAGAAAGTGCCGTCCCGCGGCTGGGGCGAGGATTTTTGGGTTCAGATCTCCGCACGCGATGGTGATTGGTTCACCGGTCGCGTCGACAATCCTCTGGTGGAATCGCGATTGCACGAAGTAAACCTGGGCGACAGCGTTGTCTTTCATGCGGACCATATCTTGGCGATCCACGGTTTGCATCGACAAGATTTAGTATTGGCAATGGACGCCGCCGACTTGAAAGCTCTGGCGGCTTGGCTGGGTGGAAAGGATTGACTTAATGAATGACCAGCCAAACTCTGTGGGCCGCTTCTTTGACTCGTTGACCGACGATTACACGGCGACCATCGAGCGGTGCTTTCCCCGCTATCGAGAGATGTTGTGGGCTTTGTTGGACTACTTGCCGGAGTCACATGCTGTCGATTCGATTCTTGAACTCGGAACGGGGACCGGAAACTTGACGGTGTTGTTGGCGGAAAAGTTTCCTGACGCGACGATCACGGCAGTCGACGTCTCGGGTGAATCACTGAACCAGTGCCGTCAGCGTCTCGGTGACGATCACCGTCTTGACTTTCAACAAAAAGATTTTCGCAACCTCGCCTATGACGACGAATCCTTTGACCTGGTCGCATCCAGCATCTCCGTGCATCACTTGACGTCAACGGAGAAACAACAACTTTTTCGCTGCATTCACGGCTGGCTAAAACCACAAGGCACGTTTGCGTACGTCGACCAACATGCCGGCGCGACGAGCGATCTGTACCAACGTCATATCGACAACTGGCATCAAATCTCCTCGGCGGCGGGATCGACCGACGAAGAATGGCAGATGTGGATGCAGCACCAGCAGCAGCACGACCATCATGACTCATTAGGCGATCAGCTGCGCTGGCTCAACGAGGCCGGTTTCGAGATTGTTGATTGCCCGTGGCGTTACTTGTTGTGGACCGTACTACAAGCTCGCAAGAGTCCCCGTGACTAGCCGATTTTTTTCCGATAACTATCAGCAAGCTCGCGATCGATTCCGCCAAGCCGCTTCCCGCTTGGATGCCGAACGTTCCGCCCATGCGATCGACGTCAGCAAGCACCTGACAATCGATATCGCAACCATTGGAAGCTCGGATGCGGCAAAAGCGATTATCGTTTCCTCTGGTGTTCACGGTGTGGAAGGATTCTTTGGATCGGCCATTCAATCAGCCTGGCTCAGCGACCGAAAGACGGCGGATTTTGACAACATCCGGATGGTCTTCATCCACGCCATCAATCCTTACGGTTTCGACAACCTCAGACGATTTAACGAAGACAATGTGGATCTGAATCGCAATTTTCATCGTACCCAAGACAACTACTCGGGAGCTCCGCCGGGCTACCACCAACTCAACGGCTTGCTCAATCCGGCGACGCCGGCTGGACGGGCCGACTTTTTTACTTTTCGCGCGCTTTACACCCTGCTGAAATCAGGAATGCCGGCGATCAGGGAAGCAGTTGCGAGCGGTCAATATGAGTACCCCAAGGGTCTGTTTTTTGGCGGCAAGACAGCCACCGCGTCCACGCGAATCGTGCAAGACAACATCGAATCCTGGCTTGGTAACGCTCAGGAAATTGTTCACGTCGATTTCCATAGTGGCTTGGGCAAGTTTTCTGACTACCGGTTGTCGTTGTTGCACACAGCGGCTAACCCCGCATGTGATTGGTACCGAAATACTTTCGACAGCGATCGTGTGGAACCGCTCGCTGACGCCGGCGCGGTCGGCTACGTCGCTGTGGGGGCGATGGGTGCGTGGTTGCTGCACCGATTCAAAGATCGCGATTACCGATTCGTGACTGCCGAGTTCGGAACCTACTCGCCTCTTCGGGTGCTGGCCTCGCTTCGTAAGGAAAACCGGGTGCATTTCTATAATCGGTCGACAGATGCAACATACCAACGAGCAAAACGAGAATTGTTGGAGTGCTTTTGTCCGAAAGCTGAAACGTGGCGGGAAAACGTCGTCGCCGCAGGGCTGAAAATCATCGCTCAAGCAACCAAGTGAACTCGCCCGCCGCGGACCCGCTGAGCAGGCCCAGGCAGCGCATTTCTCTGCACGTCCAAGTATGGTGCCTGCATGTTTCCTATACTCAAGGGCTCCAAGTCGCAGATGCGGGAAAAGCTTAGAACTGCTGCCAGGAGAACAAACGATGGGTTGGTTGAGCAATTTGTTTGGTGAGAAGCCGCAGCGGCCGTCCAATGTAGACATTGCTCCGGATGCGGTTTGGTTGACGGCGGCGGCCAAATGGAAGGGCGTCCGGCAGGACTTGGTGCGGAAATCCAATTCTCGCAGCGCAGCGATCTTGCTGGTGGCTCATTTTGGCGACGTGCAAGCCGAACTTGAATCGTTGTTGGAGGACTACCAGGGAGAGGTTCCCGCGTTGGTCGTCCGTGCATCCGATCTGTCATCATCGATCGCCGCAAACTTTGAAGTCGATGAAAATACGGTCATCGATTTGATCGTCGCGGAACGACATCCGTTGGTCTCGGAAGACGAACGAGTGCTGGCCGGATTTGCCGACGACCTACCGTGTCGTTGCCGAGTTACCTATCATGTTTCGCTAGACGACGGATTAATGGAAATGTTCGCCGGTGCAAACGTGCGTAACATCCTGACCAAATTGGGAATGCAGGAAGATGAGTGCATCGAAAGCAATATGGTGCAGCGGCGAATCAAGCAGGCACAGAATAAGCTAACCAAAGCGGCTACCGGAAATCGTCCGGCTGAAACAGCCAAACAGTGGCTGGATTTGAACGTGCCGCATAAACGCTGACGCCCCGATCAGCAGCACGGCGAACTTGTCACAAATGAAACAACAAACTGACAAAGTGATACGATGAAAAGAGCTCTTTTGGTAATTGATGTGCAACGTGAATATTTTGACGGCGCCCTGCCGATCACCCACCCTGTCGGTCATTTGGAAAACATCCTTAAGGTGATGGACGAGGCAGCCAAATCCAATGTTCCCACCGCCGTGGTGCGGCATCATCAAGCCGACCCTGACTCGCCGATCTTCCGGCGGGGTTCGGATGCCTGGCAATTGCACTCGGAAGTGGAAAACCGTCCTCGAGACATCTTGATCGACAAGCAATTGCCCGGCACCTTTACCGGTACGAACCTGGACGAGTGGTTGAAGGCCAACGAAGTGAAGGCCGTCAGCATTGCCGGCTACATGACTCACATGTGCTGCGATACAACGGCCCGCCAGGCAATGCATCGCGGTTACAAAGTCGAATTCTTAAGTGATGCCACCGGCACGCTGGATGTGCAAAACGAGGCTGGTTCGGCAACCGCCCAGGAACTTCAAAACTCGATCCTTGTTGCCCAGCAAATGTTCATCAGCGAAGTTCTCGGCAGTGAGGCATGGATCGAACGTCTGTAATCAACAACCGCCGCCAACAACGAGTGACTGACGGAAAACGCACCGTACCCGGATTGCCGGGCAACCACTGATGACCCACCTTCGTGATCCTTCGCCCACTTCGACGTCTCGGTTTTCACGTTCTCCACCACACTCTCAGGCCTTGTGTTCGGTGTCGTTTAGCGTCTGCCGCCCCCCTTCGACCCTAACTCGCTTCGGTGAGGCCGTTTGACACAACCATGTGCGCGAATTTTGATGCTCCGATCGCTCCCAGTTGAGTACGCTCGTGCTCCAGACATTAGGCTCAGTGCGGGGCATGACCTTGCGACTATGTGCTCGGACGTGATTCGATGGGGTAGTTGACGGTTACGGCGTCTTCGCCGAAGAGTAAGTCATAGGCCTCGCTTGGTCTTGTCGCGGCGATCAGTTGTTCTCGCAGATCGACCTTGGACATGAACAGTCGAGCAAACGCTGCCAGAACCGCTAGATGGTGCGACGCTTGACCATCGGGCGTTGCCAACAGCAGGACGCAATGAACCCGCATTCCGTCGTCAGCGGCAAAGTCCCAACCTTGCTTCGAGATCGCCATGCCTCCCATCAGCGGACATTCATCGGGGATCGTACCATGGGGAATCATTAATCCGTGACCGGTGCATGTCGATGCCTCGTGTTCGCGTTGGTTAACGGCGTCCACCAAATCCTTGTGTGACACGCCACTCTTGGAGTCGGTTAGTAGATGGGCTATCTGGTCGATGGCCTGCCACTTGTCTTCAAAAGCTGGACCAATGATGATCCGCTCCGGCGTCAGGAAATCAAGCAAGTGTTCTCGCTCGGGTAGTTCCGCGTGCGCGTCAGGCGTCCGGTCCAGCGGATTGCCGGCGTGGTACCTATGATGCAGCGTCTGCCACTGGACACGCACAGGAGCCTCCGCACGAATCCGTTCAAATTCCCAACGATCAAGCAGGTTCAAGCAAGCGTGGTCGATGTACTCCAGTTCCTCAACATGAAGATGGACTTCCCCTTTGTGTGGTAGTGACTCGAGTGCAGCAGCCAGTTTGGGCAGCCGCAAAAAGGAGGCAGCTCCTCGAAGATGCAGGTGCGTCTGCCCTGTTTCCTCATCTTTGACGCTAACTACCTCGAACTTATGAAACTTCTCTCGCTGCGATGCAACCAATTTCGCGGCTGCAAGAATGAATCCCACGACGATCCCGGTGAGTAGATTTACCGAGACAATGATCGCAAGCGTCGCCGCGAAAATCGCAAGTTCACTCTCACCATAACGACGCAGCTCGGCATAGGAGCGTCCCTTGACCAACTTGAAGCCAACGTGCACCAACATGGCTGCCAGGCTTGCCCGCGGAATCGCTTCCAGAGCCCGTGGAAAGATCACCAGCACAACCAACAGACATGCACCGACCATGATGGCGGAATGCCGACTGGTTGCACCCGCCTGTACATTCGCTGTGCTTCGCGTGATCACACCAGTGGTAGGTAACGAGCCTAACAAACCACAAACCGAGTTTCCGACGCCCTGGGCCAGCAACTCGCGGTCGTAGTCCGTCCGCGGACCTTCGTGCATGGCATCGACGGCATTGGCGCAGAGCAACGTCTCGGCGCTGGCGACAAAAGCCATCGCAATCGCTGTGCCCCAAATGCCCGGCTCTCGTAGCAGACTGAGAGTTTCAGCTGACGGAAGCGTCAATGCCGTAAGCACTGAATCGGGCAAGTCGACGAGCTGTATCGGCGCATCACAGATCCAGGCAACGAAACTTGCCACGATCACCGCGACCAAGGGCGCAGGGAGTTTGGCCAGGAAACCCTTTCGGATGGCTGGCATTCCAACAAGAACCAAAAGCGTTAATACACCGATAAACGCGGCCCAACGATGCGGAACGTCACCACCGATTCCTTTGTAGATGGATTCGGGAATACTGAGCAAGTTTGCCAATCCCGTCGATCTCGGATCGTCATCGACCATTACGTGAAATTGAGCCGACAGAATCAGCACACCAATCCCGGCGAGCATTCCGTTGATGACGGCCGGAGAAACCGCGCGGAACATCTGGCCAAGTCTCAGCAGTCCCGAAGCGATCTGCAGCACTCCCATGATCATGACAATCACAGCCAAGGCTTCGAGCCCGCGACCGGTCACAATCTCCAGCACCATCACTGCCAGACCGGCGGACGGCCCACTGATCTGAATCGGACTGCCGGCAAGTGACCCGATGATCATGCCGCCAACGATGGCCGTGACCAAACCAAGAACAGGTGGCACCCCCGAGGCGATGGCGATTCCCATCGAGAGCGGAATGCTGACCAGCACCACAACGATCGCCGGGACGATGTTCCCTCGCCAACCTTCTCTTCCGTTGATCATGCTATTTTCGTCGAATGAAAGAAAGGCTTGGGAATGCGTCCATACTCAAGTCTCGGGAATTCTCGTTGTTTACGCTCAACCTACGCACCGCAAGATACAAGGGGAAATCACGATCGCCAAATCCAAAACGACTTTTCGGGGTCGCAGCAACTCGACGTGTGGATGCAACATTGAGCCGAACCAATGCCCGTAGAATGTACTTTTCGGCGCGCCTGACATTTGCCTCCATGGCCAAATGTAATCTTTAGCAACCAGGTAAACGTAAGTAATTCACGTGCGTGAAAATCCTAATTTGATTTATTCCGTCGGTACCCAAGTGGTTTCGCTCAAGCCGGTTCAGGGCTCCAATAATCGTATTGCGCATCCGTCGGGGGCTGTCGGTGTTGTCGTCAAGTCACCGACCGATCGAAATCATTCCTACCGCATCCGCTTCTTGGATGGATTCGAGGCGGCGATTCGCCACGACCAGCTTGTCTTGCTGGCCGAGTACAAAACAGGCGAAATGAATGACAGCGAAGAAATGCTGGCGAACCACCAACTGTTTGATCGAGTGATCTTTCGATGCGTCATCGGTTCACGCGCGTACGGACTGGATGATGAAGGGTCCGATATTGACCGACGCGGCATCTACCTGCCACCGGCGGATCTGCAGTGGTCGTTGTACGGCGTGCCCGAACAATTGGAGAACGAGTCAACGCAGGAGGCTTATTGGGAACTGCAGAAGTTCATTGCCTTGGCACTGAAAGCAAATCCAAACGTGCTGGAATGTCTCTATTCGCCGATCGTGGAAACCGCAACCCCCTTGGCTCAAGAGCTGCTGGCGAACCGGCAAATGTTTCTTTCCAAGCTCGTCTTCCAAACTTACAGCGGTTATGTGGCGTCACAGTTCAAGAAAATGCAAACCGATCTTCGCAACCAAGGACAGGTGAAATGGAAGCACGTGATGCACTTGATTCGCCTCTTGTTGTCGGGAATCAACGTGCTGACGAAAGGGTTTGTCGAAGTGACCGTCGGCGAGCACCGCGACCGATTGTTGGCGATCAAGGCGGGCAGCACAGCATTTGATCAGGTGGAAAGCTGGCGATTGCAACTTCAAGAGGAATTCAGTTTGGCTTTCGAGCGAACAATGCTTCCCGAACGGCCCGACTACGAGCGTGCCAACGCGCTGTTGATCAAAGCACGGCGGCTTGCTCTGCAGGACAAGTTGCCATGATCGAGAACGACAAATTGATGTCGCACGTGCGGCTACATCCTTTCCCGCTGCTGTTTGCCACCATCAGCGGCGCGCATTTGTACGGATTTCCCTCGCCTGATTCCGATTTTGACCTGCGCGGCGTTCACCTGTTGCCGTTGGAGCAAGTCGTCAGCTTGGATGCCGGTCGCGAAACGGTTGAAAAGGAAGGGGTTTACGATGGCCTGGAGATCGATCTGGTAACGCACGACGCCAAGAAATTCTTTGGCCTGATGCTGAAAAAGAACGGCTATGTGCTGGAACAGGTATTCTCGCCGTTAGTTGTCTACACAACTCCCGAGCATGAAGAACTCAAGACGATCGCCGCCACTTGCATCACCAGGCATCATGCGCATCACTACCTTGGTTTCGCCGCGACGCAGTGGAAATTATTTCAAAAGGAGAAGCCGCCGAGAGTAAAACCGTTGCTGTATGTCTACCGTGTGTTGCTGACTGGAATCCATTTGATGCGCACGGGCGACGTCGAGGCCAACCTCGTCAGGCTGAACGAAGTTGCTCGCCTGAGTTTCATTGACGAACTGATCGCGAAAAAACTGGCAGGACCCGAAAAGGCGGTATTGCCCGCAGCCGACGTTGACTTCCACGCCAAACAATTCGATCGGCTCGTCGCCGAATTAGAGCAGGCCGCCAGTGATTCCGATTTGCCGGAACAGGCGACCGGTAAAGCCGCCCTGAACGACTTGCTGGTCAGGATGCGTTTGCGTGACAGCATGTAGGCCAGGAGATCGTTTGTCCGCCGACGCTCGAATCCAGTAACCAACCAGTGCTCCGCACCGCCTGGGGTGGGTCTGGTTGAATACCGGTGATCAGTTCTGCTGAGGCAAACTCGTCTTGGCAGTTTCTGTCGATTCCGCAGGACAGACAAGTGGAGCGGCCGGGACATCAGCCTCGTTGTCCTCGAAGGATGGATCACTTGAGCCAGAGTGCCGGGAGGATGATTTGCGAAGATTCATCATCCTGGTCAGTTCGCGACGCTGCCTTGGGGTTGGAAAGGTGTAATAGCTGGCGTCAGTCTGCTGAACGCTTAACGTGTTTGGCGGAGTGTTCTCGTGCAGGTTCTGCAACACATCCCCTAGCACGGTTGCTGCAACTTTAAACAACTCACCCTCAATTTGGGATTCGCTCATGGACAGATCGAGCGGCATTGATGCCTGTGCCAGGATCGGTCCTTCGTCAATCCTCGTCGTCATCAAATGGAACGTAATGCCGGTAACTTTCTCCCGGTTGTATAGCATCCAGAACGTGGGTGCCGGTCCGCGGTATTTCGGCAGCAGCGAAGGATGGATGTTGACGTAGCTGATTCCGGGTAACGACAACACCTGTTTTCGCAAGATGTTCTTGCAAACGCAAACGATCAGCACATCAACGTCCAAGTCACTGAGGAAACCAATCGTTTCCGGATCGTTCATGTCCTTGATTACTGAGTGGGGAAGCTTGTGCGCGACCGCCAACTCATAAGGCGAGCGAAGTTGCGTGCAATGTGTTCCCAAAAACTTTCCCAGTCCCGTTCTAGCCGCGCCCGTAACGGTCTGCCACATCTTGACGGCGACCCGTCGGGCTCCCAGTCTTGCAATCACCGCAAGCGGGGACTGACAGGATTCGCTGACGGTATCGTAAAAAAATGTGTGCGCCAGTTGGTGATCTTTGCTGCCGACAAGGTGTTCAAACAGGGGCAGGTTGACGCTCGTTGTCTTGTTGGTAAGAAAAGCAATTCGCATCGCATTCACACTCAGGGATGCGTCTGGAACGAAGTCGCCAGAAATTCGTTGATGGCTTGCGCGGCGATCTGATGACCCTTAATGTTGAAATGAATATCCGTTTTGAAATAGTCGTCCGTTGAGAGCACGGGCGACAGATCGAGGCAGGGAATCTGACGATCTTCGCATAACCTGGCGACGAATGATTGGGCTTGAACATTGCCGCTGGTCAGATCGTCCCGGAACGGAATAACCACGATGCCAAATTCCGCGCCCGCGGCATTTGCTTCCTGGGCCAGTTGCTGCAGCAGCTTTGCGGTGATCCGTAGTTTGTATTCCTCGTCTGCATCAACAATCGACTTGGATGCAGGCTTGAGCCTGACGTTGGTCAGCGACTGAAAACCGTTCTTGAGTAAATAAACGACGTGCGACGACTCGTACAGCCAGCGTTGCAGCCAGCGTGCTCGATGTTTCCAGATCGATCCGTTGTTCTCGGGGATGCAAAGTTCGCCCTGTTCGTCCAGGAAGGCAAATCGGCGTCGCAAATTGTCTTCAAAGTCGTTTCCACAGTAGAAACATAGCAAGACCACATCGGGAGAAATCGCGTCGTGGTAACTGCGAAAGGCCAGCAGTTGCTGTGCAGTCGAGTAGCCCTGCGAGCCAACAATGGCAACATCCCATTCGCGAGACCGTAGTTTGACTTGCTGCTCAAGAAGAAAGGGAAACGTCTTTTCATACTCAACTTCGAGATTCTCGATAAACGAGTCGCCCAATATCAGTATGCGCCGGCCATGCTCTGGCTTGGCCGCCACATCTTCGTCACGAAAACCGAGGTTGTTGTAGTGAAAGGGAACGCGAATGTCGTCGGTTTTCCGGACATACAGACCGTCGCCGTTGGGCCGCCCTTTCCATCCGAGCGTCGCGTCGTAGGTTGCCAGTCGTTTTGCTTCCGGATCGACCAGCAGCCGCAACGATATTTCCGCGATGATGAATGCGCACAACATCCCCATGCCAATTGCGATTAATGGGAACATCACACGCCGGCGCCAGCGTGATTGCCCGCCCTTGCCCAGGGACCGTTGCGGTTCACTTTGATCGGATTTATTTCTCATATTCGCGCAAAGACCCTCAACCGCGTTTTGCGTGAGACCAGACTCCAAGCAATCGAGAAACTCCGTAAGCCCATTCGGCAATACTAAGCCGAACTTGGGAGTAGGGCATCCAGTACCGACCATAACAAACTTCTTCACCACCAAATTGCGCTTTGAATCGGCGTGGTCCGTAATCCTTCGACGCCCATCCGGCGCCGCCGAAATCGTAGAACGCGTAGCCATTCTCAGCAGCCCACGCCATGTCATCCCAGACGATGCAGGCGAATGGGGAAATGCCGTTTAAACGTAGCGTTCCACCGTACCAGGAGAATACTCGGTCGCGAAAAATGAGTGAGATAATCGAGGCAACGGGTTCATCATCCTTGAAGGCGGTGCGAATCCGTACCTGTTCCGCCGGCAAACGCTCCAACGTGTTCAGAAACAGCTCTCGATCAGCCAGAGGAATGTGAGCCTTTCCGTAGCTGGCTTGCAGCAGCGAGTAAAGACGCGTGACGCCCTCGCGTGTGTTATCGTCGCGCAAGACAATGCCCCTACGCAGGGTGCTTCGAATCTTTTGACGCATCCGCTTGTGTAGCGACTTCCACAGCTGTTCACGGCCCTGCTGAAGATCAACGACGTAGTTGATAAAGTCGCGATGTTGGTAGCCGCATCTTTCCAGGACCTCTTTCTCAGGACCAGGCTCGCAAATCGAACGCACTTCGGAGAACAGGGCCCGCATCCTCAGTCCTTGGTCTGCCTTGCGGACCAACTGCGTTAAGGCCGCGATGCCTACCGGATCGGAGTTGCAAAGAGGTTCTGCGTACTGAACGGCCCTGGATGACATGGCGGCCAGTTGGTTCAGTGTCTTCACGTGACAGCTGACCAACATTGCCACAATGTTACCATCGGCATCTGTTGCCGCGTACGCGTGGGGTTCCAGTCCACGAGTCCTGCGAAAGACATCGATCATCGCCGAGGTATGAAAGATAGACCCTTTGGTATGTCGTTCTACGTACGCATCCCACGTCGGGTATTGGGGTGATACAATACGGAATTCACAGGTATCAACTGTCGTTGTCATTCAACAATGTTGTAGTTGGTTGCAAATCACGAAGCAAAATCAATTGGGCACATTCCGCCATCGTATTCGATGTCCAGGGCCTGCATCCATGTGATATAGCGATGAAGCATCGGCGCCCGAAAACCGATAAGTTCATGATCATGCAATGCCTGGTTGATGGGCGATGTTCTGCGTTGGAATGTGCGGGCGGACTCAAAAAATCGTCCCTCGTGTTTGTAGCCCTGGATGCCAATCTCGTGCCCGCGTGATTTCAAATCCACCAACAAACCGACATCCAGATCAAACTCGTGTGGAACGAAATTCCTGGCAGAGCGAAAGCCGTAGGATTCCTCCACCTCAGATGGATCACTGGAGCGTCAACAGATCGACTTCTCCGTCATCGATTCGACTTAGGTGAACTTTCATCTTACTTCAACGGCAGAATTGCCGCGATCGAATGTGCGAATTCACGCCGATCGGGAACGAAGCCGCGGGACCAACTGATGTCATCGCAAAATCGGCCACAACCGTCAAAATCGGATCCGACAAGGTCGGGATTCATGGGAGCGAAGCGGGCTGCAACGGTAAGGCTAGACTAACCACGAAAAAACTGGCCGGACCCGAAAAGGCGGTTTGGCGCGCAGCTGACGTTGACTTTCACGCCAAACAATTCGATCGGTTGGTCTGCGAACTCGAGCAGGCGGCCAGCGGCTCCAAGTTGCCGGAACAGGCGACCGGCAAAGCAGCCCTAAATGACTTGCTGATCAGGATGCGTTTGGGTGACCGTATGAAATATGTAGGCCAGCACTGATCCTGGCAATTCCGCTGCCAAACAACAAGTCCTGGCCTACAAAATGCCGCACACCGCGCAATTTCTGCCTTGAAAATAGCAACCTACTGCTTGGCGATTGTCTTCTGATAAATCGGATGGTTCTCACGTCCACCCGCACGCAAGTAAGCAATCAGATCGGCGATCTCTTGTTGGTTAAACGTGTCCAGCAAGCCCGCCGGCATCATGCTGTTGGTGGCCGGCATCGCTTCTTCCACGCTGCTCCGTTTAATCGTCGCCAGGCTGGACGGATCCAGCATGTTGGTCATCACCCGAAGTTGATCGCCATTCATATTGACGATGCGGCCGACAATGATATTTCCATCATCGGTCAAAAACTGTGTCGCCGCGTACTGATCGCTGATCACCTTGTTCGGCTCGATGATCGATACCAAGAGATCCTTGGGGCTGAACCGGCCTCCGGCACCGGTCAGGTCAGGTCCCAGGATGCCGCCTTGCACGCCCATCCGGTGACACTTGTAACATTGGGCCGCCGCGAAGACTTCTTTGCCTCGCTGGAAATCAGGCAAGTGGCTTGAAGCGGTGACGGCATCCAGCAGCTCATCCACCTTCCACTGCTGTACCAATTCACGCGGTTTCTCAGCGACTGCTTCGCTTGCTTTCTTTGGCGGATTCAACACATCGGCCAATGGTTGCTGCATTGGTTTGGGGACATTTTCCAGTGCAGCCTTGCGGATATTTTCGATGAAACCGCCGAACGACATGCCGCCGCGAGCCGACTGAATGTCGTTGAACCAGCTGAAATAGGCACGATACAACTTCGGGTTCCAGCCTTGACGCGCATTGCGCAGAGTCATGGCATAGTGAATCTGATTTTCCTGACTGGGTGATTGCTTCATTTCACGAACGATCTTCCGAACCGCATCCGGTGCTTGCAAATAAACCAGCACTTGGGCGAGTTCACGATCGACACGGTTATCACCCGTCGGAAACGCTTTGCCGATTTGCTTCAAGATCGGGGCGGCCTGGTCGCCTTCGATCTTGCCAAGCCGAATTCCGATCAAACCGTAAGCGCGGAGTAAGCCGATCCGCTGGCCGGCGGATAAATCGTTCCAATTCAAGGAAGTCAGTGCGGACAAAGCGGCTTGCTTGTCGGCCGCTTCGCCGTTGCGAGCCAGCGCGATGACGCCCAAGATTCTTGCTTGTGCGTTTTCCAACTGGATGACGTTTTCTCGCCAGACATCAATGTCTTGATGCTCCAAAGCGATTCGGGCCGCGAATGAAATGCCTCGGTCCGTATTGCCAAGGTTATCAAAGACCGCTTGCAACTCCTGTTCACTCGCCTTCTTCAGATGCAAGGCTTCCATCTGGTGACGATCAGCGCGAAGCTGTGACTTGATGTCCACCTCGTATTCTGCGGTTTCTTCCGTGTTGTCGTCTTCATTTCCGCTGTATTTGATTCTGTACAGCCCGCTTTGCGTACGCCGGCCGCCTATCGTGAAATACAGCATCCCATCGGGATGGACGGCCAGATCAGTGACCGGACACGGTGCGGCGGTGGCAAACGTCTCGTAGGTTCCGGTGTAACTGCTGCCGTCCGGTTTCAGATGGACGGCGTGAATGTTGCCGTAACTCCAATCGCAAATGAATAATGCCTCCTGATACTTTGGGGGAAACTTCGTCCCGTAGCCGAAACAGATTCCCGTCGGCGATCCGGCACCGATGTCGACTGCCGAACCAAACGAATCGGGATAATATTCCGGCCATTTGCCAGTGCCGTTTCGCCAACCAAACTCCGCGCCGCTGATTACATGATTGATCCGCGTCGGGCGGTACCAGGGTGTGCCAACATCCCATTCCATATCGGCATCGTAGGTAAACAGTTCGCCGTCGTGATTCAATGCGATGTCGTATTCATTGCGAAAGCCGGTGGCGATCAGCTCGAGGTCTTTGCCTTCCGGATTCATCGAGAGAATAAACCCGCCCGGCGCCATGCGGCTGGCGTTGTGACCGCGGGCGTCGGGCATGCGTCCCAGCAAGTGATCTTCATCCCAGTTTTTTGGCACTCGCGAGCGGGCCATGTCCTCCGGCAGTTCGGTGTTGTTACCGGCGCACGTCAGAATCCTTTTTCCGTCCGGCGTCAGAATCAAAGCATGAGGACCGTGTTCTGAGCCACCGTTGAGCGGCAAGATGTGCTCTTTCTTGTCGTATTGGTCATCACCGTCGGTATCGGTCAGCCGCCACACGCCTGAAATGCCTCCTTTGTGATTGACGTTGGCGTACAACGAACCGAATGCGCACAATAATCCCTGCGCACCTGTAAACTCGATCTCCAGCTTTTCGACTTTCGCCTGAGCCCCCGCCACATCGATCCGGTACAGTCCGCCGTATTGATCGCAGGTGATCAGGCGGCCCTTGGGATCAACCGTCAAACTGACCCATGATCCCTGAGTTTCGCTGGGAACCTCGTACAACAGTTCCACCTCGAATCCCTGTAGCGTGCGAAACTGATCGGCGGGCGTCACCCCCAGCCCGGCGGCGGTGGCTGAGTTCGCCAGCGGCAGGCAGCATAACAGGCCAAACGTGAACGAATAAGAAAAGTGACGCATCGATGGCGATTCCTGGATTGAAGTGATTGATTCGTGGTGAAGCGTGAGCGGGCCGAAAAATGAGTGATCGAATTCAGCCTGCGGTCGCAAGCGGCCCCATGATAACCGCATAATGGCAATCACTCCAACGCAGTGAGACATCGCGTCACCCCGCCTGGACACCAAATGCGGTGACGACGCGTCCAGTCGCACGTGCGCTACGTGCTAATCTGCCCGATTGTGGTATCTTTGATGGCTAGTCAGCGCGCGGCACTTGGAGCGAGTTAAGCGATGGGAAAAAAGGGGTCAGACACCAAAAGTGCAAAGCACCCGAAGGGCCGTTCCGGCTTTTGGTGTCTGACCCCTTTTTTCCCGGCCATAATAAAGTGCCGCTGCCCATGGTCAGCATATCAAATTCGTTCTTAAAGATTGGAGACAGAGTCCCATGGCGCTCCTGAATGATCCTGAGAAACTGCAACGCGCCGTTGGCTGGGACAAACAGGCGGCGAATGAACCGGTCGAGCGTCAGCACTTGAAAGCATATCTCGCGTTGCAACTCGCGTCCGCTGGTTTGCCGTCACCTGAGGACAATCAAGACGCGCATTCAATGACCGCTTTTTCCGCGGGGATTTTGGACAGCTTGCGTGAAAAGAATCGGCTGCTCTCGGGGCATCTCGCGCCGGTCGATGCGCGGATTGAGACTTTCCTGAACGAATATTTTCAAGATGTGCTGGATGGCGAAGTTCTGCGGTTGCCCGGCCGTTCATTGACGCTGGACCGGCACGGAATGGCTCGTGAGTTCAGTCTGCCGGTGGACGGTCACAAATTCGAGAACGACTTGGTCAGTTCCTATCGTTGTTTGAACGGCATCTTGAATAATCCTCGCGCTGATCGGCGAACCACCGCGGGAACATTCCACATCGTGGCCGGAGGCTTGCCAATTCCAGGCGATAAACGCGTCGTGCCCAAATGTGTCTTCGTACGCCTCTTCCAGGCGGCGATGAATCCGCCGCGTGATTTGATGTTGTTGCCGTACACGGCGAATTCACAGCATCCGGCCTACACCTGGGTATCCCTGTTATTGCGACCGCTGGTCTGTCCTGGCGTCTCCGGATTTTGCGAATCGAAGTCGCTGGAAACACGGTTTTTCGCGCCCGGCACGCTGGTCAGCAATCTTGATTTTGTGGAATCGATCTTCGGCAACGCCGGAGATCCGCTGATCGCGGCAAATGACGCCGGCTTGGACGTGCATCATTGGAGCGGGCACACCGGTTGCGTGATTCTGGCGACACACCTAACACAGTTGACCAAAAAAGAACTTGGGCTGCCGCACTGGGATGACGCCAATGAACGCCAGCGTCGCGATGCGATGTGCTGGAAGGACGAATCGGAACTGTATAACGACGGCATGCCGTTCAAATTAGCGTGCCGCAACGCTTCCGGCGTGATGGTGACGCTGATTGCCGACAATTACTACGGCTACTGCAAGAAAGAAGTCAAAACACAAATCAGTTTCGCCACTAACTTGATGGGTGGAACGGAAGAAGAGCACGCCGGCGGCGCCCTGGCGTTTGCGTCGTATTCACTTGGCGACGAATTCCAAGTCAATAGCCGGCGCTACAACGGTCGCCGTTTCGACGACGTGGCCCGTGATTACGGTTCGTTCATCGACATCCAGCCCGAAGGCTATGGCGTCGACCTGAATGATCCCACCGTGATCTACATCCCCGAAGATTCCCTGGCAACCTTGAATGAACGCTGCATCAAGTGGACACGGGAGGGAGTAGAACATCGGATTCCGCTATCGCCAAAGAACATTTACATCGCTCCCAGCGGCTACAAAATTCGCTTGGAAAAACACTCCAACGCGCCGTCTTGGCGATTGGTTGGCACGGTCGGCGAAGGAGTTTTTTGTCATAAACCGTGCACCGTCAGCGGCGGCGGCAAGAGCGAAATCAGTAAGAGCATTCGCGACTACATGCTGTACGGTCCGATCTTTGTCGCCGATCGAGAAAAGGACTTTGAGGTCTTGGACCAGATTTTTTCTCGTTCCTATCACGACCGTTGGTCGGAAGCCTACATCGGTCGCAAAGACTACACCGAACGGCCCAGCCGGCCTGTCCTCGATCCCAGTCGCAGCCTGGGCAGCGTGATTCAATTGCTGACGCCCTCGCCCGATTACAAAGACGAGTACAACGATTGGCTGCGTTCGATACCCGAGCACGTTTATTCGATGGCACTGATCATCAAACGTTTCACGCGTCCCGGAATGGAACAGAATTGGCAAGAACATTTCACCGTTGACATTGTCAATGGTGCCCCGGGCCACGAATTGAAACTTGGCGACCGCGCCTTGGTCGGAACGTATTTGCGTGTTGGCTTGGACAATTCGCGATGGCGAACGTTTAAAGTGCGCCAGGATTTCATCGCCGCGGCAAAAGTGCAACGTGAAGACGACATTAGTTGCAGCGTGGTGGTGCCGGCGGAGTCTGTCGGCGAAGTTGGCCCGGCGCTGTTGCCGGCAGACAGTTACAAGTTTGTCGAAAACTGCGAATATCGATTGTTCCAACGCCCCGATGATGCGGTGCATCGCGGTTTGGATCGGCAAACCGAGTTCGATCTTTCGCAGCCAGGCAACTTTATCAGCAACTTTCAGCCGTTATCAATGGATGAAGTCCGAGCGATCGTGGCCGATGCGATCGAGTTTGATAAATTCACCGGACCGATGGAAAGCTTGTTGATGAAAGCGGTGGAACACGACGAAGGCTACGTTGTCAGCACCGCCGATCCACGAATTGTGGACGGTTCCCGCACCAAGAATCCGCGATATTTGCAAGACCGCCCCGACATGGCCAATGCCCGCGACACGTACGTCGCCATGCGAGGAATTCAGTTGCATCGCTGTTTACCCGCGGATGGGGCCGTACCGGTACCGGTTGGCGCTATCCTCAGCGGCCGCCGTAACAACCCGCCCGATCCGGTTGCTGGTTTCCGGTCGTTGGCCGTCTATTCTCCGCTGCATTATCAAGAGCTGCCGGAATTGTTGATGGACTACGTTTGCTCCTTGACCGGCAAGAGTCCCAGCACCACGGGCGCCGGCAGCGAAGGAGCGCTGACGAAAGGACCATTCAATGCACTCAGTCCGGCAATCGACCTGAACGCAATCATCACATCGATGATCTTGACGGGATTGGGAGGATTCAGCACGGCAGCCGGCCACGTCGGGCCGCGCTATCAAGTCGGCCACGACATTTCGCTATTGATCCCTGAAGTCTGGTGTCGAATGGGGCCCAACGAACGCGATCCCCAACAAATGATCGCCGCGGGAATGCTGGAAAAGCTGGAAGATTTCCAGCACAACGGCGTGACAATCCCGGCCAATCGCTTGGGTTATCGGATCACGCGAAAATTCGTCCGCACCTACATGGCGCGGGTGTTTGACAATCCGATCAAAGTCTTCACCGATGAACTGCTAAAGCCGGAGTTGCAGGATTTGGACTCCTTTGCAGACGGTGTCCTGTACATCGCTGAAGCCCAACAACGTGTCGCCGGTCAGTATCTGTCCGACGGCGGTTACGAATTGGCTTGCCCTCCGCTGCAGGCAATTCTGAACATCATGGTGCATGGCGATCATCAGGGGAAGACAATCGATGATCCGGAGATTCGCAATTTATTCACTCGCCAGTCGCTACTGAATAGCAACTGGTATCAGCGGCGACTGCAAGAAAAGAAAGATCGCGATGTCGAGCATTGGCGCGGCTTCGAAGTTCGCTTGAACAAGTTCATGGCATCGGCCTCACACAGTGAATCGGTTCACGAGTTAAGGTTGCACGCTCGATTGGAACACGCCCGCGACATGCGTTTGCGAGCCGAATCATCGGACTATCCGCAACAGATCATTGGCACGCTCGGCGCCGACCCGATGCGACCGTCCAGCAAAGACACCACGCTACTGAACCGCCTGGCGGGCGTTTGAATCTCGCCTGTCACGTTGATGTTATCGAACAGCTCAGAGCTACGGTGCCAAGTCCCTTAAGTCGACTTCGTCATTCAGCTCGGCTTGCAGTTTCTGTAGGCTCGCGAACAACTCTTTCATCACGGGCTTCATCGATTCGGTGTCGGCCATGTCGTGCATTTCTTTGGGATCATTTTTGATGTCGTACAGCCGCAGTTTTTTTGCTTGCGGATAGACGATCAGCTTGTACCGTTCGGTGCGAATGCTTCGTTGCTTTTCCAAGTAGCCACCGTAGATCGCCTGATAGGGACTCGGCTGGCCGGCAAGCAACGGCAACACACTGTAAAATTCAACGTGTTCCGGTTTTTTGATACCCGCCAATTGCAGCGTTGTCGGCATGATGTCTTGCAGGTAAACCGGCTGGTCGATTTTTGCTCCCGCTTTTGCCCCGGGCCCGACCACGAAAAATGGAACGCGGACACTGTGGTCGTACAAATTCTGTTTACCAAACAGGCCGTGTTGTCCCACGGCCAGCCCGTGGTCAGCCGTGAAGAAGATCCAAGTGTTGTCGGCTTTTCCCGTTGCCTCCAAGGCATCCAGGATTCTGCCGATCATCGTGTCCATGTGTGTGATGATCGCGTAGTATTCTTGGCGATGCACTTTCACTGCATGGTGTGTGCGGGGAAAGGGAGCCAATTTTTCATCACGCAATCCTTTGCCGGCACCCATCGGCTCGGCGTACGGATAGATCGATAGAAAGTTTTCCGGCACCGCGACCTTGTCCAGCGGGTACTTGTCAACGTATTCCGCCGGCGACTGGCGCGGATCGTGTGGTGCGTTGAAGGCCAGGTACATAAAGAACGGTTCGTTACGCTGTTTCGCATCGCTAAAGAATTCATCGGCATGATTGGCAACAACTTCACTCCAGTGGGTGCCGCCTTCCCAAAAACCGCCAAACTTCGGATCCGAAGGCGACCATGTATCTCGGCCCGGCGCAATCGGCCGGTTGTACCCTTGCGGAGTTTGCTTGGGCATGCCGGGACGTACATCGCGGGCAACGTCGAACGACTTGTTCGCATCGGCGCGGCAATGCCACTTGCCGGTCATGTAGGTGCGGTAGCCGGCTG
>JBFJVZ010000011.1:0-42765 GCA_041623895.1 Pirellulaceae bacterium | reverse complement strand
CTTAAGCCGGACGCTCTGCAAGTCCTGGCCTACCGATGATCCCACATCAATGATGAAATTGCCTTAGTCAACCGGGGCGTTGTCATTCACACGACAACGCCTTTCTTATTTCCAACCGTCATGTAGCGGAAACCGCAAGACGCGTCGGAAGATCCGTCGTCACATTGGCATGTATTCCAGACCGGTTGCGGCATCCGAAAACGTGTCGCGTTTCGGAGTCACATTTCCTCGGCCGGCTCGAAGTCATCAGCGAACTGTTGAAGCATTGTCCTTTCGGAATCTGTCATGTCCTCGGACGTCCAAATACCGTATTCGGATGATACGGTCGGATCATCCAGGAAGTCATCCACATCGTCGCTTCCAATCGCCAACACCTCGTCTTTGTAGACCGCCATCAATAGGCCGTGTTCTAGATCCCAGTCAGGATCCCAAGCAAGCCGCAACGGGGCAATGCCGTTCGCGGAACATCTAACAATCGTGAATCCGTCGAACCTGATGATCTTGCCCAGCATTTCGCTGGTAGGATCGTCGGGATAGTCGTCATCGTCGTCAAACCAGTCGGATAGTCGCTGGCGAGCAACGCGATAGTAGCGAAGCAATGCGTCAGTCACATTTCGACATATCTTTTCCTCGTGTGTACAAAAATACTCGTAGGCTGCCGCCTGTGGTGTTGAGATATCGGCGCCGTCGACGCGAATCGAGATTTCGTAAACGCCTAGCGATTGAAGCGCGGAGTGAACGTCCATATTCCGACAGATCGGGGAAAGTTCGGCAATGTGATTCCGGTAATCTTGGACGTACTGCCGGTGCTGCGGACTCAAATCACCGAGTATCTCGTCACTTCCTGCGGTCCAGAACGGCTGCATGTGCGGAAACTGTCGAAAGGTGACAAGTTCGTCGTTCCATTGGTCAGGCACAAGCTGCCCAAGGACAGGGTGTTGAAGCGGCGACGGCATCAGTTTACTCCTAGGGATCCAAGGAAAGTCATGTGATTCAGACGTGTTCTCGTCGGCACATTCCGCATACTACGATCCTAAGTCGATTCTCCGAAGTGCGACGTCGATGACGAACAGGCCTAAAGCGAGCATTAACAAATGAGGCCAGAGCGGTATTGGTAAACGCGCTGTTCGCTCTCCCGGTTTGATGATGGCGGCCGCTGACGGATCGAAGCTGCCGCCGCTGACTTTGGCGATTCGTTTTAGTGTTTCTGTATCGGTGGGGCGCAGCCGCAGTTCGTCGGGATAGCCGACGACCAAACCTCGCGACTGGCGTACCGCACTGGCTTCACCTCGCTGTTGCGCTAAGTCGATTTGATAGGCTCCGCGCTGCTTGGTTTCGATTGTTGCTTCATAGCGACCAGGAGCTGTTTGCTGCATCGGGATTTTTTCAGTTTTCAAACGCGGGTCAATCACGGTCAGCGTTGTTTCGGCTTGATCGATGAATCGTCCGGCTGGATCGACGGTGTCCATCGTTACTTTTGCCGACCCGTCGCCCGTTTCGATGTCAACAAAGATGCCGCGGCTTTCGTTCTTGCGCATGGCGTGCCTGATGACTTGTGCCCAGAAAGTCCCGAAATCGGGCCAGGCAAGCCATTCGGAAGCCCAACGCGCTTTGGCATCACTGGTAAAAGCCACCGTCATGCCCAAGCCGTATCGCCACCAGGCCAACACGGGATCACCATTTTCGCTGGCCAGAATGAATTCGCAGGTCGGCTTGGGACGGGTCACGACGTAACCGAGCAGCAGCGGCGCGAGCTCCAAATCAATACCTTCCAGCACTTGAGTCGGACGCACCAATTGCGGCAGGAAAGGCAATTCGTTGATTGCCGACTTGCTTGCTTCGACGGTCTCTTTGGCAAAGACTTGCGGTACCGATTGCGGATCGTCGCAGAAGTAATAACGACCGCCGCCGATTCTGGCGATGGTCTCCAGTAGATCTTCGCTCGCGCCTTGCCCGAGCGCGACGGTGGAGATGGTCATCCTACTGGCAGCCATCTCACCGGCGAGCCCTTCGAAGTCACCCGGCGAGGAGATTCCGTCGGTAAGCATGATGCAGTGTTTCAGCTTGGCCGACGCACCGGCAAGTGCCTGGTAAGCATCGTCCATCGGAGGATACATCGACGTGCCTCCGCCAGCGGTGATCGTGCTGATCTGATCGATCACATAACCCTTGTCCGATGCGGTCCTCAATTCGCTGATCCAATAGCTCTTTCCGTCAAAGGCGATCACGCCGATCTGGTCGCGCGGTCCGAGAAGTTCGACAGCTGCCTTGGCTGCGTCTTTGGCAAGTTCGATCTTTTGTCCGCCCATCGAACCACTTTTGTCGATCACCAAAACCATGGCGAGACTTGGTTTCTCACGTTCCTTTTCAAAGTTGCTGCGGACCGGCAAGATTTCTTCCAGCTGGGTTCGGTAGTAACCTCCCAGTCCGAATGACTGATCGCCGCCCAGCATGACCAGCCCGCCGCCCAAATCTTGGACATAAGTGCGGATCACATCCATTTGCCGGATCGACATGGCCGTAGCAGGCGTATTGGACAAAACCAAACATTCGTAGCCCTGCAGCTCAGCCAAATCTCGCGGCACTCCTTCCGGAGGACGGACTTCGACATCGATCTTTTGTTCGTCCAACGCCCAGCGCAGCGAGTCGGTCTGGTCAGTATCGGGATCGATCAACAATACTCTCGGTCGTCCTTCGGCGGCAACGAGTGCTGATGATTCGTTGTTATCCAGCAGCGTGTCGGCGTCACCGAAGCCGCGCAGCCGGGCAGCAAAGGTGACTTGCCGTTGACCCGTCACCGATTGGCGAATGCGGAATTTGTTCTCGCCCGCTTTGATGTCGACCATTTTGGCTTCATCGCTGCCGATGCGGACATCGCCACGGTACAGATCGACGTAGCCTTTGCCCTCGCCCGTGGAATTGACGATGACTTCGACAAAGAACGGTTCGCCTTGCCGTACTTGAGCCGGCGCACTAACCGAGGCAAGTTGAACTTCCGGTTCACTACGTTGCGGCAGCGGTTTGGTATCGATCGGCACTCCGCCGGCCGCGGCTGCGGCCACCGCGTCGCCCGTGGTCGCGTTGCCGTCGCTGACCAAAACGACTTTGGGCACATAACTTGGCGGAATTGAAGCCACCGATGTACGGATCGCGGTAGCAATGTCGGTGCCTGGAAGCGGTTTCTCCGTTTGCGGGATGACGGCCGGCGGCGGGGTTTCGATATCATCATCATCGACTGCAGACGCGGCTGCTTGAACTGTTTCCTGAGCCTGATCTTCCTGTGTGGGTTCGTCAGGCGGCCAGCTGCCGCTGTCTTCTCCTGGCACCGAGTCAAATGGCACAAATCGCAATGTGACTTCCTGTGAGCTCTCGGCCGCAGTGATCAATTGTTGTGCGAACGAATCAGCGACCTCTTTTGCAGCAGCATCAATACTTTCACTGCGGTCGATCGCGACAATCACCATCTGACGCCTGGTCGTGGTCAAGAGTACGAGCCCGGCCAGCGACAACAGCAGCGCAATCACCACGGCGGTGCGGAGCAACAGACTGAGCCCGCGCTGCCCAAGCGGAAAATCGCTCAAGCTACGGAAGTGATACCAGACCAACCACGGTACGGCGAAAAGCAGGCACCACAGCACGCCGGGGCGCGTCCATTCCCAGCCAATGATTTCGCTCATCCAACAATCCTTCGCTGGTACAGAAACCATTCGCCGATCACGAGCCCGAAGGCGATTATCGTCAAGTAAAACCAAATCGACCGCGCGCCGGATCCAAACCTGATGTCCTGAGCCTTGGCATTTTCGATCTGCGGCCGCAAATCACTTTCGGCCGCATCACTCAAGTTGACCGCGAATTGATAAAGATCCTTTGTCGCTAACACGGACTTGTTTGTGTCAGCCGCTTCGCCCGAATCTTGCTCTTGTTGTTGGGCCGCGAGTTGCTTTGCGGTGACGTCGCGACGCGAACCGACTTCGATCAAGCCTACCTTATCGATCGGTCCAACGGTCGCTGTCATCTCTGACGTGGTAGCCGGGTGAACATCGCCGTCGATATCGACCCAGACCCAATCGCTGCCTTCACTCGCCGAACAGGTAACATCCAACAGCTTGCCGGTGGACAAAGCCGGTTGCAGTTCGCCGTCGCGACTCAAGAACCAGTTGACAGCGTTGGTCATCAACACGGGAAACGCAATACGCAGTGGCAAGTCACCGCTATCCAATTCCACACTCAACACCACCATACGGCCCTGCGGACGTACCAGCGAAGCCATCAACGTGGTTCCATCGGCGGAAGTCAGCAGCGGCGTGGCGTTGTCCGTAAATTCCATCTCCCGCGCACCAGGCAGAACGACATTGGTCAAACGCACATGCGGCAACAATGGCGAATCGGGATCTTGTGCGATGACAATTGGTTCCGGAATCCGGTCACCAATTTTCCAAGCATCACTGTCACTGTTTGGGTCGATCACCAACAGCGGACCGCTGGGTAAGGTTTGGGGAACTGTACGATGCAAAACGATAAACCCGCCGGCGGGTGCTTTCTCCGGTGCGTCGGATTGGACCGTTAAGTTGACCAGCGGTATCGCCTGCAGCACACTTTCCAGATACAGGCTTGGCTCCGGAGTGACCAAGGTGACAGGAATGCGTGTACGTTTTGGCAACACAGCACGGGCCAGATTGTCAGAGTCGAGCGCGTCGTCGACATCAATTTTTGCGGTCAGAATGCCGCCCGCTTGCGAAGCGTCGGTAATCGTGCGGCGGAAAGGCTGACCT
Organism: Pirellulaceae bacterium; assembly: GCA_041623895.1. GTDB lineage: Bacteria > Planctomycetota > Planctomycetia > Pirellulales > Pirellulaceae > JBFJVZ01. The sequence goes on along the minus strand of JBFJVZ010000011.1, from coordinate 37,993 downwards.
TCTTCCAGCTTCAGCGGGATCACATCGACCAAGTCGTCGCCCAACTTGACCGTCAGCCGACAGTCGACCGGTACGTCTGAAAAGCTCTGCACTTCCACCAGCGTGGAGTAACCAATTGGATCGACGAGTGATCGCCGGACTTGGAACTGCGTGATAGCGACGTTATCGACTTCGTCACCAACAGGAATGACACGGATGTCCGGCGCTTCATTAACGGGCGTGGCTTCGCGAAAACAAAAATCGCTGAGCACAATAATTTCCCGGCGCACATCATCGGCCGCCAGGCGTCGTGCGGTCTCAATCGCCTCGCTGACTCGAGTCGGTCCATCGGTTTCTTGGACCTGCTTGACGGCATCGCGAACAGCTGGGCCAAAGTCGGTCATGCCGACAACAACCCGAACGACACTGCCTGCGGTGATCAAAGCGATCTCGTCTCCGTCGCGAAGTTCGCGGACAATTTCCAACGCCTTGTCTTTGGCGTCCGCCAGCCGCGTTGTGCCATTTTTTTCGATCGCCGACATGCTTGCCGAATTGTCCAGCAGCAACACAACTTGCCGAGAAGATTCTTGCTGCCCCGACCAAAGCGGATCCACGAGCGCAGACACGAGCAAGGACACAAAAATCAGCTGCAGCAGCAGGCTCAGCCAGTGCCGCAGCCGTTGCAGCAATGTCCGTTGTCGCTTTTGCTCGAAGACTTGATCCCAAAACATCAGCGTTGCAACCGGCTGCTTTCGCAGCCGTGTTTTCAGCAAGTAGAAAAAGATGATCGGCGCCGCGACCCACAGCCAAATCAATCGTTCGGGGGAAACAAAGTTCATGGCCTTAACTGATTGCTCCGGCGACGCGCATCATTTTCAGCAGCACTTCATCGAACGGCACGTCCGTTGTGGCCCGCGTGTAGCTGAGCCCATAAATGCGGCAGTAACCTTCGATTTCATCGATGAACTGTGAAAATAGCTGTTCGTATTGTTTCAGCTTTCGTTCGGTGACGGTGACCTTCATCGTGCGGCTGGATTCAACATCCCTTAGTTCAACGTCACCCAGCAAGTCAGGTTTCGCCTCGGCCAACGTATGGACTTGAATTACGTGCGGCTCGAATTGACGATGCCGGAGCGCGTCGATGCCTTGTTTAAATCCCAGGTGGTCGTACAAGTCACTGATCACCAATGCGAGTCCCGTTCTGGGAGCGCGGCGGGAAAAATCATCAACAACAGCTGCCAGGTTTGTTTGTTGGCCTGACGTTTCCAGGTTTTCCAGGAATCTTAGCAGTGACAGCACGTTGTCTTTGCCCCGCATCAAAGGCAGCGTGTGTCGAACTCTTTCGTCGTAGGCGACGATGGAAACGCGATCCAAATCTGCCAGGGCAATGTAAGCCAGTGAAGCGGCCAGTTGCCGGGCGAAGTCAAATTTGTTCAAACCGCCGCCCGGTTCGGTCACCGCCGTGTTCATGCTGACACTGGCGTCCAGCAGCACATAGACATGCAAGTCTTCTTCTTCTTGGAATCGTTTCAGCAACATATCGCCATGTCGAGCATAAACGCCCCAGTCCAGATACCGCAAATCGTCCCCGTGAATGTATTCGCGATGATCGGCAAACTCGACGCCGCCGCCGGTCTGCTTGGTTCGCCGCTGGGCGAGCAATTGCCCTTTGAACACCCGCTTGGACAGGAGTGACAGGTACTCGAGTCGTTTAATAAATTCGGTATCAAACAAAATTCACGCTCGATTCATGGCTAGCCGATGAAGGGGGACGCATTTCGGAGTTACTGATCGAGTTCGTTTAATTGCGATTCGTCATGACCAACAGCGTACCGGGAGGGCGAAGCTCCTGCTGAGCCGCACCATGATCAAGCGTCACACTGATTCAACGGCCCGGCAGGAGCCTCGCCCTGCCGAGACGAATGATCGCGACAAAGGATATCAAACCGTTTCCATTACAACCGCTTTCTCCAAAAGGTCCTCGATCACGTTGTCGGTTTGAATGGATTCCGCTTGTCCCTCGAAGTTCAACATGATGCGATGGCGAAGTGCGTTCTTGGCGACTGCCCGGATATCATCGGTGGCAACGTGATAACGATCATCCAGCACTGCATTTATTTTGGCTGCCAGAATCAGACCTTGCGCTCCGCGCGGGCTGCTGCCGTAACGGACAAATTGACGAACCATGGGCGTGGCGATTTCTTGATCCGGATGCGTCGCCATTACCAGGTCAATGGCGTATTTGCGGACAACGTCGGCGATCGGGATTTTTCGCGACAGCTGGCTCATCTCCAAAACACGCTCCGGCGCAAGCCGCGAGTGGGCGGTCGGGCTCTGCACCGACGTCGTCCGATCCATGATCGCTTCCATTTCCTTCGACGTCGGGAAGGGAACGAGAATCTTGAAAAGGAATCGATCCAGTTGCGCTTCGGGCAGCGGATAAGTCCCTTCCATCTCCAAGGGGTTTTGCGTGGCCAGCACAAAGAAGATGCCTTCCAGCTTATGAGTTGTTCCGCCGACCGTGACGCTGTGCTCCTGCATTGCCTCCAACAGTGCCGATTGTGTCTTTGGCGTTGCCCGGTTGATTTCATCCGCTAGCAGGATGTTGGCAAACAGTGGCCCCTGTTGAAATTGAAACTCTTTGGCACCGGTTTCGCTTTCGATCAAGATATTGGTGCCAATCAAATCGGCCGGCATCAGATCAGGAGTGAATTGAATTCTCGAAAAGTGCGCATGGACAGTCTCCGCCAGGGTTCGCACCAACAGGGTCTTGCCCAATCCGGGAACGCCTTCCAGCAACACGTGCCCGCCGGCAATCATCGCGATCAAGACACCATCGACGATCGGCTGTTGGCCAACGATGACACGCGAAATCTCATCGCGGAGTTTTTTGAAATCATCACGAAAGCTTTTGAGTTGCTCGCGCAGCTCCGGGTCGACATCGTTCATGCGGTGCGTCAACTATTGATAAAAGGTTGATAGCAGTCAGCACTTTGTCACAACCGAGTCATGAGTTGGCCGAGAAAGGTGCGCTTTCCAAGGCCAGCGCGGACTGGCGGTCCGCTTCGCATTTTCGGTAACTGCCCGCTTTTTTGCGAAGCGAGTTTTTTGTCGTGACAAAGTACAAAAGATTTCTTGCTACAAAAGTCTAAAGGGTGCGATTAGTCAGTTGCAACTCAAGGGGGTAGCGGTTCACATGATTAGAGGATGATTGCACGCACTTTTCTCTCGGAGCCCTGCGACATGCCCGTCCGCTCAGTTACGTTGTATTTGTCAATAGTTGCTTGCGTTTTGTTCACCGGTGTGGTCGGCATTGCACCTGGACAGGCTGTCATCGCGCAAGAATCCTCCAGTGCTGAGCAAAAACAGATTGCCGAGCGTTTTTTGGCAGTCCTGGTGCGGCGACCACGTCCCGGAACCGCCTTGGACCGTGTGTATGGATATCACATTCAAGCCGGTTCGTTGGACGAGTTTATCAACGAACTGAGGTCTAAAGCCGCGGCTGGCGGTGACGACGCGGGGGCTTATCACACGTTGATTGGATTGTTACAGATGCAACGGGGAAGCGATGCGGCGGCAGTCGCGGCATTGCAAGCAGCTGAACCCTTAGTGCCCGACGATGCAATGGTCAGCTACTACTTGGGTAAAGCATTGCTGTTGGTCGGCAAGACGGATCAAGCTGCGGCGGCGCTGGAGCGCGCGGTTCAGCGGGGACCGGCACGCAATGACGCTTTGATGGTTTACAAAGAACTAGGCCGGATCTACCAGCGAGCCGAGCAAAACGAAAAAGCCTTGTCTGTCTGGAATCGGTTGGAAGATGCTTTTCCGGGCGATACGCGAGTGAGTGAAGAGATTGCCACCACGCTGGCCCAGGAAGGTCAATTGGATTCGGCGCTCGAGCGATATGAGCAACTCGCGCTGAAGAACGATGCAGCCGGCGACTATCGGACCGTTGGCTATCAAATCGCCGCAGCTGAGTTGAAACGACGGCTTGGTCGTCAGGATGAGGCCATTGCTGACTTGGAGAAAATTCTTTCCCGGTTGCGGCCGGGAAGCTGGCTGCACTCGGATGTTCGACATCGCATCGAGGCCGGGTTCCTGAGTTCCGGTGACTATGCATCGCTGGCCGACTATTACGCGGGTCAAGTTGAAAAGAACCCCGACGATATCGATACGCGATTGCGGCACGGCCGTTCGCTGGCCAAATCAGGACTGTTGATCGATGCCATCGAGTCGCTCGGCGGCACGGTCGAAAAGGCCCCAGAAGACAAAGACGTTCGTTTGGCGCTGGCGGACGTTTATGTCGCCGCGGGCAAGCCGGCCGAAGCAGCGAAACAATTTGAAGCGTTGGCAAAGCTGGACCCGGAAAACCCAGATTACTTGGTCGGTTGGGGAAATCTGCTCTTGGAAGACAAATCCATCGACAAGCCGGCGCGGCAACGAGCGGCCGCCGCGGTTTGGCAACGACTTGTTGATGCACGGTCAGACGACGCAGTGATCATCTCGCAAGTCGCTGACCTGATGCGGAAAGTTGACAACACCGAAAAAGCAATCGAGCTGTATCGCCGATCGATCGAGCTTGCGCCCACTCAGCCTCAATATCGCGAGTACTTGGGGGAATACTTGCACCGCTTGGATCGCAAACACGAAGCGCTCGAGGTCTGGGCTTCGTTGGCACAGGGGAATCGTAAGAACCGTGACTCGTTGATACGCCTGGCCGAAGTATTAACGCTGTTTCAGTACCCCGACAAGGCGCTGGCAGCGTTTGCGGAAGCCGAGACGATGGATCCCACTTTCGCTCAGCGGATGCGATACGCGGAACTGCTTTCCCGCTCCGAGCGGTATGACGACTCGCTGGCTCAGCTAGACAAAGCAGCGGGAATCGTTGAGACACCGGAGGAGCGTGAACAAGTTTTGCGAGCGCGCATCGAAGTTTACGCCTCCAGTGGAACGCTGGCCGATCGCATTGCGGATGCTGAAAAGCAAGTTGCAGACGACACGTCCAACGCGGATGCATATCGACACTTGGCGATGCTGCTGGATGCCGCAGCGCGTTCGGTCGAAGCGATGGGAGCGGCGGAAAAAGCGGTGGAACTTGCACCCCAAGACACCGCGGCGCTGTCGGTTGCGGCCGAACTGTACCGAAAGTCATCCCGTTACGCCGATGCTGTGGCAGCGTATCGCCAATTGGCTGAATCGGATGTGCGCTATTTGTCTAATTACTTGCAGCGGATCGCCGGTTTGCAAATGCGGCTTGGAAAAGTGGACGATGCGCTGGCTACCGGCAAAGAATTGATCGCCGCACAGCCGGGGAACCCCGAATCGTATCGCTTTTATTCGGACCTGTGTTTCCAGAGCGGCCGCGACGATGAAGGTGTCGATACGCTGCGCCGCGCATTACGGGCAGCGCCGCGTGAGTCTTCGATTCGTGATGCGCTGGCTCGTGTCTTGGCAAACCGCTTTCGAACCGACGAGGCGATCGAACTTTACTGGCAATCACTGGACGCGGCGACAGAGTTAGATGAACAAAAGCGATTGGTGGCATCGGTCGCGCCTTTGTACGAGCGAAAAGGCGATTTTGCCAGGCTGATTAGTCGGCTGGAGGATCGTGGTCGAGAAACTTCGGACGCGCGGACAACGGCGCTGCTGATCTCGGAAGCACAAAAGGCAACCAGCGATCTGGGGGCAGCTCGTCAAACGCTGGAACCGCTGTTGGCCGAAAACCCGCGCGATGCGGACTTGCTAACGCAAATCGTCTCACTGTCGGCCGCCGCTGACGATTGGGAACCGGCTTTGGAGTATCAAAAGCAGCTGACGGCTTTGGCTGACACACCCGAAAACAGGCGCATCATGCTGACGTTGATGGTGGACAGCGGTCAAATCGAGCAAGCCGAAGCATCCCTGCAGCTGATGCAAGAAGCGGATGATCCCGTCACGATGGTTTCGATGATCGACCGCATGATTCGGCGAAACGACAACGAAGCAGCAATTCGGCTGTGCCGCACGGCTCTGCAACAGCGCGGCGATTTGTGGGAGATCAAAACCCGGCTGGCGGGCCTGTTGGTCATGGACGGGAAATATGACGAGGCGGTCAAGCTGGCCGATGAAGTACGTGACTTGAAGCTGAAATATGACGTGCCGGCAGCTTCGTTCGTCAAACCAAGGTCGCCCCCGAGTTCCTCATCGGCTTCACATTCGACGGCGGCCGTCAACCCGACTCCGCGAATGTATCGCACTCAAAGCGGCTACCAACTGGCATCGTTCTTCAAAGTGGGACGCTACGCAAATTCGTACTCGAGTTCACGACAAAACTCACCGCTGGACGCAACGACGTACGGACAGGCGGACTACATCGCCTTCGCCGTCAAACTCGCTGCGGCAGCCAAACAAGGAAGGCTGGATGAATTGATTCAGCCGATGATTTCGGAGCAAGTGATCACCAAGTCAAGCGACGTGAATGAACTCTGGCAAGCATACGACGCATTCCAGTTGCAAAGTTATTTTTCGACCAATCAAAGCAGCTACATGCCGCTAGCTGATGCGGGCGGAATTCCTGATTTGCGCAGCGAATTGTACTGGCGGCTGGCAGAACTTGACCGCGTCGACGGGCAGCAACTGTTGTATACCCAGTTGTCTTCCAGGGATCGGATCCGCAGTCAGCTGCGCAATCCGCCGGAGAATATGCCCGCGGCTGCGCTGGCGAATTTGAAGGAGCCCGAGCCGCTATCCGAAGGCCGCTTGCAGATGGTCTTGGATATGTACGAAAAACAACAAAATGAGGATCCCAAGCAACAATCATTTTCGCTGATCGGAAGCTCGGTTTACGGCGAATTAGTGGCAGCAGGCCGTAACGAAGAAGCGGCGAAGATTAAGGCTTCGTTCGCTACTAATCCCGAGACGATCCAGGATACGGGCAAGTCGCTGCAATTCTTCTTGGTCACGCGCGAGGTCGACTCGGTTAAAAGAATTCTTGGTCACATCAAGCAGAATTTTGCTGCCTGGGCCAGCGAAAGCAAAGCAGGCGATCTGGCTGCATTGATTTCGATGATTGGATCCGCAGCAACGGAGATTGTGCCGGAATTAAGGCTTGATGCGGTCGACATGATGATTGCTATGGAAGCGAGGCAGAATTCGGCTCAAGGCGTTCGTCGCAGCCGCAGTTCCTCGCAACGAAGTGGAACCGCGCACACCTACTATTACGTTGGTGGTAATTACCAATCGCAGCAAGTGGCCGTGCCGTTTTCGAGTGTCTTGCTGTCAGATTCGTTCGTTCAATCATTCTATCAGCAGTTCAAATTCGGAGTTGAATCACCGGAGCGGAACGAATTGATGGCGCATTTACGCAAGCCGATCGGTCTGCTGGATCCAAGATCGGATGCGGCCGCCATCGAGTCGAAGTTACGAAGCACCCTGTTTGCCTATGCGACCTGGTGGACGGGCGATATTGATGGTGCTTATGAAGCGATCGTCAACTTGAGCCAGGAATATCCCGAAGATAATGATCTTTGGATCGAGCGGGCTCGCCTGGCAGCTGAATTACACCGACCGCGCGAATCGCTTGAGGCTCTGGATGCGATTAATCCGCTGGACCAGACGACGCTGCGAACGCGCGAGATGGCGGCCATGAATCTTGCCTCAAAGTTGGGTGAATTCGAGCGCGCGAAACTCGCCGCACGACGATTATTCGGCATGCGGCTGGACCTCAGAACCGAGCTGGCTCTGTCCGACCAACTCAGCCGGTTGGGCATGAACGACATGGCCAGGGCTGTACTGCAACGATCGCGTCGCCGCGGTGGTCAATCAACATCGAACCTGCTGGAAATCGGCCAACGCTACCTGCGCGGCGGTGACAAGGAGGCTGCCGCAGAAGTTGCTTTTGCAGCGATGCGAAAACTGAATTCCGGCAATGACCGCAATGATTCTCATTACCGCCAGCAAGCTGCCAGCATGCTGAAACAGGCAGGACGCTTGGATGCGTTGGTCCAGCAAGCCGAACAACGGGTCGAGTCTGCACCAAATTCGCTCCGTTTACAAACCGAATTGGCCGAACTTTACACAGCCGCCGGGCGGAAAGAAGACGCCAATCAGGTTCTGGAAAAGCTAACCGCCAAGCAGCCAAACAATACTGTCATGTTGTTGGCTACGGCGAAACAATTCGTGTCTGCCGGAAAACCCGGAAAAGCTGTCGAGCATTATCTGGCGGCATTTAAAAAAGATCCGAATCTGATCCGCAACGAGTACTACAATTTTGAACGAGCCGTTACCGACAGCAAGCGGTTTAAATACGCCTACACCGAGCTGTCAAAATGGAATCTTTCCAAGATCGATTCTTATTCACTAAGCCGGATGGTTAACCTGTACCGGCGGGCCGGTTCAAAACCGGGCCCCGAGGCACTTGAGTTCATCGATCATGTTTTGAAAAGCGCGCCGCCGGCATCGATGTCAGAGGTACTGCGCTATGCTGCCCGTTCCAAGGAGCTATCCGAGTCCGGCGCAGTGGCTTCGGCAATGGAAAGGGTTTTTGCTGACGATTCCGTGTATGCGCCTGGCAGCGATTTTTGGATGCGTTACTCGCGATCATCGGGCGGCACCGCGAATGGACCGCTGGAGCCGTGCATCATCTCGCTGGATGCCAATCCGGAGGTTCGCGACAAAGTCATCAAGATGCTCGAGAAGCGAGTCGGAAACGAAGCAACCCGGGCGGTTGCCGAACCGATTCTTGCCGCCGTAACGATGTCAATCGTAGGTACGGATGAAACGATCAAGACTTTTAAAGCGCTGATCGAGAAACAAGACCGAACTACCCCGTTCCCGTTGTGGTGGCAAATTGGCCAGGTCCTCGAGAAGAAAGAAGAGACTCGCGATTTGGGCGTGGAGGTACTGGAGTACGTGCAGACTTATCCGCAAGCGGCCGAGGCCGGTTCGAGTTACCAGTACGGAATCGGCGCGAAGCTGGCCGACAGCTACGTCAAGGCGGGCCAAAAAAAGAAAGCTCGCAAGCAACTGTTAATCGGCTATGAAAAGACCGATAACTCGCGCGAGAACCAATACAACCCTGGTTACGGCGATTACTCTGATTTGAGAAGCTACGAAGCGATTGCCAAAAAACTGATCGAAGTCGATGCCCCGCTGGACGCGATTCGCATTTACGCTGACGCGCTCGCCACGCCGGAGAAATTCGATGCGGCCAAACGGTATAGCGGCAGCAGGGACTACAAAAAACAATTTGAGGACGGTCTTGCTAAGGCAACTCAAACGCTAAAGCCCGCGCATTACCGCGGCTTCTTTGAGCAAATCATCGTGGAAACATCCAACGAACAGCAAGCCAAGCCTGGGGAGCCTTTCGTTAATTTGTTGCCCACGACTGCGCACTTGGAAACAAAACCGGAAGATTCGTCCGTCTCCGCAATGGTGATCTATAAATTGGCAGAAAGCGATGATGGACGAGCCTTTCTGAAAGAAACCCAAGATCGGTTGCGGCAGTTGTCGCAGGACCGCCAGGATGATTGGTCGTTGGTTGCCTTACAGGCGATGATCGCGGTGTCTCTGGACGACTCTTCCGCCGAGACTTTGTTGACTCAGCTCAATCAGCTGGTCGTGCTTCCAGACGTTGACAATAGCAAAACCAGGAAGGTCGGTACTCGATTACTTGCTCTTTATTCGCCGGCGCTGATGGCCCTGGCCAGCGAAGTGAAGCCCAGCCAGCAGGCGGCGTTTGAGTTGTCGGCCAAACTCGGCTCGCTGGCGCAGAAATGCGAGCGTCCGCAAGTGGCACGAGTCTTGATGATCGCCCGAATCCGCGCGGCCGGAACGTCGGAAGGGTCGCAGGAAATGATCGCGTCGATGCATGAACTGCTTGACGCAACTATTGCCACGAGCGATCCCATTCGCGTGGTCACCTCATCGTTGGCAAAAGACATCCTGCAAGTGGCCGAGATGTCAATGAAAGTCGGCGCTGATGACGTTGCGGCTGAAGCGGTTCGCCGTGCCTTTGGTGGTGGGCCGCCGCTGTTGGTGGTGGGAAACCAATCCGGTACGGCTGGCGCCTTTATCGGCATCGGTACGTCATCCTCAAGCTCGAATTCGCAAAACTCCAAGAACGATATCGATTTGTTGTCGGTCCGCATCATGACCCTGGCCGATCAAATGAAAGATCGTACGGGTGGCAAGCAAAGAGTTTACGGGATGCTGCGCGAAGTCGTGATGCCCGCCACCAGGGCCGGCGAATTGTTCCCCTATCTGCGACCGGTTGTTGGTCGTAATGCGACGTACCCCTACGATCAAAACCAAGAGCTCAATCTTCGCAGCCTCTCTGAATTGATGGTTCAAGCCGCAATTGATTGCGGCAAAGCGGATGAATTGAATCAGATGCTCAGCAAACGCCGAGAACTCGTCAAGAATAATTTGCTGGCTGATCTGGTCGCCGTACAGTTGTCGCTTGGTCAAGGGAATCGTGAAGAAGCCTTGGCAGGTTTGGATCGAATGGCTTCCTCCATTGGTATCGATGCAGGACAACTTGCGGATGCGGATGACAAAGCCGTACTTGCTGAAAAACTTCCCGCGGATGTTGTCACGGTCACTAATTTGCTGTTGCATGCAACTTTGCCGCTGGCAGAAGTCGACCCAGATCATCCGACGACAATTGCAGTTCGACGGACCTTGTTAAAGTGGTCCGGCAGTGAACGCGAAATTGCGACACAGGACCAACTGTGGAGAAAAATCACGAATGATTTGCTGCGCAATGACACTGCATCCGCTGGCGATCGGGGCAGCTTGATCGATTCTTTTCTCTCATCGATTCGCCAGCGTTACGCAAACTATGCCGGTGGCTATGGAGATCAAAAGGCAAAAGCCGAACGTGCAAATCTCGCGAAGACGATGTTGGAAATCAAAGACTGGAGCCTCGCGGGCAGCATGCTGCGCGACACCGCGATAGCCAGCGGCGGCATCAAACTCCACGACAAGCCGCAGGATCTGATCCCGGTTGCTCTGCAAATCGCCGATACCTCGGCCCAACAACAGTACGACCTGCTTGGCAAAATCATGTTTGGCGAAACTGGTGATCTCGAGCCGCAGGATTGGACCGGATACATCTTGTACGCCGTGCCGCCAAAAGAGTTGCAAGAATTGGTGCCGAAGTTACAGGCGATTCGGCAGTTGTCGACCAGCCACGCTGATTTACCGATTCTCAGCGTGTCGTTGATGATTGCGGAGGCAGCAGCGCAAGGCAACAAGACCGATGACCTGATCGCCAAACTCACTCCGCACGTAAAGCAGCCTGGTGATGAGACCGATGCGATGATCGGTTTAGCAAGAATCGCAGCCGGTGACGAAGCCGCCGCGGTCGAAGTTCTTCAGCGCGTGGCAACGCGTTTGCAAGAAACCGTTCCCAAGGAAAACGGAGACGAGCCGGTGAACGTTGCTGCCGGATTACTGGCTGCCAGGTGTTTGAACGTCCAGAATAGCAAGCCGTTGGCGATCGATGCGCTGACCGATCTGCTTCAGCACGTCCGCCGCAGCAAGTACGTTTACACGCGCACCTTTTTTGGACGCGTACTTGCCAAGAACGGTGGCTCACCCGCGGCCGGTGCCAAAGAAGTGATGCCGCTGAAGCACTTCGTGGCCGTGCAAATCCCCTACGCGAGCCGGCCGGAGTCGCCCAACACCGAGCCCCTGTTTGTCTTTCGCGGCGGATCGCTACGGTACGCCGGCGGTGCAGATCAGAATTCGGTACTACTGAAGTACCCGTTGGAAGGTGACTTTACATTCAGTTACCGAAATGTTCGGCACGGCTGGAGCGACAGCAGCACTTCCTATGGCGGCGTCGCCTACACGACACAATCATGGGAAGATTCGATCAGCGCCGTCGGTTTGGTTACGCGAGGCGCCGCAAAATTCCCCTGCAAGGCGTATGACAAGAAAGGTCCGACCGATTTATCGCTTCGTTTTGAAGGAGACAAAATTCACGTCGGCGTCAACGGCCAGCAAGTGATCACGGATAAACGATTCAGCGGCATGCCCTTCGCCGCGGCTCACATAAAAGCGATTGCAATCTGTGACATGAAACAGTTCAAAATCGAAGGCAACCCAACCATCCCTCGTGAAGTCAACATGATTGACGATCGACTTCGCGGCTGGTCGATGCAGATCTATTACGGCAGCGTGCCAAACCTGGATCTGCCAATCGCTCCCGACGAAGACGCAAAACAAGCAGCGGCTGCGAGAACATCCACGCCCGAGCAAGAGTCTTCCCGCCGAACTTGGTACGCCGACAACGGCACTCTGAAAACCGGCAAACGCGGGCCTTACGGAAATTTAGCCGGTATGGGGCACCTGCAATACTTGCGGCCGCTGTGCGAGGGCGAATCGATTACCTACGAGTTTCGATACGAGCCCGATAAAGTCGAAGTGCATCCGACCCTGGGAAGAACTGCCATCTTACTGCGATCCGATGGCATCAAGCTTCGTTGGCTCGTTCACCCGAAATCGATCGAAAGCGCGGACGTCGAACCACTGAATCAGGTCGAGCCGACGAATTGGCTGGATGGAAAACAGAACTATGCACTGAAAGCGAACGACTGGAACCAGGTAAAACTGACCGCGGATGTCGACGGGGTGAAAGTCGAAGTCAACGGCCACGAGATTTGTTATGTCGGAACCGGATTTCAGCAAAAGTTCGGCGTCCTGCACGAACAGGATCGTTCATGCGAGCTCCGCAATCTTTTCTTATCCGGCCCCTGGCCAAAAACTGTGCCAAATAATTTGATGGAACAAAAGTAGCAAGACTCCGATTTCAGCTGGAGCAGGATGATTGTTTGATGCAAAGCCCGACCAATTTACTGAGACTCGTCGCGACGGTGATGTTCGCGACGCCCGGGCGAATCGATTACTTACGAGTTCCGTTACCTGCCAGATTCTCTAGAGCAATTTCATCATTGTTGTGGGATCATCGGTAGGCCAGGACTTGTCCTGGATCCTTATTGCCAGGACAAGTCCTGGCCTACGAGATTTCTGAAAATGCTGTAGAAGTTCACCCGGTCATCGGTAGGACAGTGATGCTGATACGTGATACCGGTGTCAAACTTCGTTGGCTGCCCATCGCTGAATCGCAGGAAAGCAAATGGCTTGATCCAACGCACGAAGTCCAACCGGCGGATACAAACAGGTCGGGGAATTACAAGTTGAAACCGGATGATTGGAATCAAGTCAAGTTAACGGCGACAGAAAACGGGGTAATTCTCGCCATCAATGGAGCCAACGTCTGCCGTGTTGCGGCGGCAAGCGAACAAAAATCCGGTGTCTTTCACGAGAAGCAACGGATGTGTGAAATTCGCAACATCGTGCTGTCCGGACGTTGGCCCAAAACTGTGCCGGCAAATCTACTGCAGTTGAAGTAAATCAACTTCGCTGGGACGTGCGTTTTTTACGTGCCCTTTTTTTGCCAATTGCATCTAACCCCCCGCAAACCTGAGATAGGGTTTTTAAGGGCGAACGACGAGTCTTGATCTTTGTGTTTGCCCGTTTTTTTTGAATCCGGGGGGCAGGACTCAAATGGACGACCAATTCACATCGGGTGCGATCAGTTTCGGCGCAACCACACTATTTCAGGAAGCGCTTGACCATATCGGTCCAGAGCGCAGAAAAGAACAGCGACACCCGCGAACGATCAACATCACCGTGCGGCCATTGGATCCGCAAGACAGTCCGCTGTCACAGTTCGCCGCGGTCACCCGAGATGTCAGCCGCGGGGGACTGTCCTTCGTCAGTTTCAAACAGGCGAATAGCGAAAGCGTCGCGATTTCGCTGGACGATGACGACAGCAGAATGGCGGTTTGCCGCGTCTGCCGATGCCAAGAGTTCCGCGGCGAAGATGGCGAACAAGGCTATCTGACCAGCGTGGAGTTTCTGTACGAGCGCTATCGCTAACAAACTCTAGCGGTCCCACCACCAACGGTTTGAATCTGAAGCAATTGCCGAGATTCGCAAGTCGCCGACAGTGGGATCTGTCTTTTGTCGCTCGACGACCTCAAAGCCGTTGATGTCGACGCCGCCGGAAGCCGTCACGACCCAGCCGCTTCGCCCGCGAACAAAACTGCATTGCGGCTCGACCGACTTGGGTGCCCGGTATGTTATCAGTTCGATGGTGTCGTTTTCTTCCAACAGCAGCGACAAATCCAGGCCGGCTTTTTTGGCCAATCTCTCTTGATTGATCAACGTCGCCACGACCGTCAAATCCATGGCGTTTCTCAAATCACGAAAGACGGTTACGTGCTTGGCCAGTTCCTGATAATTCTCGGTCATTTTCTCGGCCCACAGCGCGGCGAGCTTGTCAACCTTGCCGCCGCCTTTGACCGAGCCGTCGGCGGCCACGATATCTTGTTCGGTCATCGTCTTGACACCTTGTCCGGATAGCTTCCACGCCAAACCGTCTTCGCTGCGGACCAAGGCATCGTAATTACAAGCCATCCACCAACGTGGATTCTGCGCCGAGCTGTGCTGACCGTTCTTGGCCAGCTGCAGATAACTCGGCAAACCATCCACGGGCGATTTCGTCAAAGCCATGGCAATTCGCTTCATTTCGTAATCGGCGGCCACAATCGTGCGAGCAAGATGACTGTCCTCACGAATCCCGTTCAGACGAATCATTTGCGGCCCGAATGCCTGCTTCATCGGCTCCTCAAAGATCGACGGGTTCTGGCCGGGGCGAAGCTGAATGCGTTTGAGTAATTGTTGCAGCCGATGACGGCCCTCAGCTGTGGGCTCGATTGAGCAACTGATCCCACCCTGCCGCGCCGTTTCCACCGAGCGCATGGCGACAATCAAATCATCCAGCAGCAGCACGGCACCGCCCGATTCGGTCCCCACAACGGAGCCGTCTTCCAACAGCTTCCACGGCTCGGCAGGACCAGCGATCACGATGTCATGGTTCTCAGTGTCAACGAACACATACTCAACTCGCTGCAGGCCGGCCAAGAACGAGATCGCTTCAGGCAACGGGCCGCCATCTTTCCGACTTTGGACAATTGCTTCCTGCAAGCTCTTCAGCGAGATCATCCGCATTTCGCTGGCATTCTTCATGTCGCCCTCGGGTGCATCCACGGCGACTCGCATCAAGTTGGCAAGATCTTGCTTTTCCGCCACCGTGGCGGTGCGGACGATTCCGTTGGCATCGATCATCACACCGCCCACAGCGCGGTTGCCGCCGAAGCCTCCTCCTGCGAACACCGTTGATTGGGCGGTCAACGCCAACAGACAAATCGACAGTGACACGATAAAACGATAGATACCAGTAGGGCCCAATCTCATCGAATGGATCTCCGAAAGCGGCTACGGCCCAAAGTGGGCGTGATGGAAAAATTCCGTTAGGGTCGGTCGATTAAACACCAATCGTGAGTACGTCCCTGACGAGGCGAACGAAAAGCGACCAGCTGTTAGAATAATTCCGTACAAATCTGGTAGCAACACAAGTCTGGCCCCCAAGGCCCTCTTTGTGCACCAAAAACGACTCTTCTAAACAAAAAACAGCAGCTTTGACCAACAAGGCATCCGATTCTGACCGGGGACGAATCCCAGCTCCCCCAAACGCCGGCAGCGGTGCGGAGAATGCCTCCCCCGCTGTCGGCTCTGACCAAGGCGCCTATCTCGTGCTGCAAAGTGCGGGACGCTGGAGTGACGTTTTTCGGCTTTTGCCTCCTGCCGAGGCGATCATTGGTCGTGCCAGCAGCGGGCAAATCGTCATCCGTAGCGACCAGGCGAGCCGTCGCCATGCTCGCATCAGCTGGGCGGATTCCGGATGGGCGATCGAAGATCTGGGCAGCCGGAATGGGACATTTCTCAATGGTCAGCTGGTTTCGGAGACGCGGCTGCTGAGCGACGGTGACATCATCGAAATCGCGGGATTCGCGATTCAGTTCACTCACCAGATCGCCGGCACGGCGGGTCCCGCACCGGTAGCTTCGGGCTCCAGCCACGCCACCGATGATCAAATCACCATGGAAATGGACGCCGGTGCGATTACCGACCGCCGCCGCCACAGTCTGTATTTGCACCGCCCGACATCGGCTGGCAGCGGCGATCCGTCGGGACTGGCCAGTAGACGCCTGCTGCAACTGGCTTTCAATTTAGCGCGGTCAGAACAGACGGCAGAGATATTTGAGACGGCACTGGAATGCTTGACCGACCAGATCGCCTTTGGCACTGCCGGCGCCTATCTGTGCGAGGCCGGCGAAAAAAATGCGGGTTTTAGCACCGACAACTTTTCGCTTGCCGGAACACGACAATCGGGCTCGCGCAGCTATCGGCGTCCCCCCGATTCTCTGGTCGCAAACGTATCGGCTGCCGACGGACAGGCCATCTTGGCGCGAAACGTTTTAGGTGACCGCGAATTGGCCACCGAGAACAGCCGCGGTGAGATCGATGTTGAAAGTTTGATCATCGCGCCGGTACGAGATCGTGATGGCGTGTTGCGCGGCTTGATCCATGTGACTTCCGGCGCGGGCGAACCACCGCTGACCGGTAACGACTTGGAATTTGTTGTCGCCGTTGCTGAAATCCTGGCCGCCTGCCTGGCGGGACTGACGACGCGAAAACAACTCGACCGATCTCTCAAACGAAGTCGCCAGCAGATCAAACAGCTGCAACGGCGACTTGGTGATAAAGTCCGCATCGTCGGCCGCTCCGAGGCAATCGGCAATGTTGTCGAGCAGGTTTCCTTGGCGGCTCCCACCAACGCCACCGTTTTGATACGCGGTGAATCAGGTGTGGGCAAAGAATTGGTGGCCGCCGCCCTCCATCACGCCAGCCCGCGACGGGACGGCCCGTTGGTCTGCATGAACTGTGCTGCGCTCTCGCCAACGCTGTTGGAAAGCGAACTGTTCGGCCACGAAAAAGGTGCCTTTACGGGCGCCACCGAACGCAAACAAGGGAAGTTCGAGGCGGCCGATGGCGGCACCTTGATGTTGGATGAAATCGGAGAGATGAGTCCGGAAATTCAGGCCAAGTTCTTACGTGTCTTGGAAGGTCATCCTTTTGAACGAGTCGGTGGACACGCGCCAGTGAAAGTCGACGTCCGCGTCGTGGCCGCCACCAACCGTGACTTGCAGACGATGGTTCGCGATGGGGAATTTCGCCAGGATCTGTTCTATCGATTGCATGTGGTGGAGATCGTTGTCCCGCCGCTGCGACAGCGCGGACAAGATGTGATTGGCTTGGCCGAATTCTTTTTGGACAGATTCAATCAGGAAATGGGACGGAAAATCACCGGTTTCACCAATGCCGCCAAGAAGCGATTGCTGGACTATTCGTGGCCGGGCAATATTCGCGAATTAAGGAACGTGGTCGAAAGAGCCGTTGTCTTGAACACCAAATCCGTGATCGATGAATCCGATTTGGCGCTGTCGCCGGCCGTATCGAGCGGCGGGGCGGGAATCGCCGCGGAACTTCAAGCGGAAAATGTCGAAGTCACGCTGGCCGCCTTGGAGCAAAGCCACATCCAACGTGTGCTTCGACACACCGGCGGAAATAAAAGTCGAGCAGCCACCATCCTGGGTATCGAACGCAGCACGCTGGATCGAAAGCTGAAAAAATTTGCCGCCCGGAAATAGCCGTTCACCAGGGAGCTCTGCCGTTACAATTAGTCTACAGCAAGAACTTCGGTCATCCGTCCATCATGGGACAAGCCCAGCAATGCACCCTTTCTCCCTCATGACGCAACGCCGCAATCAAAATAAACCAGCTATGAGAAACCGCAAATGAATCACGATGACCTGACAAAAGCACTGGAAGTTGTTCATCGCGAACTCAGTGATACGGATCAGCTGGATCCCGACGCACTGGAAAGATTGCGGCAGACGATGAACGAGATTCAAGAGGCGATCGACGCCAACGAGCATCCGGCCAGCCTCAGTGATCGGGTCCGTGAATCGGCACAACGATTCGAGGAAACACATCCCAAACTGACCGAAACACTCAGCAACATCGTCGATATTCTTCAACGGATGGGGATTTGAACCGGCATCGCCTCAAGCTACTGGCAATGTCTGGGAGGGCGAAGCTGGGTTTCCCTTACCCGTGGCGGACAAGAAGACAAGTTTTCCAACCACTGGGAGGGCGACGCTCCCGCGGAGCCGCAAAACTCTTTCCGACACTTCGACTCATCCGCAGCCTCGCCCGCCGGTGAAACTCTCTAGCGAAACCGCAGCAGACTGCTGAGCACTCTCTTGATGCGGGCAAATACCGACATCTCGCCGGCCTCGATTCGAGACGTCACGGTCGCCCCGCTGATCATGGTTAGCTCTTTCGCCGCCAGCTGAACGCGCACCACATAGGATGTTTCCGCAGGCTGATCACGTCGTACCGCACCCGGATCGTCTTGACGTTGCCCAGATTGTTCGGCCGTCCACTGCGTTCGTGAAATCTGCTTGACGATTCCGTCAATCGGTGTGGATGGATTCGCTTCGAGCACCAACTTGACTCGATTTCCGACTTCGATTCGCTGCACCTGCGATTGATTCAAAATCAATTCGGCATCCCAATTGTCGTCATTGACGACACTCATTAACTCCGTCCCGGAATCAAGAAAGCAGCCTTCGTTCTTCTTTTCGGTGGGGAATCCAGACCAGCCAACCAGCCGATATTCGTCCGCGGTCGAAGCGGCCGCTGGCTCGGACCGACGTGCCAGGCTGGTTAATCGGCCCGTCGCGGGTGACGTGAGACTTAAACCCGCAAAGCGTTGTTTGCGTGTCTCTAACTGTTTGCCAAGTTCTTCCAGCAAAGCTTTCGCAGCCGGCAATTCGTTTGCCGCCTCAGCAAGCTCAAAGCGACTGCGTTTGATCGATTCCACCAATTGCTGTTGGGCATCGTAGCGGCCCTTCGCTTGCAGATAACGAAGATGAACGTCGTGGTTGATTAGCCTGGCGATCTCGTCACCTTTGCGAACCAGTGTTCCCGGCTGGGCAAGCAGCGAAGCCAGGCGGCCTGACGTTGCGATGTACACTGGGGTTTCCGACCTGGGGACGATCCTGCCCGGCGCGGAAACGCCGGACGGTATCGGCCAGGTCATCGTAAAGATCAGCAGCGCCAGCACACCGCAAGAAACCAATGTTCGATTCAGGCGAATATACCTTCTTCTGGCAGGGTTGCGCAAAAAACGAAGCGGAGATCGCAGCGCCGTCCACAGCAAACCAACGGCAGCTAGCAGACACAACATCTGGCCAATCGATTCCAAACCGTAGGGTCGCAGCATGATCGAGACGATCCACAGGATCAACAGAGTAAGCGCCCAACGATAGAACGTGGCCAGAAAGGCGTAGGCCAACAACCAAATGTTGCCATCGTCCTCCTCCGCCGTCGCTTCGGTAATGCCAAAAAACATCCGCCCCAAACGTGATGACAGCGCGGTTGAGGACCGCTGCATCAAATTAGCTACGTCACACAAATCAGAAAGCACGTAATAGCCGTCATACCGCAATAGCGGGTTGCCATTGAACAGCAAGGTGCTGACGCTGCAGACCAGCATCACGTTCATCGCGATGGTGTGGGTCAGTCCCGGCGCCGTCCAGACCCAAACGAATGTTGCGATCGCCGCCAAAACGACTTCTGTGCCGATGCCCGCAAGCCCCACCGCGGCTCGCTGAAACCGGTTGGGCAACATCCAGGAATCGGACGTGTCACAGTACAGTGCGGGAGCAAATACCAGCAACATTGGCCCAATCTGGTGACACTCGCCGCCAAAGTGTTTACACAAGATGGCGTGCCCCAGTTCATGCAAGATCTTGGTACAGCCAATCACCAGCATCAACAACAGCACCGACTGCAACCTTAGCCATTGGTGCATCTCGGGCAATTGGGCCCGAAATTCACTCCACTGTGTGACGAATAACAGTAGTGCCGCCAGACAAAGAACTGCCGCTGCTAGTCCGCCCAAGAACCCCAGCAACGGGCGCACCAGCGGATAGATCCGACGCAGCAGCGGTTCCGGATCGACACCCGGGAAGCGAATGAACAGGATCCCGCTGACATGTTGCATGATCCGCTGACGCTTTTCACTCTGACGCCGATCCACCAGGCGATCGCCCTGCATCAATGCGTCGGAGATCGTCAAGCCGCTTTGATGAAAGCGAAACAATAACTGGTTCAATTGGGACAAGGAGACGCGACTGGGAGCGAATCGGTTTTCGTACTGCTCGCGAATGTCCTGCAGTGACGCGTTTCCATCCAACAGCTGCAGGACGAAGAATTCATCCGGGCGCAAGCGGTGATACTTAAGCGAGACGGGATCTTTGACGACGACAGCCGATTCGTTCTTATGTTTTGTTTCGACGAACACCAGATCCGGGCGGATTCTCGCGCGCACGATAGATGCCGAAGATGCCGAGGAACGCGGAGACTGCATGGGGATTTGATCTAGCGGAAATAAAACAACACATTACGGTCGACAAAGTCGAACACGTCGCCAAACCAACTTCGCAAGACCGTCCGCTTTCCACAGACAATTTTTGCCGTCACGTCGGCCCCCACGCGGACGTCTCGACGATCAAACGGCATCAACGACCGGGCAGCGAATTGATCCGCATCGGACTCACTGACGCTGGCCACGACATCAATCACGTGCCGGCCGCTTTCGTCCATTCGCGTTGCGGTGGACAGGGAGTCCAACGACGCGGCGTAGGTGGCGTCAGGCACGGTAGCCATGGCAAAACGAACAGGCAGTTTGCTCGACGTCTGCAACGCCTCCAGCACCGGCCCCGCATTGTCGTCCGGCACTGTCAATCGCAGCAACCAAGGACCGGAATGATCAACAAGGCTGACTAACAGGTTTCCTCGGGCCACAGGCCGATTACTCAAACGGCGATCCAACTGCCAGGCCACAACCGTGCCATCAATCGGGCTCTTGATCAGCAACTCCTGCTGTTGTTTTTCGACCAGTGCCTGCTGCGCCCGCAGATTGGTGAGTTCGCTTTCCAGTTGCCGCTCCTCCAGCACCAACCGCCCCGATTGATTCGGATCACTTTCGCCGCTGAGCCGAACCCTTTGAATCGATGCCAAGCGCTGGGCCGTGGTGATGATTTCACCCGTGATCGATTCCGCCTGGCTCTCCAACTCGGCATTTTCGAGTTCCAAGATCAACTCGCCCGCTTTGACCGTTTCCCCGTCGCTGACATGGATTGTTTTGACAATTCCGTCCACGCCAGCGAATACTTGACGCTCTCTGGCGGGCTGAGACGTTCCGGAGGCGACCACGTAATGCTCAACCGGAATAATCGCGGAGGCGATCAACAACGACGCGATCATCAAGACAGCAAACGCAACCAGCGGCCGACGCAACGCAGCAACCGATGCGCCAATGAACTTCCAGAGGCCAAGCCCGAATATCTTGTCGTGCTCCAAAGAGTTGCGGAGCGCAATCAGCGCCTCAGTCGCAACCAGGCTGACTGGCGGAGTAATCGTCTGCGGTGGATCGCCGGAAAAGTATTCCAAGATCAAGACGGCAACAACGTCACCCGTTCCTTCGAAAGGATCGATCAACGCCGGCTGTGTGTCATCGGACTCCGGATCGAAAGCATGGCCATGCAGCGGCAACAGGCATGCCGCCGTGATTCCGGTTTCGTCCAAGTAGGCATCCAGCGGCTCTTGAATTTGCGGCGGCAGCGGCTCATCGCCGGGTAATATCAGCGGCCGCGCCATGGCACTTGCATAATAAGTCAACGCTTCCGTGCAGCGCACCGAATTGCTGCGCGAATCAATCACCGAAACCCCGCTCATCGCGCGAACCCGATATCGTCCCGCTTGCGGCAGCAACACGGTGACTCGGTCACACTGAAGAAGCCGTCGTGATTCGTTCGCGATTCGATAAGCCGTCGCATCGACGTTCAAATCTTGATGGAACAATTGCAATGACTGACGATTGCCCAGCTCCGAAGTCAATCCCGATGATCCAGCCGCCGAATCAGCGGTCATCAACCCGTCATTGGCTCGCGACTCGTCAATGGCTCGGGCGGCTTCGCCACGGGGCACTTCGACAGGCAGGTTCGAGATCGACGTGCGAATCGCGTCGGCGTACAGATTCAGTTGCTTGAGATGATGAATCTGCTCGACGGGCGAAGGAATCTGCTGTGCACGATAAACCAGCAGGAATGCGGTTCGCCGGGGAGACTCGGAAATTTGGACCGACAATCCTCGCGTTCCGCCTGCGGCTTCCGAGCTTCTGCTGGCCGACGGGTGCGAGAAAGGAACCTCGCACGCGATGGGCGCCGTGGTTGCACCGGAAAGTATCTTGCGAATCGATGGGCGATCGATTTGGGCACTCAGCAAATCGTCACCGACCAACATTTTTGGTCCTGCGTCATCTCCGAATTCGACCGCCACAATGCCAACTTCAAAAGCTGTCGCCATCTTGACGGCAACAAGCTCCAAAAACTCGGTCGGGTGGCCGGCCTCAGTAGCACACATCGCAATGGTCTCAGCAATGGAGCGTACCGGTTGCCCGGATGACTGATCGCTCCGTGCGACGGTTTCGGTCGAATTGGGTGATGGTGCGTTCACCGGCTCGTGCGACTGGGTAAGAAGAAGATCGAGTCCAAACTAATCGGTGAAATTCGTTTCTAAGCAAAGGCGCGCATCCGTTCACGTTCATAACGTGAAAACTAGGTCGATTACGCGAACTAGAGCGTCTGTAGCAGATGGAGGGAGTCTAGGTGGTTGCCAATTTCCCGACAACCAAAAAGGAGAATAGCTCCTCCATCCCAAACTTTAAGCGTCGGGCAACCGAGCATTCGCAACACGATTCGGCCAATCACCCCATTAAAACCGAGATTGAACGATACATGGGCTCTTGGCCAAGCAACCAGCGAGCGCTGAACCACACAAGGGACAGCCGACCTGGCACGCTGAAGAGAGCGGAAAGGAATGCTGAACATCCGTACACGCTGGCTCCTCTGCCCGTGGTCCCTTCCAGCGTGTACATGCTCACTCAGCAGCAGCACCGACGGGTCCGGCTTTGAAGGTCGAGGATCCCTGCAGCCAGAGCGACGAGCGGATCCGTCGATGTTGTACACGCGTCCGGCGCTGAAGATCTACGCCAAACGTCGCGACGCGCGGGCGTTGACCATCGTCTGTCATCACGCCATTGATTCATGCGCGGTGTTGATACGCATGCGGAGACTGATGAAAGCTCGGGCAGAGTGTTTGCGCGCTGAGATAGGCATGAACTCACGTTCTAACAACAACGTATCAGTACAACGAAAGCGATCAGGACGGGATGCTGCCGATTGGTTTGTAATCAAGCTCGGTCACACTGGGTTTCTGCGCAAGGAGTCGATCATGAGTGGTGACGGAAAGATACGTTCCTTGGGAAGATTCCTATACACCCAGAACCCTTTCTATCTGATCAGCTGCGGGTTAATCCTTTATGGGCTGCAAATTGCCAGGCACTCGTACGGCGATCTCGTTTCGCAATCGATGTTTCTGACAGTTGGCATTTCGTCCTACACGATTTTGATGGCAATCACTGCGATCGCTGTGATTCGGCTTGGTAAGGTTTGGGAAGACGCTCGTTCGATACTGTTGGTTGTGGTGATCGGCCAATTCGCGTTACCAACGGGGCTTGATGAACTTTGCAATTGGGATTGGAAACAGGGCGGAATCTTGTTGGCCGCGAGCGCCGTATCCGCCTTTCTGATTACTGAGATTGTGCTGCGGTTATGTCGCATGCGGCTGCCGGGTTGGTATCGATGTTCCTACTTTGCACTACTCGCCGTCTTTTACGCGACGCCGACGTTGCTTGGTTACGCGGTGGCCGAGCGACACACGCGACTGAGTAATTGGGGAGCGCCTTTGTTTTCGTTGTTGATTGGGTTTGCGTTGCTGTTGCTGGTGCCCGCCGTGCGACAAGGGCAACGGCTGCTGCGCAACAATGGGACGCCCTGGAGGTGGCCTCTGTACCCGCTTAGTGCCTTTGTGATTGTCATCGTGCTGGCGGGAATTCGAACCCACGCGGTCTGGATGTCCTTTGGTTTCATTGGTGCGGCGGCACGCTTTGAACCGTTCTTGTTACTGCCAATTTTGTTCGCCTTGTTAGTCTTGCTGGCGGAAAGCGACGCGATGTCGGCGAAACCGTTGCGTTGCTATTACGCACTCGGCATGGCTCCCGTGATGCTGGCTTGCGGGACGAGCCGGGGCGGGATGAGTTACTTGCCCATCGAATATGATCTTCAACTTTACTTTGGATCGGCCTTAACGATCTCACTGGTCTCACTTGTAGCCTTTTACAGCTACCTGTTCGCACGGAAGATTCCGGGTGCCGTGCATGCCCTGGTCGCGTCGATCGTTGCCCTCGCGCTGTTAGGAAAGATGCCCGAGATTGCCGCCACCGAGGGCGTCCGACACTGGATGATCGCGTTGGTCGCATGCGTTTTGTATTTCCTTCACTGTTTGCGAAATTACCGTTCTGATATTCGCTGGCTGGCCTTTGCCGCATCAACATGCTTGACCATCGCGATGACGGGAGAAGCGTATCAGCAGGAGAGAATTGCGGCGATTTCGGCATTCGCGGTTGCCACGCTGGCGATGATGGCAATCGGAGGCTGCTTTCACACGAAGCTCGCAAGCGTGTTACGGCATATCGCGGCGGTGAATTTGCTGATTGCTTCGGTTGTTCTGCTGCTTTGGCACACCCGCCAACCGCAGGGGGTTTTGGTGCTGGCGATACTGGGTCTGATTTGCGTTACTACCGTACTTTATTTTCAACTCATCAAACGACTTGGTTGGCTTTTTGTGATCGGGACGCAGGCCGCCTGTTTGCTTGCCAGCTTAGTCGTCGACGGCTATCATGCGGGGACATTTTCCGGGGCGAATTTACCGATTCAATCAGGTTTGCTCTGCTTCGCCATTGGCGTCACGATCTCGTCAGTCAAGACGGGAGTCTGCAGGCGGTTTCTGCAGCCAAGACCGGAATCAAGTCATCGCAGGGTTTATTTGAGAGGATTGTGATCGCCTGATTTTGTTGTCGTGACCGTTCTTGTTTGCACGGGAACCGTGGTTCGCTTCTCCAAGGGAACCAGCAAATCAGAGCGCTCCTTAGCGACGGCCAATTCTGTTGTCGCGCGGTAGTGGTCTTCCATCCTTTCAGCGGCTACGAGTTGGTCGTACAGATCCGCGGGCAACACCCGTTCTGATTCGGAAAGCAATTCCGGATCGTAAGTCAGGCCGGGATGGTCTTGGGCTGTCGTGTAGTCGGCGAAAGACTTGTTCTGTTGACAAAGCCTCTGCTCGAATTCTTGCAGCACGGCATCGGCTGTACTGCGAGCCAATCCCTTGGCCTTTGGTTTGCGCGACTTTCCAAATGGATCGTAATCATCATCAGGTTTACTGGCCTTGTCCCACCACGACAACTTGCGGCCAAAGATACTCGTCACAATCCGATTGGCACGTTCGTGCATATGTGTGGATACAGCGCGGCTACGCTTGAAGAAAGATGTCGGTATCCATGTGGAATCCCAAATTGATTTCGATTCGTCTGCCATGTATCGGATATTTGCGATCAGTTCGTACAACAACCGCAGCGTGGCTTGATTCTCTTGCATCTGCCGATAAGTCACGCCGTAATTCAATGAACGCTCGGCAAGATAATTCAATTTTGGTAACAGCGAGTCGACGTCGCCCGCTCCCCAGATCTTGCTTTCCCGAGCCACCTTTTGTTCGTTGAAGATGTCCACCAAGATCGAATCAACCAGCTCAGCACCGATTTCCGTGATCTCGTCGTCGGACAAGGGCCGATCAATGAACTGCTCGCTGTAGCGGGGAAACTTTCGTTCGCTGACCAGGCGCACGAAGCGATCGACTTTATCCTCGAATTTGAGGGCCAAGAACATTCCATGCTTGTTTTCCTTGCTGGGAATGAAGTCGTCACCAACCATGTTGATCGCATCGACTTCGTACAACACCGCGGATCCCTTGGTCGAATCCAGTGTTCGGCGGACTTCAAGTTTTCCGACCCTGCGTTTGCGGAACAAGCCCCAGGCAGTATCGGTGTCGCCGGTGTCGTAGCGATGGACAATCACCCAGCGGTGCAACGGGTCCAGCTTGCGCAGTTTTCGCTGTAAATTTCGCGCTTGCTGCTCGAGCCACTTGCGATCGGGCTGAAACAAGAAAGTTCGTTTGTTGATCTCCAACTTGTGCACTGCGCCCAACGAAGTATCGGCAAACTCGCGAACTTTCTTTGAAGCACCCCCCACTACCTCGCGGCTCCGCTGGATGTATTTGGTCCATCGTTTGATTTCACGCAAGAATTCTCTTTGCGTCGCAATCTGGTTGGGTGATTTCGCGTCACTGACGGGAATCAGTGCTTTCTGCAACGCGTCGGCTCCACCGGTCCGGCTGTCACCGACAACGTAGAAATTGATGTCGTGGTCCGCGGCAGCCTTTAAAAACTGACTTTTTGCGAGCTGACGAAAGGCAACGGTTCTCCCGGACGGTGTTTCGTAGTAGTTGTTGGGGACAATGATTGTCATTCCTCGCCATTGCTCCAGCAACGATTCGTCACGCTCGACGTCTCGTACCAGATCGATGAATCCGTAATAGGAAATGTCCCAGACATCCAGACTGCTACCGAAGTAATCCGCCATCTGAGTCCATTGTTCGATGTCGGCTACGTCGGTGTGCTCATTAGCAATTAACAGGAATCGAGAATCGGATTGGTGATGATACCGTTCGGAAACGCGAATGAAGGTCTTGCGGCTGTCGACTCGACGATATTGATCGTGCCGGTCACTTGATTTCGGACGTTGCAGATCTACATCAACTGAAAGCGCAAAGCCGTGATAGGGAACAACATCAGGACTGTCTTTGACTCCAATGCGGGTCTCGAATCGACACGTGTCGCCTGGCCCCAATTCGCGAATCGCACGCTGCAACGGTCCGTTGACAATGTCGTGTGATTCGTCTTCGTGATCAAAGAAAACAATATTGTCAAAGTCCAAGTCGCCGCCCAACAATCGCAGGTGTGACTGGACGGCGCGATACAGGTACTTGTGATCAAACGTCTCGGTGCCAACGTTGTTGACCTCCCAGATGACGCGAGTCGACTCTCCGGGGGCCAGGCTGTTTAGTGACGTGATCTTGGATAATTCGATGGGAAACCGGATGCTGATTCGTTGACCGTTCTCGAATTGCCGAAAAGGCCGGTTGATACCGCTTTCCATGCGACACTGAGGACTAACGACGTGTCGCAACTTGAACGGACGCCGCCGGGGCTGATCGACCACATAGTCACCAAGCCTGAGCTTCAGTCCATCATCGACAAAAGAAAACTCTCCACCAGGTGTTACCGATTCGGGTAGCTCCAAGCTGACGCTTTGCGGCAATACCCAACGATCCAGTTCCAGGAAAATGCGAATCGTGTAGTTGGGCGGCGTCGGCATGCCACCGCAGTTTCTTAAAGTCAGGTTGTCAATCGACAGCAGGCTATCGGGCTCAAGTACCGAATACTCACTGGCGATATCGAACGTCACTAACTCCAAATCGTAAGGCGAGGCATATTCGTGGCTGCCTGAATCACCAGAAACAATGATCCGCAGGCGACCCGGCTGGCCGGGCCGACCATCTTTGGCGGAGTACAGCGATGGTCGGCCGTCGCGTCCGCTGGGGCCTTGGAATCCACCGGGGTTTGAGCGAAAGTTGGTACGAGTTTGCGTGTTCCCCTGGGCGTCGCGATAGGTTTCGGTTTCCGTCCAATGGTAGCTACTGCCTCCCGGGCCTCCCTCGCCACCTTTGCCGCCACGTCCGGGTGCACCCTTGAATCCGATATCCCCCCCTGTCAGGTCGCCTTTGACCAGCATCAGTAATCCCTGGTCGGCTTCGTCGACTTTCAGGGTGACCTGTCCGCCGTTACCGCCGAAGGCACCGTCAGTTGGGTCGCCCGCATCTCCACCGTCGCCTCCGGGACCGCCGTTGCCTCCACTGGAAAAGCGTGTTGCGTCAATTCCCTTTCTGCCTCGGCTCCCTGGTTGGCCGTCGCCGCCGCGTCCTCCATCACCACCACGTCCGCCGACAACGCGAACGAACACGTATCCCGATGGTCCGATCGTTACCGAGGAACTGAAGTCGTGTGGCGGATTCGGAGTTTGTAACTCTGGTGGCGAGCCGACCAGGCCTGAGACAAGCATCACGCCGGACCCGCGCGAATCACCCTCGTAGCTGAGCAGACAGTCCAGATTGCCGGCATCTTGACCCTGTTGCGCCGGTGTCGCATCGCCACCGCGGCGACCATGTTTGCCGTAACCGGGCGGTGGCGATGTGAAGCTGCGGCCATTCAGACCGTCCGCTCCGTGGCGTCCGCTCAGTTCGATCACACGAAGCGACTCGGGTTCACCGTCAGAGACGAACGATCCCCCGTCGCTGATGTGATGTCGAGTCGAACGGGTTGACTCAGAAAAGCTTGTCACGTCATCAGGCTTAAAAGGGCCAGAGAGCCACCGTGGCTAAGCACTTAGTCTAACCCCTAAACGGATCACGGCGGCCGGATCCCGTGGTGGGCGGCGGCAATCGCGACAGATCTTGCGTCGCATCGACTTCATTCCAAGGAGGCGAGATCACGGCCCATTTCAATGCCAGTTCAAGCCGTCCTGAATTGAATTCAGGTTTCTTGGTTCTCCGTCGGTGACGACCACCATGTCCTCAACGCGGACTCCTCCATCATTGCGACCGTATAGCCCAGGTTCAACAGTGAAGACTTCGCCCGACAAGACGGCTTCTCCGCCCTGATCCAGCAGAATGGGTTCGTGTAAATCGAGTCCGATGCCATGACCCGTGCCGTGCTGAATGCTGACGAAATCGGTGATCGTGCCGCGTGAGATCGGGTAGCCGCGGGCCAGCAACACATCTTCGGAAGCCTGATGAATGTCGCCCGCCAGGTTACCGGGCTTCAGCAGCGCGGTGGCCGCTGCTTTGGCGGCGATAACTGCGGCGTGCATTGCCTTGACGGTATCGCTGGGCTCGCCATGAACCACCGTCCGCGTGCAGTCTCCCCAATATCGAGTCGATTCGTCCTGCGGGAACAAGTCGATCACGATGGGAACTTCCGTTCGCAGCGGTCCCTGACCGCTGTGATGGCAATCGGCAACGTGTGGCGCGGTGGCAACGATGGAGCCGTGACCGGAGCTAAAGCCGCGTTTCATGAACTCAATCGCTGCCATCGACTTGATCCGTTCGCTGGTCAGCACCTCGCCGTCATGGTGCAAGATTCCGTTAGCGTCGGCATCGCTGCGCGCCACGATTTCGCACATTTGCTTCATGACATCTTCCGTGACGCTTTGGGCAGCAGCCAGGGAATCGATCTCCCGTGCGCTTTTGGCGCGACGATCTAAAACACCCAGCGATTCGTCGTAGACGATGTCGATGCCCGCCTGTTGCAAATGGAACGCGTAGATGTAGGGAAAAGTGCGATCGGCCCTGACACTGGAGACGTTTGCTTTTCGCAGCAGTTCTGCCGCCGCCTGGGCCGTTGCCGTTTCGCGATCGGCGCTCAGCCCGCCGCTGGGTTCATGCTCGGCCGGACAGGTCACTTCATCGGCATCACTCTTTTGCCGCACGCGATCCATCTCCAAATCTCGAACGATCGCGATCTTCCGCGAATCAAGCTCAATCCAGGCCGCCGGATCGCCCAGCGGCACACCGATGCGTTTGAATAGCGATGCATTGCTGACCGTAATGCCGGCGAGCATTTTTGCCATGATTTAGTTCCGTGTTTGTGAGCTGAAAACGGTATTGGGAACGAATGCGAACAAGCGACGAACGCCGATTACTTTACAACAACTTCACCGACATCAAACCGCGGGGAAAACGTAAGCGAAGATCATCGTGAACACCAGCGCCGCGATTCCCATCGAAATGCTCATCGGTGAGATTACTCGAAGCCCCTCCGCTTCGGTCATTCCGCTCATTCGCGTGATCACCCAAAATGCGCTATCGGTCATCCACGAGATTGGTTTGCTGCCGGCTCCGATCGCCATCGCCAAATAGACCGGGTGAAATGGCAAGGATTCGGTTTCCGCGAAACCCTGCAGCACTCCGGCAGCCGTAATCATGGCAACCGTGGCTGAACCCTGCAGGGTGCGAATGGCTGCGGTAACGGCCCATGCTAACGGCAACAACATCAGACCGGGTACACCGCTACTGAGCTCACTGATTGCATGTGCAATCCCGGCCTGACGCAGCATCCCTCCGAATGCTCCGCCGGCAGCAGTGATCAAAATGATGTTTCCAGCGGAGGCTAAGGAGCGGCCGACAAGCGTCGGTCGTTTTTCTGCGGGGCAAAACCGCATCAATCCCATTGCGAACACGACGCCAATCCCAATCGCAATGTTCTTCTCGCCGATCAGTTCCACGAAACGAGTCATGCCTGACGCGTCGATCGCGCCGGCATCTTTTAAATAGCTGACGACAGAAGCAATCGTGATCAAGACTACGGGGATCACAATCGGCAGCAGCGAGGCGATCAAACCGGGACGTTCGCCGGGGGCGGCCAGCACGGATTCGGTGTTCTCTGAGGCCGGTGCTGGCTCGCCGGCCTCGGTCGATTCATCGTCTAAACGCAGCGGCACATCCACAAAGTGATTGATCAGTCGCGCGGCCATCAGCGAAACAACGCTGCTGCAACCGCCGATCACCAGACCGGCCATCAGCATGACGCCGATGTCGATGTTCAGTTTCTCGGCGACAATCAGCGGTCCCGGAGTGGGTGGAATCAGTGAGTGCGCAAGTGACCCTCCAGCCAGGATCGCCAGGATGAACAGCACGTAATTCTTGCCCACGCGGCGGCGCAGCGACCGCGCCAGTGGCACCATCAGATAAAAAACGGTATCGAAAAAGACTGGGATGCCCAACACAAACGAACTGGCCGCCAAAGCCTCGGGCGCCCTCCTGGGCCCGGTGATTTTCAGCATGCCGTCTACGATCGTCGCTGCCGCCCCCGATTCCAACAGACATTGCCCGATGATGCTTGCCAACGCTATCAAGATGCCGATCTTGCCGGCCGTCGAACCAAATTCGGCAGCCAATCGCGCGGAAGCTGGTTGCTCCAGAAACTGCTCGGCCGCGGACGCCGTCATCTTTCCCTGGTCGACCTGAGTTTCCGTGTACCTGTTTAAGGCGTCGGAATTGGTCAGCGCGGCGACCAGCAAACCGGCCAGCAGCAGTGTCAGGAACGCATGCAATCGAAACACGAGGATCGCGCTGAGCACAGTAATGACCGAGAGGACGACGATCCACCATATGTTCATACGCGAAAACCTTTGAAGCTGCGGCGGCTGTTTAAAACAACTCGGCTTGTCGAAAATTGATCGACAAGTTGAGACGTAAATTACCAGATTACGGTCTCGCCTGCGGTAATCCGACGCACACGGATGAAGGCGTCGCGGACAATCCCTGGCGAGATTGACAATTCGGGGCATCTGATTGAGAATCCGACTGGCCTTTTATGGGATCCAGCTCTGTTCGCTTGATCAACAGGTTTACGTCGATGGCAGAAGATCTATCCAGTCTGAAGCAGCGCGGGTGGGGCGAGACCCTTCGTCGTGATCGATGGTGGACGGTGCCGACCGTCGTGTTCTTGGCACTGAGCGCCTTCATCGTTTACGCAACCTGGGCCGCCTTTCAAAACGCTCATTTCGAGCACAAGAATTATCTTTCACCGTTTTATTCGCCGGTCCTTTGGGGCGACTCGCATCACAGCTGGTTTGGACCCAAGCCGGGTTTTTGGCCGCAGTGGCTTCCATTTTCACCCGCGCTGCTGATTCTGCCGTTTCCGGCGGGGTTCCGGTTTACCTGCTATTACTACCGCGGTGCTTATTACAAGGCGTTTTGGGCTGATCCGCCCAGCTGCGCGGTGGGCGAACCAAGAAACGGCTACATGGGGGAGAACTATCTGCCGCTGATTCTGCAGAATGTACATCGCTACTTTTTGTACTTCGCGCTGCTGTTTCTGTGTTTTCTTTCCTACGATGCCATCTGCGGTTTCTTTTTTGATGACGACGGCGACGGCAGCTTCACCGATTTCGGTGTTGGGGTCGGCACGCTGGTACTTTGTCTGAACGTGATTTTGCTGGGCGGTTATACGTTGGGCTGTCACTCCTTCCGACACTTGATCGGCGGCAGCAAGGACGAGTTTTCGTCCACGCCGACACAAACGAAATGTTATGACTGCGTCAGCTGTCTGAATCGCGGACACATGAACTGGGCTTGGTGCAGCCTTGTCTGGGTCGCTTTTTCGGACATCTACGTGCGTCTTTGTTCCATGGGAATTTGGTCAGATCTCAGATTAATTTGATGTCGGAATTTGAAACGATCGAGCATGATGTTCTCGTCATCGGCGCCGGCGGCGCAGGTTTGCGAGCATCCATCGAAGCCTCCGCGGCCGGTGTCAGCGTAGGCTTAGTTTGTAAATCGCTATTGGGCAAAGCGCATACAGTGATGGCCGAAGGCGGCATGGCTGCGGCGCTGGCAAATGTCGATGAACGCGACAGCTGGCGGACTCACTTTGCCGATACCATGCGAGGCGGGTATTACTTGAATAATTGGCGGATGGCCGAGTTGCATGCCAAGCAAGCGCCCGATCGCGTCCGTGAGTTGGAAGCCTGGGGCGCCGTGTTTGACCGCACCCGCGAAGGCAAGATCATGCAGCGGAATTTCGGCGGTCACGCTCATCCCCGTCTTGCACACGTTGGTGACCGAACCGGGCTGGAGATGATTCGCACACTGCAAGATCACGGCATTCATCAAGGCATTGATGTGCACATGGAATGCACGGTGACTCGACTGCTGAAGGACGGTGATCGAGTCGTCGGCGCCTTTGGATACGAACGCGAACTGGGAAAGTTCAAACTTTTTAAAGCCAAAGCGGTTGTGATGGCTACCGGCGGAATCGGTAGAGCCTACAAGATCACCAGCAATTCTTGGGAATACACCGGCGACGGCCATTCACTCGCCTACCACGCCGGTGCCGATTTGATCGACATGGAGTTCGTTCAGTTCCACCCCACCGGCATGGTCTGGCCGCCCAGCGTCCGCGGTATCCTGGTCACCGAAGGGGTTCGCGGTGAAGGTGGAATCTTGAAGAACAGCAACGGCGTTCGCTTCATGTTCGACGATATTCCTGACAACTACAAAAGCTCGACTGCCGACAATCCCGAGGAAGGTTGGCGATACGTCACCAAAACAGATCGCAGTGCGCGGCGGCCGCCTGAACTGCTGACCCGCGATCATGTGGCCCGCTGCATCCTGAAGGAAGTCAGGGAAGGCCGTGGAAGTCCCCATGGCGGTGCATTTCTTGATATTGCCTGGATCAAGGAAAAGATTCCTAACGCAGAAGCGCACATCAAGAAAAAACTGCCCAGCATGTACCACCAATTCAAGGAACTTGCCGGAATCGACATCACCCAGGAACCCATGGAAGTCGGTCCGACAACTCACTACGTGATGGGTGGTATTCGAGTGAACGGTGAGACGCAGATGTCGACCGTACCCGGACTATTCGCGGCGGGCGAATGCGCGGCGGGCTTGCATGGTGCCAATCGTCTGGGCGGCAATTCACTTTCCGACCTGATTGTGTTCGGAAAATTGGCAGGTGAACACGCCGCAAAGTTTGCCCAGGAGAATCCCGGTTTCAGCTTGCCCGATGAAGTGGTTGGCGAGGCACATCAGGAGGCGCTCAAGCCTTTGGATGCCAGCGACGGGCCAAACACCGAAAACGCCTACCAGATTCAGTACGACCTTCAAGACTTGATGCAGGAGCAAGTCGGCATCATCCGCAACCAGGAACATTTGGATGAAGCCGTGGAGGGGATCGGGCGGCTAAAAGAACGGGCCAAAAATGTTGCGGCCCCGGGTAACCGGCAATACAACCCGGGCTGGCACACGGCGCTGGACCTGAAAAACCTGCTGGTTGCCGCCGAAGCAGTCGCTCGATCCGCCAGCGTGCGAAAGGAAAGCCGCGGTGCCCACACCCGCGACGACTTCCAAGCCAAAGAAGAGAACTTTGATCATGTCAACACGGTGATCCGGTTGGGCGACGATGGCCAGATGGTGGTGACCCAAGAAGAGATTCCGCCGATGCCTGACGATTTGAAGCAGATCATCGAAGAGCACAAGTAGATTTCATCCGCAGGATTCGAGAACACCACTCATGGCAACCGCAACTTTCAAGATTTGGCGTGGGGACAAGGAGTCCGCCGAGTTTCAGGAGTACACGACCGACGTTACCGAGGGCATGGTCGTGCTGGATGCGGTTCATCAAATTCAGGCCGAAAGTGCCAATGATTTGGCCGTGCGTTGGAATTGCAAAGCGGGCAAGTGCGGCTCCTGCTCGGCCGAGGTGAACGGCAAGCCCAGATTGATGTGCATGACCCGGCTAAGTGATCTGGATCTGAATCAAACGGTGACGATCGAACCGATGCAAGCTTTTCCGATGATCAAAGATCTGGTCACGGACGTTTCCTGGAATTATCGCGTCAAAGAAAGGATCAAGCCCTTCAAGCCGCGAAAACCGGACAATCAAGACGGCAGCTGGAACATGCAGCAAAAGGATGTCGAACGCGTCCAGGAGTTTCGCAAATGCATCGAGTGTTATTTGTGCCAGAACGTCTGCCACGTGCTCCGCGACCACCACAAACACGATGAATTCATTGGACCACGTTTTTTTGTCTACAACGCAGCCTTGGAGATGCATCCGCTGGATGAAGAGGATCGATTGCAAGATCTCAAGGATTCGCAGGGCGTTGGCTACTGCAACATCACCAAGTGCTGCACGAAAGTGTGCCCGGAAAATATCACGATCACCGACAATGCCATCATCCCGCTCAAGGAACGGGTGGCTGACGAGTATTACGATCCGCTGAAAAAACTGTTCCGGATATTGGTTCCGAAGAAAAAAGTCGCCAAAGACAGCGAAAGTTAGCCCGGCCGGCAGTTAGCAGTCAGGCGAAATCATTGATCCAACAGGCGGCGAGCGAAGACGGCGTGGCCAACCACGGAAACCCCCAAGGGGTAATCGGTCCGTCGTTCAACAAAACGCGATTCCTTGACGGTATCGGTGATATTCTGCATGCCATGCGTCACACCGATGATCAGCGGCCACTGCTGCTGATAACGAATCGTCCGATGAGCGACGGCGCCCCCACTATCGCCCTTCCACGTAGTGGCGTCGACCAAAAATTTTGAATGTGGGTCGACGGGCCGTAGCGGATAGCTGGCGATCGTCCCGCCTCGCAGAATCGGAAAACCAGCGTTATTCGCTTCGCTGCGTTCCGGAAAAACAGCTGTGATCACTTCGTCGCCCGAATACACAGTCGACAGTGACGCTTCGGTCGCCAAACACTCCAACGGCAGGCTGACGACAGAGATTCCCTCAGGCAGCGGCAAGACAGCGATGTCGTGCTGATTGTCTTCTTTCCACAGTTGCTTACCGCCCGCTCGGATATTTAACTTGATTTCGTTTCGCTGAAAAACGCCATCTTTACCGCGAGTCCGTGAAACGAGGATACATGAATCACCGTTCATTTGATGCAAAACATGATTGGCGGTGACGACAAAGTAACGAAGCTCACCATTCTCGCTGCGGTGGACCGCGAAACCGGTGGCGGTGGAAGCATCGTTGGCCAACTTGTACGTGGCCAGTATCAGTTTTTCTGCAGCCTCGTCAGCAAATGTACGACTGGTAAGAAACGCGGCGGCAACACAAAGGAGCAATGCAAATCGATTCATGCACAGCATTGTGATTGGCGAATCGACGATCCGAAAGCCCCGCTCTGTGTGGAACGCGGTAAACAATCGATCGTCACGGAATTCGTGCCGCCGTCGTCCAAGGAAAACGCCCGCCGTTTCCGACGGGCTTGCTGATTGCCGATAGCAGGATTCGTGCTGTTACTTCTTGGTCGACGTTTTCGACTTTTTTGATCTGCTCGAAACCGGCTTTGCCTTCGTCGAGGTGGACGACTTATCCGAGGCCGTCTTTTCACTCGACTTACTGGATGTCGACTTGCTGGATGCCGTCTTGCTTGAAGCTTTTGCAGTGGGCTTCTCGCCGCTTCGCAGATCGGCGAGCTTTTTCCGCTGAGTCGTGGTCAGAACCTTCTCGATCGCAGCCATCTCCTTGCTCCGCAGATCGGCAAGCTGTTTTTCCAGTTCTTCGATTTTGTCACGATACGATGCCTGGATTTCGTAGATTTCATCACGTTGTTTTTCATCGACCAACGACGAAAAATAGCGTGGCAACCTGCCGGTCAGCCCTTCTTGATCAGTCGTTTTCGCTTTACTGGCTGTCGTTTTCGTGCTTTTCGTCGACGATTTCTTTTCAGCGCCGATCGCCGTCACACAAAAACTTGCCAACGCGCATACCAATAGACATCGTTCTAATGTTCGGATCATCTCTGTACCCCATGTTAAAAAAGAATGGTGGATGGAGCATCCGACCTCCGGGTGCCCCAAACTGCCCCGCCCCGGAAGAGCGAAGGCACAAAAAATTACATGTCGCGTTATTGCTGTCAACCGGGCAACGTTGCTGAAAGGAGATTTTTTTTTTGCGTAACGCTTGAAGTTCGAATCGCGTACTGCGGGCGTTGGTTTTTGTCGTCATTTTTTTTCGTTTACCGGCGACCAAGCACACGGTGTAAGCTGTCAGGCAAACAGAACAGTCAAACCTTGAAGTGGTACAAAACCATGCGATGGCTCAACACAAATTCCAACTACATAGCAGTATGGCTGATCACTGCATTGACTTGCTCATCCGGCCAAACGGCAGACACTGGCTACATCAAGTCGACCGTGGTGTACAAAACTGTCGGTGATCTGGCGATTCATGCCGATGTTTACAGAACGCCGGGCGACAAGATCATTCCTGTCGTAGTTTGGATTCACGGCGGTGCGTTGATCAACGGCCACCGCGAGGGCATCAGCAATCGCGTGCAAAAGTATGCCAAAGATCGAGGTTTCGCATTGGTGTCGATTGATTATCGGCTGGCGCCCGAAACAAAACTGCCTGCCATCATTGAAGACATCGAAGACGCCTTTCGCTGGATTCGAGGACGGGGCGCAGAAAAGTTTCATCTCGACCCCCAACGCATCGCCGTCACTGGCGGTTCCGCCGGCGGGTACCTGACATTGGTAAGCGGATACCGCGTCCAACCTCGGCCGCAAGGTTTGGTTGCCTTCTGGGGTTATGGCGATTTAATCGGACCCTGGTACAGCAGCCCAAGTCCACACCCTCGTCACAATCGAATCAAGCCAACGGGCCAGGAAGCCTGGGAACAAGTCAGTGGGCCGCCGGTCGCCGATTCAAGAAAACGCACAGGAGACGGCGGGCTGTTTTACGTCTACTGCAGGCAAACAGGGCTGTGGCCCAAAAATGTCAGCGGTTGGGATCCGCATCGCGAGCCGAAAAAATTTTTCCCGTTCATGCCGGTCAAAAACGTCTCCGCAGATTGGCCGCCGACTCTAATGATTCATGGAACGGCCGACACCGATGTGCCTTACGATCAATCGGAAATGATGGCTGGCGAGTTTCAGCGTCACAATGTTCGGCATGATTTGATCCGCATTGAAAACGGAGAACACGGATTGGCCGGCGGTGACCCCGAGCGCATCGAACAGGCATACCGGCAGGCGGAGCAATTCATGGACGAGGTATTGATCGCGCGCGAGGCTCCAGCCGAGCAGGATCGTTGATGGGGCTCAACAGAGGCACGATCCGCTCAGCAGGAGCTTTGGTTTTTCGCCGCATTGAAATGCCTGACGATCACTGGTTGTCCAGGATCCGCGCCAATGTCTCAATCACGGCATTGATGGCCTGCAGCCGTGCGGGGTCTGCGTTGGCCAACGCCATTCGTTCGTAGTGATCGTTATTGCCCGCGATGTCGGCGCCGCTGGCAACATCAGCCGGCACGCGTCAGAGAGCGTCCCGCTGAGGTGTAGTCCTCGCTCAACAATCACCAAGAAGAACCGCAGAGCGATGGCAGCGTATAGCCTGGGG
>JBFJVZ010000010.1:0-43073 GCA_041623895.1 Pirellulaceae bacterium | reverse complement strand
CGTGAAGAAGGTAAAGCCGGATATCTTCCTGGTGCCTTACGTCGACCGCCACGCGGATCATCGCCGAGTGTTCGACGCCTGCATGGTGTCGGCAAGGCCCTTGGATGTCGGGCTCTCCATCAAGATCTGCGCGGCGTACGAGTCGATATCCGAGACCCACTGGAATGCACCTCATATCGAGCCGAACTTTACACCGAACTGGTGTGTCGACATCACCGACTATATCGACGCCAAGCTCGACGCGATGCGGTGTTATCAAAGCCAGCTTCATGAGTTCCCGTGGCCACGGTCACTCGATGCATTGCGTGCACTCGCACTCTTCAGGGGCAGCCAAGCGGGTATGGGATATGCCGAGGCATACCACATTGTGCGGATGTCCTTGTCGCCCGCGTCTATCCTCGGAGCCTGATCGTCCGGCAGCTGATCGCAACCGATGTGATCAACCGCATCAAGCGGCCTGGATCGAGCAGACCTGGCCAAGGAGTTCGTCCAGGTGCGCCGGCGCATACGCGTCAGTAGAGCGTTTGCTTGACATGAGTGATGTTTGACTCGGTTGTACCGCCTGCTTTTTTACCTGTGATTAAGCCATATCCCCACAGCCCGCTCTTGTAGAGTCGTTCCAGGACATCACAGGATTGCTCGAAGTTAACGAGCTCGCCATCCGACACGTACTGACTTAGCAGTCGAGAGTGTTTTTGGACGTTTTCCCGCCAGCTGGCGATAGTTGGGGCAACGTTTCGGCTAATGTCAGTCAACTGAAGGTCTTTGAGCCCTGCAGACTTGAAAAGCTCTTCATAGTGAGACAGGGTCTCTAATCTCGCTTTACCGAACGAGCGTTCCAGCAGTTGAATGTCATCGATTTGTTCGACAATCTCCCGCGCTACCAGCCGTCGCTGAATGGTCAAATCACAAAGGGCGATTGTACCACCTACCTTTAGTGTCCGCACAGATTCCGCGATGAGACTTGCTTTGTCGTGAACTAAGTGCGACATCTCCAGCAGGATGACCGCGTCAAACGAACTGTCAGGATAGCCATTGTCGAGCGCGTCACGAACGTCGAAACTTAGCAACTGCGCAGCCTGCGATTCTTTCGCACGCTTGCGAGCTCGTGTAATGCCTTCTGTACTCGTGCTAAAACCTGTTATCTTCCAACCGTACTTCTTTGCGAGAAACTCTGCGGGTCCCCCAATGCCGCAGCCAACGTCAAGTAAGCGCAGATTCGCTTGATTCTTTATGGGCTCGACCAGGAGCTCGATCAACCGATCTGTCGCATCGTCGAGCGAGTCGCGCTCGGTCTGGAAATAGCCCCAATGAAAGTTTGTCCCAAGCAGATACTGCCATGCATCAGCAATGCTGTCGTAGTGCTGTTGGTTGGTTGGTTGATTGACGCGGGCGTCCAGACTCATTGCATGTCCAATCGAGTGTAACCTTGGTGATCGTACGCTATGGCGTTTAGTCTACTTGCTCCTGCCGCTCTTTCCGCAAATAGATGCGGACAGAGCACCGTTTGCGGCACCGTTTCTTAGCTTGCGATTGGAAGTTTTCTCACTATGATTAGTTGGACATCGCCACTTTTGGATGAAAACGCCGTAAATTGCGGTCTTATTAGCCGCTGGGCATGAGCCCACGGTTTGTTCGTTTTGTGCCGCAATAGCCGAGTGCTGACGCACTGCGGCTGATAAAAGTGGCACTGTCCAATCAGAACGGTTACAGCTTCGAAGCGTCAGATCCGTGGAACATGATGAACACCAGAGACACGATCGAGAGTCAATTCAACGACTTGCTGCAAGACGCGGGAAAGCCCACCACTGAGTTGCACGACGAATTAGTACTTCTCCAAAGTGGGCTGGATTCGCTCGGCTTTGCAATGCTAGTCGCCAAGCTCGAGAACGAACTGGGCTACGATCCTTTTACGATGATGGAAGACGCTGTGTACCCTGTTACATTCGGAGAGCTTGTGGCCATTTATGAACGGTTTGGCAATTCATGACCTCACTAAGCACGTTGCTATCTGGACGGCGTGATGAAGAGCCGGTTTTCCGATGCTCTAGGTCTGTGACCTCCGCGGCAGAGTTGTTGCGGAGAGCCCGAGATCTTCAAAACACGACATTCGCGCCCCTGGCGAATCGTGTGGCTACTCTTCGATGCTGCGACATCGAAAACTACCTCCAATCTCTTGTCGCCCTCGATGGTTGGGCAGCAGCCGTGCTGTTAGTCGAAGACTCGATCGATATGGCACTCCTGGAGGAGTTTGAAACGCAACTATCATGCTCTCACCGTGTGACCGCTACGAAAGACGACTGTATCATCGAATGCCTGGGGGTTAAATGCAAACAAACTCAGGCGTGTACTCGATGGGTCATACCGACCTCCGGGACTACGGGCAAACCAAAGCTGATCGCACATACTCTTCAGTCATTAACTCGGTCTGTGAAGCCGCCCACGGATCGCTTGCGGCGCATTCGATGGGGGCTGATTTACGATCCAACGCGGTTTGCCGGAATTCAAGTCATGCTGCAGGCCATAGCGGGGGACAGTACGCTCCTGGCTCCGAATACTGGAATCCCCTTTGACGAAACGGTATCGTTCCTCGCCGATCACGGTTGCAACGCCTTGTCGGCCACGCCAAGTCTTTGGCGAAAACTTGCCTACTCTGGCGCTCTGTCGAAGCTCGATTTGGACATCGTTACCCTCGGTGGTGAAGCGTCCGATCAAAAGATCTTAGATCGGCTGAAGGCCGAGTTTCCCAAAGCGACAATCCGACATATTTACGCATCTACTGAGGCCGGAGTCGGGTTCTCCGTGGCCGATTGTAAGGCAGGTTTTCCCATCGACTACCTCCACGCACCGCCACCGGGAGTAGAACTCAGCGTAAGAGACGATGGCATGCTGCTGCTGCGAACGGCAGGTTACGAACAGCGTCTCAACGAAGGTGATCAGTCGATGGATGACCAAGGCTGGGTCGTCACCGGAGATCTGCTGGAAATCCAGGGCGACCGTTGTTATTTCCAGGGCAGGGCCAACGGCGCGATTAACGTCGGTGGCAATAAGGTCCAACCGGCAACCGTGGAGCGGGTAATTGCAGATATTCCAGGTGTGATGGCAGTTCGTGTGTTCGGAAAGTCGAGTCCGATTGTCGGGTCATTGGTGATGGCTGATGTGGTTGCCGAGCAGGGATATGATGAAAAGGAGTTGAAACGACGCATTACTGAACAATGCAGGAAACAACTTAATCCCTACGAGACTCCGGCGATTTTGTCGTTTCGACAGGACTTGGAATTAACTACAGCGGGAAAGATAGCGCGGTGAGTACAGATGGTAAGCTACTCGTCGTTACGGGTGCGAGTCGCGGCCTGGGTCTAGCGATTACGAGACATTGCGTCGACGCCGGATATCGGGTAGTCGGGGCCGCGCGAAGTCCTACGCCTGAGTTCGAGGCCTTGGCAAAGTCGCATCCCAACAGCCTTCGATTTCGGGAACTTGATTTGGCCGCAACGACGGCACACCACGAATGGGCTCGGGAGATCGAGAAGCAACACGGTCCTGTCTACGGTCTCGTCAATAATGCAGCGACCGCTCATGACGGCGTACTCGCGACCATGCACGATTCCGAAATTGCTCAGGTGATCCAAACCAACGTGATCGGAACAATCATCCTGACAAAATACCTGCTGCGTCCGATGTTGTTGGCACGAGCCGGCAGAGTGATCAACGTGGCATCCATTATCGCTTCTACCGGCTTCAATGGCCTTTCGGTATATGGTGCATCCAAGGCCGCACTGCTGGGTTTCACCCGGTCGTTGGCTCGTGAAGTTGGTAGAGCTGGCGTGACCGTCAACGCGGTTTCTCCCGGATATATGGACACGCAAATGTCGGCCGGGCTCACGCCAGACCAATTGAATTCGATCGTCCGTAGATCTCCACTTGGTGAGCTTGCAACAGTGGATGACGTCGCAGCCGCCATCGTCTACCTTCTCTCTACCAACGCCCAAAGAGTTACCGGAATTGACTTCACCGTGGACGCCGGAAGCTCAGTTTAGCTAGAAAGAACTCGCAATGCGGATCAGAGCTTACGAGCCCGGCGACTGGCGCGGAATCACTGCCATGTCCGGTCTCTATCCGTCATACGTTCCCGCAGGTGGCGCTCCGGCGTATTGGATGTGGGCGAATCGCGTATGGCCAGAGGAGCGGTCGATCGTTGCCGTCGCTGAAGTCCGGGATCAGTTGGTTGGGCATTACGCGATCCTGCCCTTTCGCCTCCAAATCAATGGCGAGTTTGTAAGCGGCGGACTTGGGGTCAACGCCTACGTTGCTCCGGCAGCTCGTGATCAAGTGTCCATTTTTCAAATATCAAAGAAAGCCCGAACGCTGGCTAAAGACGCGGGGCTGCAAGTCCTTTGGGGTTTTCCCAATGCAAACTATCGACTGATTCTGGAGAAAGTCGAAGGCTGGCACTGTGTCGACTTGTTCAAAGCGTTTGAGAAGTCGCCACAGGAAGATCGAGTCTCGTGCCTCTCCCTCGACTCGATTGATCCGCTTCACCCAGAGCAGGCGTTGTACTTAAATGACTTTTTGGACGGCTGTGTGAGTTCTGCACTCATTGGTGTAAGCCAAACCTACACCGCCTGGATCAACCGATATTCCCGTCACCCGTACAGCGAATACCAATTCCATTTCTTGCGAGACGGTCGAGAAGCAGTTGCCGCGCTGGTCACGAAAGTCTACCAAGACCCCGCCTCCGGCCAGACACGTGGGCACGTGGTCGACCTCGCTGCGTGCGATGATGCGTGGAATTCGGAGATCATCGCAGCATTGGAATGCTACTTTAAGGCTAGCGTCGACAAACTTAGTTTCTGGCCGATGAACACGCATTTCCGGGCATCACTGACTTCTGCCGGATTCGCTCAAGACGGCTTCGACACCTACATGGCAGTTAAAGTTCTAGATTCGAACCTGGAATGCTTGATTCCAGAGCTCACGAGATCGGAGAAGTGGCATCTGCCAATGGGAATGTCAGACGTGTTCTGAGTGGTCACGGATCGCGAGTTAGAGATAGCCCAACTGTCAACCCATTTGGCGGCGTCCTGTCGATTGCAGAATCGTCACGTCCCAGAGCGTGCCATTGGTCACTCTCCACGCCCGCGAATTCGACCTCGATCCACGGGCATTTCGTTGCCTTTTGTTTCGTCAGTCACGTGGTAATCGATTCGAACCAGTCTACCTGGTCACCGATCACGTTACTCTGCTCGAACTTCTGAAACCGCTCGATGGCTTTTTCACTCATTCGCTTTCGCAACTCGGCATCGTTCAGCAGTTTCGCAAGCCGCTCTGCCAATGCATCGGGATCGTCAGCAGGCACCAGAAAACCTTCTTCGCCGTCTTTGAAAATTTCACCAATGCCACCGACGTCGGAGGCGACCACCGGCGTCCCCATCGCCAGCGACTCGATATTGACAAGACCGAAACATTCGAAGCGGCTGGGTACAACTGCAACCGACGCCGAACCCATCCGCAACAGCACCTGGTCATGAGGCACGCGGCCCAGAAAGTCGCATCGATCAGCGATCCCAAGCTTCGCCGCAAGTTGCTCACATTCCGCGCGGAAGGGCCCATCACCGACGAACTCGAAGGTAGCATGCGGGCAGCGATCCTTGATCTTGGCAATCGACTTCAACAACACATCTTGGCCTTTGAACGGATGCAGCCGTCCCACGCAAACGACGCGGTTTTCGTCCCGCCGACATTCACTTCCGTTCAATTCCAATTTCGGGTCTGGCAATGAAAGGTACAGCACGGTGCACTTGTGCGGCGGAATTCCACTGCGCCGCTGCGCTTCCTGGCTGCCCGCTTCGGAGTTGGGCAGCAGATGAGTCAAGAATCTGTAAACCATCCGTTTACGAAATCGCAGGACTTTCAGCTTCCACTTGCCCAGA
Organism: Pirellulaceae bacterium; assembly: GCA_041623895.1. Lineage (GTDB taxonomy): Bacteria > Planctomycetota > Planctomycetia > Pirellulales > Pirellulaceae > JBFJVZ01. The sequence continues at coordinate 37,140 of JBFJVZ010000010.1, read as the reverse complement.
GGCCCGTCGATCGTGATTCCTTCGGTAATCGACAGGTACCAAGCAACGCGATTGGGCACACCCATCCAGCGGCCGACGCACAACATCACGTTCGTGGCCCCGAAAGCGGCCACCAGACAATCAGGACGATACTTCTTAATCAAACGACGGAGAAACAAGACGTCTTTCAGTTTTGTCGGACGACGCGACGGCCAGCTATAGACAGCCGGATTGGCTTCGTGGTCCTCGACTTCACGGTTTTGCTGATCGACCAACAGCACCACCTTGTGTCCGCGCCGCACCAGTTCACTGGCCAAGGCGCGAGTATGGGTTGACACTGGTGAATCGGACCAGGTCAGCGACATGAAGTAGCAGCGTGGTTGGGTATCGGTGGAAATCATGCCCGAGGGCTCTTTGATAGACTGATAAAACTTTGATTTTAGTTGCGTTGAGAAATTTAACAAAGGTTGTCCAGCCGATCTTGCCTTGGCCATGCCGATTTCGGGTCGAGCTACCGGAAGACCGCACCAACGGCTACTCGCGGGTCGCTGCGGCCGAAGCAAAAGGGGAAGCGGTCGGGGTCAGAAAAGGGCCGCAAAGGCAAGACAGGGCAAAGCGAAGAGGCTTTTTGTCGACAAGAAGCGCGCCCTGTCCGAACTTGGTTCCCCCTAAGCATCGAGAGTAGAGCAAATCGAAAATGCGGGGCAAAACGTCGCAGCGAGTGTACCAGGAATTCGCGGCATGATTTCCTCACCATCCGGTGTACTGGTTTCCGATTAAGACAACGGGACATTTTGTTGTCAGCAATCTGTCGGCGATGGACTTCGACCACACGGGAGATTCTGTTGTCAGCAATCTGCCAAGGATGGATTTCAACCACACGGGCAGCACAGGAGGCAACTTAAGATGAACGTTATTGTGGTCCCAATCATGATTCTGGTCTTCGGTATCATGATGCTTGGATTGTGCTTGACGGTACGGGTCAGATGAATCCGGCTCGCCAAGCCATCGATTTCGACGAAGCCGCCGGCGAACGCTAGATGCGAACAAGAATCGCTGGCGGCGGGCTCGAAATTCCTCGCAACGATTCCCAAGTTGATTGGATTTCTAAGAAAGGATTCGTGAGTGGTTCGAGTTCGCCCACCGGGTTCGCATTGCGCACAAACACTACCTTCCGGTGACCGACGAACACTTCGAGGCGGCATCCAAAACTGGGGACAAACTGAAGACGCAAACGCCCGTTTTGTTTCGCAGCAACTCGCACGAGAAAAACCGCATCATTCATTCATTCATTTGGTGTGGGAAAACGCGAGTTTTACGGAAGTTGTCGGCGTACTCCAAAACGCCCAAGTAGCGGCAGAGGGACTCGAACCCCCGACACGCGGATTATGATTCCGCTGCTCTAACCGACTGAGCTATGCCGCCATGGTGTGACCAAGAAGCTGAAATGTAGCTAAATCTTGCCTTCCGGGAAAGGTAAAGGATTTCGCGGTCGTGCCGTTTTCCGCGGCCACAATCAGCGAGAATTTCCTGCAGCCAGCCCACTTTCCCAGATGACCATCTCCCTTCACGATCCAATTCTTTGCTACCAGGTTCGCACCTTCCGAAGGTAGCCGCGCTCTTGATACGTGCGGATTTGTCAGCCCGGGATCAAGCTTCTGGAACGCCGCTTGGTCTTAAGTGGCCTGATCGGTACCGGGAACCGCAACTGCCGGCGTCGACGATCAGGCACGAAGCGGGATCACATCGATGCCGGACGTGGACCATCCATTATCGGCAGCAGTGGCTTTAGCGTCGGCACTTGGGTGCGTACCAGCGCGACCACAAATCAAGTGCTGATCCAACAAAGAAGCATGCGCGAGGTCAATGGTCAGTATCCGTTGCGTTTGACATCGTCAGGACGCGCTCGTTTCTGGACCTTTGCTGCGTTTGCTTTTGGAGCAGCCGTTGTTTCCACCCAAACGGTTTGCCTGGATTGAAGGTTGGGATGTGAGTGGTGGAAGTCGCCAAGACTTTCGGCGATTCACGGGCAACCAGAATTCTTGGCGAGTTCGACTACCGCAAACTCAAATGTTGACCAACCGTATTCTTTTGTTCACTGGTTAAATCGTAAAGAACTGAGCTTTCTTCCCCTGAATTCCCCCTATCTTCCTATATTCTAACGTTCCGATGCAACTTGCCGACGAGGCAGAGGCTACCAAGATTTGCCAACTTGACGAAGGCTCCATGACACGGGGAAAACGACCGCGCCGCCAGCGGAAGAAGCGTCCGCGGATCCGCCCCGCTTGGGTCTGGGTGCCTCGATTCGAATCGTTAGAAAAACGAATCGTGCTGGATGGTCGCCCGATCAGCATCTCGCCAGCGCACATAGATGCAGCCGAATCGGCGGAGATGGCCAGCGGTGTTGATCTGCTTCAACTTCCGCACGAAGAATTGGCCCCTGCGATTCAGCCGGTCTACTTTCACGCGGGGGATTTCAATGGGGACGGAAATGAGGATCTTGCCGTCGTCAGTCACCAGGCAGTTCCTGGCTTTTTAAGCATTCACATCGGCAACGGAACGGGCGACTTTGATTCACCGGTGTATTACAGCACGGCAGGAGATTCCGCCCGTTCGCTGGAAGTAGCTGACTTCAATGGAGATGGGGAACAGGACATCGCCGTCGCGCACAGGGACAGTAGCGACGTTGCCGTATTTTTGGGGAACGCAGCGGGGACATTTCAGGCCGCGCCGGTATTGTACGACGTTGGCTCCCTGCCGCGGATGGTTCTTGCGTCGGACTTTAACGAAGACGGCCACCTTGATTTGGTGACTGCGAATTATTTGGACCAATCGATCACACTTTGGTTAGGCGACGGCAATGGGGCGTTCACAACAAGGACTGATTTCAGTACGTCGCCAGCCGGCAAATTCTCGAATCCGCGCTCGATGATTGTCGACGATTTGAATGAAGACGGCCACCTGGATGTTGCTGTTTCCAGTTCTACCGGAGAAAACCCGACCGCTGCTGAAAACGTATCTATCCTGATGGGTGACGGTGCTGGTTCATTCGCCGCGGCGACCTCGATTGCATGGGGACCGGACAACGAGTACTCGCTGAATCTGACGAGCGCGGACTTGAATTTGGACGGGCACGTCGATTTGGTCACGGCCAATTATTTTGGCTCTAGCCTAAGTGTATTGCTCGGTGACGGCAGCGGTGTCTTCAGCGGTCCGCAGCACATTGATTTAGGGGACGAGGAATTTGAGCCTCGCTATGTGACCACCGGCGACTTTGATTTAGACGGCATTCCCGACTTGGCCGTCGCCGACTCGATTGTGGTCCGCATCGGGATCTTACGCGGAGACGGCAGCGGAGGTTTTGGGCCCCGTCAGGATTACGAATTGCTTCCCCCGGGGACGCTGGGCTTTCCGCTTTCCAATGCTTCCCTGGTGGTCAGCGATTTTGACAATGATGGAGATAGCGATCTTGCTGCAGTTCGCGATTTCGGATCGTTTTCTGTTCTGCTAAACCGCGCGGAGCAGCCGATTGTCTCCGTTTCCGCCAGTGATCCAAATGCGGCAGAGCCCGATGATGATGGTCAGTTCACGATCTCGCGAACAGGCGATGTTTCCGAGGCGTTGACCGTGCAGTTATCCGTTGCCGGCACGGCGGTCGCCGGCGAGGACTATGTACCATTGCCATTCAGCCTGATTATTCCCAGCGGTTCATCGTCGGTGATTTTGCCGGTCAATGTGATTGACGACGTGGATGCGGAACTAGATGAAAGCGTTGCTGTATCGTTGGCGGCAGCCGCTGACTATCGATTGAGCGTCGATTCGACGGCAACGGTCGTGATTAGCAGCGACGAGCAATTGCCGGTCGTGCAGATTGTCGCGTCGGATGCCGTCGCTGGTGAGCCGAATGACAACGGCCAAATGACAATCACGCGTACCGGCGAAACGGGCGGCCCATTGACAGTCCTGTTAAGCGTCAGTGGCACGGCCGCGCCGGGCAGCGACTATCAGACGCTGAGTACATCTGTCGTGATTCCCGCTGGCATGCCCTCGGTCGAGCTGCCGGTTACCGTGATTGACGACAGCACTCAAGAGTTGGTGGAGAGCGTCGTCGTCACACTGCTGGATGATGCCGCTTATGCAACTGGATTATCAGTAACGGCGACGGTCGCGATCACCGACAATGACACGCTGCCGATACCCGTCGAAGGATTGCTTGCCCATTGGGCGCTCGATGAAACAGGCGGATTGGTTGCCGCCGACGACTCGGGCAACAGTAACGACGCCATGTTGGACGGCGCGACGTGGACTACCGGTACAATCAACGGCGGGCTTGATTTTGACGGAATCGACGACAGCGTCGATGCGGGGCTGGGAGCGGCGATTGTGGGCACGGGTGGTTTTACGGTTTCCACCTGGCTCAAGACAACAGCTTCTGCCACGCAGGTCCTTGTCCAGCAGCGTAGTCCCCAAGGCTACAACGGCGAGTATGTTTTCGGGCTGTTGGCAACCGGACATGTCAATTTTTGGAGCTTCGGCGGATTTGCTCTGGGACCGGTCGTTTCGTCGACGCAGCCAATCAACGATGGCAACTGGCATCACATCACGGTTGTCCGAGAGGACGACGGCACGATGCGGCTGTACTTGGATGGCACGCTGGATGCTAACGCTGCCGGTTCAGCGCGTCCCTTGATCGCGTTGAATGTCTATTTAGGAGCGGATAAGCGCGACAACAATCGCTTCCTGGACGGCACACTTGACGATGTGCGGATTTACGATCGGCCGCTGACGGCAGAAGAAGTGTCCATTCTAGCCTTGCAAGCCGGCACTGATTTCGCTGCCGTCGGTGATGCCTACGTTGGCAATGAAGATGAGTTGATCAGCGTGGCTGCGCCGGGACTTTTGTTGAATGACCAGGGCTCCGGATTAACGGTCACATCACTTGATTCGACCAGTTCGTTGGGATTGGCCGTTACTGGCGGTGCCGATGGAAGTTTTTCCTATGATCCCAGCGGCCAGTTCGAGCAACTTTCCATCGGCGAGACTTTGACGGATACATTTGCCTATACGATCACAGATGGAAACGAGACGGACTCTGCCAACGTTACGATCACGCTGCAGGGACGCAACGATTCACCGGCCGCGACGTCGGACGTGAAATCCACCAATGAAGACACAGCCGTCGACATCAATGTGGTCAACAATGACAGCGACGTCGACCAACTCGATACGCTTTCAGTGACCGGTGTCAATGTCGCCGGTACGATCGGGTCCGTGACTTTCGCCGGCGGCACGGTGACCTATGATCCGAATGGTCAATTCGAGGCGCTTGGCCAAGGTGTCTTTGCTTCCGACTCGTTCACTTACACGGTCAGTGATGGCAACGGCGGAACGGCAATCGCAACGGTCAGCATCACCATCAATGGTGTCAACGACGCTCCCGTGGCGGCCCCCAATGATGCTACCACCGATGAGGCGACTGCGATTGAGATTGCCGTATTGAGCGGTGACAGCGACATCGATTCCGGAAGCTTGAACGTTACAGCGGTCAGCACCGCGGTGGGAAACGTAAGCATCAATCCTGACAACACGGTAACGTATGATCCGAATGGGCAATTCGATCACTTGGTGGCAGGCCAATCAACGACCGATTCATTTAGCTACACAATCACGGACGAATTCAGCGCCAGTTCGACTGCTCTCGTGACGGTCACCATCAGTGGTTTGGGGACTGGTACCGCAGCCTTTGATGACAACGCGACGACGGATGAAGCATCTGCGGTTACCGTAACCGTTTTGAGCAATGACACGATTGCCGGGGCTGCTTCGGAACTTGTCGTGACGGCCGTCGACAACACCGGCACAAGCGGAGTGGCAAGTCAAAACCCGGACCAAACCATCAGCTATGACCCCAATGGAAGCTTCGAACATCTTGCCACGGGTCAGACGGCAACCGATACGTTTGTCTATTCCATCAGCGATGGAATTGGCGGCAGCGGCACGGCAACGGTGACGGTCACGGTTCAAGGTGTTAACGATCCGCCCAGCGCAGAAGATGATCAGTATTCGGTGATTGCCGGCAATGTCTTGAACATTGCCGCGCCAGGTGTGCTTGCCAACGACAGTGACGTCGATTCCATAACCACCACGACGACGGGTTTCCTGTTTGCGGCCCCCGATGGATCGCCCAGCGGCGATGGCAGTTTTGCCGCGCCTTGGGATCTCGCGACCTTGTTCGCTCATCCACCCGAGTTGCAACCGGGAGACACGGTCTACTTGCGAGGCGGGACTTATTACGGTGCGCCTGACAGCAACATCGCGGGTACCGCATCGCTTCCGATCACCATCCAGTCGTACCCGGGGGAGCAGGCAAGAATCGACGTGTACGCTCCGGCGACGTTTGGGGAAGACCGCATCATCGGCATGTTTGGAGACTATGTACATTGGGTCGATCTGGAATTCATGTCCAGCGATCCGCATTCTCGGATCACGGATATTCCGTCGCACGGCTATCCCGATATCAATCGTGGCACCCTGTCTGTACAAGGCTCGCACAACAAATTCATCAACGACATCTTTCACGATATGGAGTCCGGGATCGGCTTTTGGTCCGAGGGAACGGGCGGCGAGATCTATGGCGCGATCGTTTACAACAACGGTTGGGTTGGGCCGGATCGAAATCACGGTCACGGCATCTATACGCAAAACGAGTTAGGCACGAAACGGATCGCCGACTCGATCATCTTCAACCAGTTCAGTCACGGCATTCATGCCTATGGGACATCCTTGGCGCACTTGAAGGGACTGAATATCGAAGGCAATGTGTCGTTTAACAATGGTGCCGGCTCGGGGCAGGGCTTCATTCCCAGCCGGGACATTTTGATCGGCGGTGGCAGTCGAGCCGAAAATGTTCGCCTGGCTAATAATTACACCTATCAGAACAACGGCGACGGTGTGATCGGTTTCGGATTCTTGCAAGCTCCGGAAAACGACAACATCGAAATCGTCGATAACTACTTTGTCGGCGAAGTTACTTTTTACAGTGCCTGGGAGGATGTCACCTATACGGGCAATACCAACTACAACGCCAACAACATCTTGGTAAGCCTGGAGTCGCCGGCCGCCGGCACCATTGCTGATTACACGTGGGACCACAACGAGTACTTTACGCCGTTTGATCTGCAATTCCGTATCGACGGCGAAAACCATTGGTTCGAGAGTTGGCAGGCGACCACGGGGCTGGATCCCGCGAGCACCTACACTTCGGCGGCACCGAGCGGTGTCGAAGTTTCTGTTCGCCCCAACGAATACGAAGCGGGGCGGGGAAACGTGATCGTCTATAACTGGGATCTCGCCGCCAACGTCGACGTCGATCTGTCAACCGTTCTGCAAGTTGGCGACGTGTACGAAATCCGAAACGCGGTTGAGGTCAGCGGAGCTCCCCTGATCACCGGCGTCTTCGACGGCAATCCCGTCACCTTACCGATGTCAGCGGTTGTGGCTCCCAGTCCGATTGGATACACCGCACAATCCCCGGTCGGGACGGGACCGGACTTCGGCGTCTTTATCGTCACAACTCCCACTCCACCCGCGGTCGGTGAGGCGCTGTCGGTCACCTCTTTCGACGCGCTCAGCACGTTGGGGGCTACGGTCAGTGTCAGCAGTTCGGGAAGCTTTGTTTATGACGCCGGCGGATTGCCGGCGGTTGCATTACTGGGCGCCAACGAAATCCTGGTTGATACATTCACCTACACGACCAGCGATGCTGAAGGCGCAAGCGATACCGCCACCGTGACGGTCACAATCTCAGGCGAGAACCATCCCCCCATTGCAAATGACGATAGCCGCTCCACTAGCGAAGACGTGGCGATCACAATTGATGTTTTAGCCAATGATGACGACACGGACACCAATGATTCGATCAGCCTGCTAAGTGTTGATGGTTCGTCCGCGCTGGCAACGGTGACGATCGCCAACGATATGATCACGTATGATCCAAGGATCGCCTTCAACTCCTTGGCCGTCGGTGAAACCGCAGTTGAAACGCTGACTTACACAATCGTGGACGGCTTTGAGGAAACGGACACGGCGACGGTTACGATTACGGTTCACGGCGTTAATGACGCGCCGACGGCTGAGGACGACAATGCGTCAACCGATGAAGCCAGCGCCATCACGATCGCTGTACTTGCTAACGATACTGATCCCGATGTATCCGAAACAGCAATCAATGTTCAGCGAGTCGCCGCCGGTTTGGCCAATCCCATTTTTGTGACCGCCGCGGCCGGGCATCCCGATCAGCTGTTCATCGCTGAGCAGAGCGGTCAAATCAAGATTCTTGATCTTCAAACTCTTGTCGTCTCCGCCACTCCGTTTTTGACGATTAGCGATTTATCGTACAACGACGGAGGCGTACGCGGCTTGTTAGGGCTTGCGTTCCATCCCGATTACGCGACAAACCGTCTGTTTTACGTCTACATGACGGATGTCAACCAGGATTCGCTGATCCGTCAGTACGAAGCCAATCTTGATGGATTGACTGCTGATCCGGCCAGCGCGACGCCGATTTTGTCGATTCCTCAGATCGACAAATACCACTACGGTGGTTGGATCGGATTCGGGCCGAATGACGGCTTGCTGCACATCGCATCGGGCGACGGTGGTCCCAGTAACGATACGGACCTGGATGCGCAGGACGTCACTGACAACTTGCGGGGCAAGATCCTCAGGATCGATGTGAACGGAGATGACTTCCCGGCGGACCCAGTTCAAAATTACGCCATCCCACCGGGAAATCCATTTGTTGGCCTCTCCGCTGACGATGAGATTCTGGCATATGGACTTCGTAATCCCTGGCGTGTCAGTTTTGATCGACTGACCGGCGATCTGTACATCGGCGATGTGGGACAGAACGCCCGCGAAGAAGTCAGCGTGCTGCCGGCCTCTAGCGCGGGCGGTTTGAACTTCGGCTGGCGGGCGCGCGAAGGAACCATCAGTAATCCCGCGGTGTCGGACCCCGATCCACCCGCCGCGATCGATCCCATCTATGACTACCTGCAAGGAACCGGCCCGCGCGAAGGATTTTCGGTGACGGGCGGATACGTCTATCGCGGACCGATCCAGGAATTGCAGGGAAACTATTTCTTTGCAGATTTTGTCAGCGAGCAAGTCTGGTCGCTGAAGTTCAACGGTGATTCGCCAGCCGCATTTGACGGGACAAACTTTACTGACTTCATCGACTGGACCGATGTGTTGACGGCCGATGTCGGCGAGGTCAACTTGATTTCATCTTTTGGCGAAGACGCTCTCGGAAATCTTTACATTGTCGATTACGGAGGTGAGGTTTTCCGAATCACATCGGGCAATGTCGCGGAACAGCTAACCGTACAGAGCGTCGACGTTACCGGCACCGTCAGTCAGGTTCAGATCAATCCAGATGGCACGATTTCATATGATCCGAATGGCCAATTCGAGCAACTGGGCGTTGGACAATCGGCGACCGATTCGTTCACTTACCTGATCAGTGACGCCAGCGGCGGCACCGACAGCGCGACGGTTCAGCTCACCATCACCGGCGTCAACGATCCGCCTCAAGCTGCATCGGATGCGGCGGCAACCAACGAGGATACGCCGCTGAGCATCCAGGTGTTACAGGGTGATACCGACGTCGATCAACTGGATGTGTTGAGTCTGCAAAGCATCAACGCGGCGGCCGCTGAGGGCAACGTGACAATAGGCCCGAACAATACTGTGACTTACGATCCGAGCGGACAGTTCGACCATCTGGCGGTCGGACAATTCGTCCTGGATACCTTCACTTACACGATCACCGATGGCAACGGCGGCAGCGATTCGGCCGTGGTTACCGTGACGGTCAACGGAGTCAATGACGCGCCGCGCGCCGTGCATGACTCGGTCACCGTCAACGAAGATTCGGCGACGCTGATTCAGGTGCTTGCGGGTGACAGTGACCCTGATGATTCGGATGTTTTGACAGTCATTGGGGTTGATGACACGAACACCTTGGGCCTGGTGACGTTAAACCCCGACGGATCGGCCGGCTACAACGCGACGGGTCGTTTTGATTATTTGGCAGTCGGAACAACTTTCCAGGATACCTTCCGTTACACGATCCAGGACGCGGCGGGCGCGACAGCGACCGGCACGGTTTCGGTGACGATCACTGGTATCAACGACGAACCGCTTCCTGTTGATGACGCTGCCAGTACTGATGAACGAAGCGCACTATCGATCGCGGTGCTTGCCGGCGACAGTGATCCTGATAACGGTGATATCTTGACGGTGGTTGGAATAGACGACGCGCTCACCCTTGGCAGCGTCAGGCTCGAACCGGATGGGACGGTCACGTACGATCCCAATGGCCAGTTCAACGCTTTGGATGCCGGCCAAACAGCAACCGATTCCTTCGCGTATCAGATCAGTGATGGCAATGGAGGCCTGCAGTGGGGCAATGTCGTTCTCAGCATCAACGGACTCGATTCGCCGCCGGCCCCGATCGATGGACTGATCGCCTATTGGCCGCTGGATGATGGCGGCGGCAACGTTGCCCAAGATGAATCGGGCAACGATTATGTTGGCAAGCTTGGAGGCAATCCCGTTTGGTCTGAGGGCAATCTTGACGGCGGACTCGCCTTTGACGGGTTGGGCGACAATATCGACGCCGGCCTTGGCCCTGCCATCGTGGGCACCGGTGGTTTCACGGTTGCTGCTTGGGTCCGCTCCACTGCGACTCAGTATCAAGTGATCGTCCAGCAGCGAAGCATTCGCGAGTTCAATGGCGAATACATGTTTCACCTCAACGCGTTTGGCCAGGTTGGATTCTGGACGTTTGGCGGATTGGCTCTTGGACCCTCCGCAGCTTCAACGCAACCGGTTAATGATGGAGATTGGCATCATCTTGTCGGTGTCCGTGAAGATAACGGAACGATGAAGATCTACGTCGACGGCGTACTGGACGGCAGCAAAGCGGGTGCCCCCAGACCGTTGGTACCGATCAACGTGTATGTGGGAGCTGACATGCGCGGATCGTCCCGGTTCTTTGACGGGACATTGGACGATGTGCGCATTTATGATCGGTCCCTTGACCCGCAGGAAGTCGAGGCTCTGTTCCTGTATCGGCCGGAGGTTGATTCCGGAATCGGGATTGATGATTCGTACGGCACCGACGAGGACAGTTCGCTTTCCGTTCCCGTGCCGGGAGTGCTGAGCAATGACGTGGGGCTGGGACTGGCGGTCAGCGAACGTGACACGTTCAGTTCTGCCGGCATCTTGGTAACAGGCGGTACCGACGGTTCGTTCCAATATGCTTCGGCTGGCCAGTTTGAATCGCTCGCTGACGGTGAAGTATTACTCGACACATTCACTTATACCGTCACTGATGGAACGCTCACCGACACCGCAACCGTGTCGATCAGCATCACTGGCGTGAATGATGCCCCCGTTGCCGACGATGATAACGCCAGCACGGACGAAGCGACCCAGATCACAATCGCGGTCTTGCCAAATGACGCCGATGTCGACGACACGGATATTTTGCGCATCGATGCCGTCCAACTGGCAGGAACGCTTGGCCTTGTCAGCCAGAATCCTGACGGGACCCTCCAATACGATCCGAACGGTGCCTTTGAGTCATTAGGGAAAAACGAATCAGCGACGGATACGCTGGGCTACACGGTTGGTGACGGCAACGGCGGTGCCGATTCGGGCGTTGTAAGCATCACCATCCAGGGGCTAAATGATACGCCCATTGCGCGCGCTGACGCAGCCAACACAAACGAAGAAACGCAGATCTCGATCGCTGTTCTGACTAATGATTCCGACGTTGACGCCAACGATATCTTAACAATCTTGACAGTCGATGATGCGGCAGCAGTCGGCAGCATTATTCTCAATCCGGACCACACCATTACCTACAATCCTGATGGTCAGTTTGACGACCTGGTTCAGGGCGAGACTGCGATTGATACGTTTACTTACACGGTCAGTGACGGCAACGGTGGTACGGCCAGCACCAGTGTTACCGTTTCGATTGCCGGCGTTGGCATCGAACTGGCGGCCGTTAACGATAACGCTGAAACACTTGAATCTGGAAGTGTGATCGTTGATGTTCTGGACAACGACCTTGATGGAGGTTCGCTGTTCGGTCTGACGATCAGTGCACTGGGCTTGTCCGGTACCGTCGGCAGCGTGCAGGAAAACCAAGACGAGACATTGACTTACGATCCCAGCGGTCAATTTGAGTCTCTGGCAGTGGGAGAAACAGCCACCGACACCTTCACTTACACAGTCGATGACGGGCTGGGCGGGTCCGACATCGGCACGGTGACTGTCACCGTGCAGGGTGAAAATGATGCTCCCATAGCCTATGACGACGACCTGACGACCAACGAAGATACGCCGATAACAATTGCTGTCTTAGCTAACGATCAGGATCTCGATCTGACCGACGTGCTTAGCATCCAAAGCATTGACGATAACGCCACGCTCGGTAACGTGACCGTTCAGCCGGATGGAACGCTCAGATACGATCCAGCTGGCCAATTCGAGCACCTGGCCGCGGGTGACACTGCCACTGACACGTTCCTGTACACCAGCAGTGACGGTCACGGCGGAACGGACTCCGCTATCGTGGTCGTCACCATCGAAGGTGCAGATGAGTCAAGCGTGCTCATCGAAGGACTGCTTGCTCATTGGGCACTCGATGATGGTGCCGGTACCGTTGCCGAGGATCTTTCCGGCAACGGCCACCACGGTGTTGTGAGAGGAAACCCGGTTTGGTCTTCTGGCATCATCAATGGTGGTCTGCAGTTTGATGGTTTAGGCGATCATGTTGATGCCGGGCTGGGACCTTCCATTGTTGGTACCGGAGGCTTTACGGTCGCGGCTTGGGTGAGAACCAGTTCCATCTACAATCAGGTCATCATCCAGCAACGAAGTGCCACCGAATTCAATGGCGAGTACCAACTGCACGTCGCATCGGGACGCGTCCGGTTTTGGACCGTTGGAGGTCTTGCCTATGGACCAATCGTTGTTTCATCACAATTCATCAATGATGGTGACTGGCACCACGTGGTTGGTGTGCGCGAAGATGACGGGACCACCAAAATTTATATCGACGGAACAATAGACGGCAGCAAAGCCGGCGTACCGCGACCGCTGATTCCAATCAAAGTCTATGTGGGCGCAGACATGCGGGGTTCCTCGGCGTTCTTCCAAGGGTCGCTGGACGAGGTGCGGATTTATGACCGAGCACTTACCCCCGGGGATGTCCTGGAATTGGCGAATTATCAAATGACATTGCCGAACGACCCTCAAGCAGTCAGCTTTGCGGGATCCACGGTTCGGCAAAACGGTGTCGAGCCCCAGCGCAAGATCAGCGATGCAGATTGGATCGATGAAATCGGGGTTCAGAATCGCGCGGTCCCAGGTCTTCAGGTAGGGGCGACGACGTTACGGACAAAGTCGATGTTGGAGCCCACTTCGACAGCGAATCGCAGCTCCGCCGGTGTGTTTGATGACGAAGGGTTTCTTAAAGAACTTAGCGACAAGATCCAGATGCTGTGTTTGCATCGCCACAGCACACTTTGATCGAGAGAGCCACCTTTTGGGGTCCAACACGCTTGCTGTGAGTCGGTGGTGGCCTACAGGCTTTTCCAACTTCAGGCTGCGGGGAGCTTGCGATCTCCCGAATTCCGCTGCCGGACTGCCCCAGAATGTGATCTAAACCGTTTAAGGCCACGGACTTGAAGCCATCCAGGGGGCTTGGCGAGGAACGCAGGAGTTGGTCAGATCTTTTTTCGCAGTAACTTCATCGCGATAAATTGGGAAGATTGCGCCTGCTGGACTATATTTGTTCGACCAGGGGGGGACACTCACTATCCTCAAATTCAAGCAGGACTCTTTGGGGCCGATGCTGACACATGCCTCGAAACTAGCGAAGCCGCACGACGTGGACGTCCGTACCAGTGAACACTCGCACCTATTGATTGTGCGACATGGCATTGGTCGTGGTCCCCGTATTCGATTGCGGGGCTTTCGTCCTCCGCGGTACCAACCGATGTTTGATGACATCGCGGGGCGGTTTCCGAACTTGGGCCGCTGTTTTTCCTACTGGGAAACCGGCAGCCCGCTTCCTGCCTTGGATGGCGTTCGCGCGGTCATATTCGTGTTGCAAGATCCGTTGCGTGAGTTGCATCCCGATTGTTTCGAGGATGCCATGTCGTTGGCTTCGCGGGCGCGAGAAATCGGGGCTCGTCTAGTCAATCCGCCCGAGGCGCTATCCAACACGATCAAGAGCAGGCAGTCACAACTTTGGTGTGCTGCAGGAATTCCGACTCCGCCTTGCACGGGCTTCACAACGATACCTCAATTGCATGAAGCGGCACGTCAGATGGATGGCCCCTTCGTAATTAAAGCTGACCGGCTGCATGCTCAGCAGCGCACCTGTGTGTGCGAAACATTGGAGCAGTTATTGCGGGTGCCGCCTGACCAGATTCCTGCGCGAGGCGTGGTTTCACCGATCGTTGATACCAGAAAGGGATGGGAGTCGGTCGATCCGGATTCACCGTACGCAACGCATTACCACAAAAAGCGGGCGATGATTTTTGGTGATCACGTTTGCAACAACCACGTGTTCTTTGGCCAGCAGCCAATTGTTGGTTGCGTGTCGTCGACGTTCGGGCATTACCGCAGCATCAATCCGGTGACTCGGATGATTCGCAACGCGCGTTACCGCAGTCACTTTGAAGAAGATTTTAAGTACTGGGGCGAAGATCCGGAGCATCCCGACGTTCTGATACGAGCGGCGCGGGTCTTGGGTGTGGAGCTGTGCGCGATCGACTATTCAACGAAGGCCGATGGTCAGATCGTGTTGTGGGAGGCAAATCCATTTTATTCGTTGCATCGATGGCCCATTGATGTATTGGGGCGAAGGCGAAAACTAGCCCAGCGTATGCCGAAAGTTCACGATACCGCAGCAATGTTTTTTGGTGATTTGTTGGGGCCAGGCATATGATTAGGCTGTTAGCGATGACTGAGAGCGATCGTATTTGCTCGGTTGCTTTGCTCGAGTCCGATCGCCGCTACTTCGAAATGGGTGCGGAGACCGAGCCATTGTCCCACGGCTTGCTTGCCTGGATGCCGGGTCTGACCAGGCTTGCCGCCAGCTGCGTTATCCACCGCGTTGAGAGCATGCCGAGCAACTTGGCTGCTTGGCTTGACGAGATTGAAGTCAAAGTTGCCGATCGAGACGTGCCGCTGGTCCGCATCTATCTGGAACACTGTCCGGACGGTTTGCGGCAGGCGTTTCGCGAACGTGGATATCAACAGCGTAATGAAATCGGTTTTCTTGCCCCTTCGGGAGACTCGCATGTACCTCAGGGGCTTGCCTTGAGCGAAGTCCTGAGCGATGCCGACTGGCAGTTCAAGCAAGCGATTCACAACGAAGCAATGCATGGGCCCGATGGCTACACCAACCAGGCCGACCTATGGGTCGAACTGGAGCAGCGCAAGTGTGCGACGGGACAGATGCGAAGTTTCTTGGTCCAACGGGACGGCGAGGTTTGCGGAACCGTGGGCGCGATTGCTCATGATGGTCTCTTGCGACTGAAGAACATCGTGATCACGCCTCGTTTTCGCCGCCTGGGTTTGGGTGTTGCTGCGGTTCAGCTCATGCGGCGGTTGGCCAGCCAACAGCAGAATCGCCGGCTGGGTGTTTACGGTGTCGATGGTGGGCCGGGAAGCCGCCTTTACAAGCGCGCAGGATTGAGGGAAATCAACTGTCAACAAGAATGGTCTCGAATGATTGGCGAATGATGAGCAGTACTTTGCATAAAGGCGTTAATGATCAATTGAGGGATCAGTATTGGCGGCAAGGATTCGTCGTGATCCGCGGCTTGTTCACGCCGCAGGACATGGACGTGGCTGGAGCGGAATTCGATCGTTTGTTTAACGACCCGAATATTCTGCGTGAGGACAGCCTCCGCTCGGCGTCGCGGCGCTCCTTACTGACGAACAAGGTGTTGGATCGCTTGGATCCAATCATCGATCTGTCACCGACACTGCGGCGGCTGACCGTTGACCCGCGATTGTTGGCGGCTGTTGAGAATGTGCTTGGCGAAGCGGCTTTGTTGTTCAAGGACAAGGCGATCATGAAGCCGCCGGGAGCCTATGGCTACGGCGTTCATCAAGACTATACAAATTGGCAGGAATTGCCGGTGCCACCGCAATTCTTGTTGTCCGCGCTGGTCGCGATTGACGGCGCGAACGCCGCCAACGGCGCGCTGGAGGTTTATCCCGGACTTCACGAGAAACATTTGCGGCCGCCGGAAAAGCCGAGTGACATTTTTAATCCGTCTGCTGGCTTGGTCGCCCCAGAACTGCTCGCTGATATTGAGCCGGTGATGACGGAGCTGGATCCCGGTGACGTTGTCTTGTTTTCGTCACTGGCCCCACACTTCAGTGGCCCTAACCAAAGCGACCGAAAACGACGAACGCTGTTCCTGTCTTATGCCGCGGCCAGATTTGGTGACGTCTACGATATTTACTACGACAACTTTTACGGATACTTGAAAAAGGACCGCGAGATTGAACCTGGAGTCAAATCGACCGCAAGCGATACTGAGTAAAAGGAACCCCTTAGTTGGCAACAATGTGAACGTGGGTCCAGCAAATGAACTCAGTTGTTGGAATTGGCAGTGCGCTGCGGCAATCGCTTCATTGGATCGTCACATGGACATCTGTATTCAATCCTGGCAACCGGGAGATGTGAACAATTGTCACCACCCGGGGCGGGAAATCAGCTACCTAACTTGACACGGACAAT
This sequence comes from Pirellulaceae bacterium, assembly GCA_041623895.1. Taxonomy (GTDB): domain Bacteria; phylum Planctomycetota; class Planctomycetia; order Pirellulales; family Pirellulaceae; genus JBFJVZ01. The sequence continues at coordinate 20,321 of JBFJVZ010000010.1, read as the reverse complement.
GGGGGGGATAGGATGCGATTTATCGCCGAGGGATAACGGGATAGATGAGACCGAATTTAGAGCTCGCTCGGCGCCCCGACGCTACGGGACGCAGTTAGTCACGCGTCAGCGAGTTGAGCAGTGACGGATGTCAACAGGGTGACGTTCCATTAACGATTTCGATGAAGTCGGCGCACGAGTTGCTCCTCTCTGACTCGAGTTTCCGACATTCCCTTGCGTATCTCAACTAATTGCAACTGTGTGGAGTCTTCCCGTTGGACCAAAACCAAATCGTTTCGGTTTCTTTGCCGGATGAGTTAGAGACGAAAACCATTCGACCGTACGAGTTGGAAACAATTCCTGCGGCGGGTTGGCAATCAACCGTCAGCGAGGATGAGCAGTTCATTTCTCCGCGGTTCCTGATGCGCGTGTTGTCACAGTGGTGGTACGTCGCATTGCCGACAGCGTGTGTATTGGCACTCATTTCTGCGGCGATCTTGATGGTGAATTTCACGCCGGTGTATCGATCGACGGCGGTCTTAAAAATTGCCAGCTACACGCCTTACATCGCCTACTCGTCCGACGAGGAACGAGCCGCCGATCCAGAGGAATTTACCGAGACGCAGATAGAGTTGTTGCGTAGTCCGCTGGTGATGGAACAGGTGCTGGCCTCGAACCAGATCACCGAACTGCCCGAGGTTGCAAGTCAAGAGCGGCCGGTAAGCTGGCTATCCAGTTGTGTACGTGTATCGCAGGTCGGCAACAGTGAGTTGTACTACGTCCACTTCGATGGCCCGGATCCTGATAATTCTGCGCTGCTGGCCAACTCGATACTTGACGAATACTTTGCGGTACGAACACGAGATCAGGAAGAAAAGACCAAGCACGTCCTGGAACTACTTGCCCAGGAGAAAGAAACTCGCGGCAAGTTAATCACGAAACTTCGCGAAAAGATGCGTGAGTTGGGTCAGGAAGTTGCTGGTCACAATCCGATCACGGGAATGCCGCTGGCGAACCGCAAATATGCACTTGCGCCACTGGACAAACTTGGCGAGATGATGGTGAAAGCCGAGTTTGACCGCAGGATGATTGAAATGGAAATCACGGCCCGCGAGCAGGCGCTGGAAAACACAGCGGCGCCGGTTCCCGAAGCACAAGTTGAAATTGCCCTGAGCGAGACCCACGAGTTGCAAAATTTGCGGAGCTTGATTGCGGCCAAGAAAGAAATGCTTCATCGGATTGAAAGCGCATCGGCGGCCGGTCGGGACGATCCTGGCTATCGTCGGATTGAACGAGAAGTCGCTTCTTACGAGCGAAATCTTCAAAATGCGGCAAGTCGCGCCAGGCCCATGATCAAGGAACAACTTGAGATGATGGCTGAACTTGAGAACCAAGACATGCTCGATCAACTCGAATCGCAACTGGAAGCGAAGAAAGTTGAGGAAGCGTGGTTGGTCGAGCGTTACAACGAACAGCTTGCAGAGACCAGCAAGTCCGGCGACAAATTGCTGGAATTGGAATTCGCCCGCAACGAATTACTGCGGGAAGAGAAAGTTTTTCACTTGATCGCTGAACGTTCGATGGCGTTACAGACCGAATCGCGTGCCCCGGGGCGGGTTTCCTTGTTGCAGCGAGCCGAGCCGCCGTTGGGGCCAATGGAAACGATACCGCTACGAAATTTGGCAGCCATCATTCTTGTCAGCGGCTGCATTCCGTTTGGGCTTGCGTTGTTGTGGGAACTTTCGGTCAGGCGGATTGCTGATGCTGATCAATTAGCACAGCAATCCGCGCTGCCGGTTGTTGGCGAAATTGCGAAGTTGCCGATGCGGCTGCACACCATTACCCCCGGCGGTAGCCGGGCAATGAATTTGTTTGAGGAGAGCATTGATAGTTTGCGCGTAGGCCTGATTTTGCCGGATCAATATCGAGACGTCAGGGTAATTGCGGTGACCAGTGCGGTTCATGGCGAAGGCAAGTCCAGCATCTCGTCGCAACTTGCTGTCAGTTTGGGCAGTTCCACCGGAGGTCCGGTGCTGTTGATTGACGGTGACCTTCGCGCCCCGGATGTGCACCACATCTTCGGCGTTGCAAATGATCTGGGGTTTACATCGGTATTGGAAGGCAAGGCGTCGCTGGAGGAGGCGATTATTACCTCATGGAGCGATCAAGTTCATATCTTGCCGGCAGGCAGGCTGAAGCGAAGCCCGCACAAATTGATGGGCTATGAGACGTTGGAACAAATGTTGAAGGAGCTCCGCGAGCAATACCGTTACATCGTCATCGACACACCACCCATTCTTTCCGCCTCGGAGGCTTTACTGCTTGGTAAAGTCGCCGACGGTGTCGTGCTATCGACGCGCCGTAACGTCAGTCGTGAAGTCCAAGTCAAGACCGCTCATCAACGGTTGCTGAAAGCCGGCGCACGTCCCCTTGGCGCAGTGTTCAATGGTGTGCCAACGCGTAGCTACATGCAGACATATGGCAGCTACGGCTACGCCCGAAACTTCGAGCAATGAAAGACATATCCAAGCTGGTTACCAGCGTCGTTTAGTAGGGGTTGCGGGGGGAATCGAGAATGGCGATGAAGACAACGCTGATGGCTGCCAGGTACTCAGCAGCGAATCTGAATTCAGGAATTTTGCGGTGTGAAGACCCGCTCCAAGATTCACGAGACGACGAGTACGTTTCTCGCGAGTTTTGAATTGCATTGATGTGTGGTCCAACTAGTTTATGTACCCCTCCTTAGGAGGTGGCTGGTGCAAGTATTACGTTGCATGCCACCCACAGGGACGAAGTCTGCGCTGACCGCCTGGCGGCGGTCCGCGGGGCGGCTGTAACAATCGCCGGCGTACCAACATTGACTGACTTGCCTGAGATGAAATCGATTTTCTACGGCTGGAAGAACTTGCTCTCAAAACGAACGTACGGTTTGATCGCCGTACACCTCGTACTATTCACGCTGTCATACGAAATGGCACTTTGGCTGCGGTTTGACTTGGCCGTGCCGGCGGTGGAGCGCGAAGTCTTTTGGAGGACGCTGCCCTGGGTTTTGGCGCTCAAGCTGACGATGTTCTACTTCGTTGGCAGTGTGCACGGTTGGTGGCGGTACGTGACGTTCGCTGATCTTGCCACTTTGTTGCGAGTTTCGACTCTGGCAACAATCAGCATCGCCTTTATCGACTACCTGTTCATCGAATATCAAATCCCGCGGGCAGTGCTTTTGTTGGACTGGGGAATCACGATTCTCTTGGTTGGCGGACTGAGAAGTGCCTGCCGGTTGGTGCGGGAGAGCTGGTGGCCGGCGATTTCGCTGCGCGAACGCAAGCCCACGCTGTTGATCGGTGCCGTTGAAGGCGGTGAGGCGCTGGCGAGACAGATTCACACCAATGTCAACATGGACTATCGCGTGGTCGGGTTTCTGGATGAGAATCCGGCGCGGCGCGGTAGCCGATTGGGCGGCATCCCGTTTTTGGGAGATCCCAGCGATGCAGTCCAGCTGGCTCGTATTCATCGAGCTAAAGACTTGCTCATCATGACCAACACGTTGTCGGGCGAACGGCTACGGGACTTGGTCCAGCGTTGTCGCAATGCCGGCATTACGGTCCAGATGATTCCGGCTGTGGACGAACTGGTCAACGGTTCTTTTCAAGTTCAAGTTCGCGATGTCGACATCAATGACTTGCTGCGTCGTGATCCAATCAAACTGGACTTCACCGCGATTCGCAAGATGCTTTCAGGAAAGCGTGTCTTAGTGACGGGCGCTGGCGGCAGCATTGGATCAGAGATCTGTCGGCAAATCGCCAAGAGTAATCCCGCTAATCTGATTCTGCTGGAGCGAGCGGAGAACAGCTTGTTCTTCTTTGAACGCGAAATGATCGCTGCCGGCTGGGGAGATTTTCTGGTTCCCTGCATCGCCGACATTTGCGATCAGGCACGCATGAGGGCCGTCTTTGAAAAGTATCAACCCGAAGTCGTTTTTCACGCTGCCGCCCACAAACACGTGCCGCTGATGGAGGCCAATCCTTCCGAGGCGATCAAGAATAATGTGATCGCTACTGCGGATCTGGCTCGGCTAAGTGACGAATCTGGCGTCGAGCGTTTCGTCATGATTTCCACCGACAAGGCGGTCAACCCGACCAGCATTATGGGCGCGTCCAAACAGCTTGCCGAGCGCTATGTCCATGCCTTGTCCGAAATATCGCAGACCAAGTTTGTTGCGGTCCGGTTTGGTAATGTGCTGGCATCCAACGGCAGTGTGGTGCCCATCTTCCGCGAACAGATCCAGCGGGGAGGTCCTGTGACAGTGACTGACCCGGAGATGCGGCGGTTCTTCATGACGATTCCCGAAGCGTCCCAGTTGGTTTTGCAGGCGGCGGCAATGGGAGCGGGAGGCGAAATCTTTGTTTTAGATATGGGCGAGCCCGTGAAGATTTTGGATCTGGCCCAGGATTTGATTCGTTTGTCAGGCCTGAGTTTGGAAGATATCCCGATTGTGTTTACCGGAAAGCGTCCGGGCGAGAAGCTTTACGAGGAACTGTACCTGGACGACGAGCAGACCTTGCCGACACCGCATCCAAAAGTGCGCGTCGCCTACCATCGTCCGTTTCAGATCGACTGCTTGGACCAAACGCTTGAGGAGCTAAAAATCCTTGGTGAGTCCAGCGACACTGAGATTCGTGAAAAGCTGCAAGAGTTGGTGCATAATTATCATCCAACGATCGTCGATTCCGCTGCCCAGACAACTCGGAGGCAACCAGTTCTGGAATCTTCGCGTTCAAGCGTCTCAGTCGTTGACCCACCTCTTTAATCTGCGACTGGGCATAGCTGACGATCTCGGTGATGTAGCAGCAACGTTGACATCCGCAGGCAGCAAGCCCGGTGCGGATCGAGCGCAAGCTAACAAGCAGCAAAAGATAAGTAGTGACTGCGATTCTTAAACACGTTGATGATCCGGTATCGGTTCATACGACGCGCATTCAACCCTCGCGAGGTTGGATGTCATTGGGGCTGCGCGAACTTTGGGAGTATCGCGAGCTGCTTTATTTTCTGACCTGGCGCGATATCAAGGTGCGCTACAAGCAGACGGTGCTCGGTGCCGCTTGGGCGATATTGCAGCCGGTGCTGACAATGGTGGTGTTCAGTCTGTTCTTTGGCAAACTAGCCAAGATGCCATCGGACGAAGTCCCCTATCCGATTTTTTCCCTCGCCGGACTCGTGCCCTGGACATTTTTTGCCTACGCCCTGACGCAGTCCTCCAACAGCCTGGTGCAAAGCTCCAATCTCGTGAAGAAGGTTTACTTTCCACGATTAGCGGTGCCGATTGCCAGTGTCTTGTCGGGCGTGGTCGACTTCTTTCTGGCATTCCTGGTTTTACTGGGAATGATGCTTTGGTTCGACATTGTGCCGACATGGAAGATTGTCATCCTGCCCTTTTTGTTGTTGTTGGCATTGGTCACTTCGTTAGGCATTGGCCTTTGGATGTCGGCGCTGAACGTGATGTATCGTGATGTCCGATACGTGCTGCCGTTTCTGACGCAGTTTTGGTTGTTTGCGACGCCGATTGCCTATCCGAGCAGTTTGTTGCCGGAAAAGTGGCGTGCCTTGTACAGCTTGAACCCGATGGTCGGTGTGGTGGAGGGATTTCGCTGGGCGCTGTTGGACACGCCCACCCAACCCGGGCCAATGTTATTTGTGTCAACATTGACGGCAGTCCTGCTGTTGGCGGTTGGTGCGCTTTATTTTCGCCGCATGGAAAAAACGTTCGCTGATGTCGTCTGATCAGGGAGCCGAAACAGGCGTCTGCAAGAAACCGGCTTCGCTGTCGCGCAGGTTTGCAATGGCCTTGCTGGTCGGCGCCCTGACCTTAGCTTTGCTTCACCGACCGATTTTCAGTGCGATGTACAGTTTTCTGACCATTACAGAGGATGCGGGGCCAGTTGCCCTGGTCGTGGTCACGGGAGCCGATCGACTGGGACTTGATCGCGCTCAGGAAATTGTGGCCGGCGGGGATGCCGAAGGTGTCTTGATCGTCGAACGTCGTCTACCGCGTATCACCCAGATCGGGGTCACGCCGCGGCCGGGTGATTTGATTCGCGATGAGTTGGTTGCGCGCGGCGTCTCGGATTCGCTGGTCACGAATTTTCCTACCGACGCGGTCACTAACTGGCAGGTGGTTCGCGAATTGGATCAATATCTCAGCCGCGTCGCCCCGGACCGCAAAGTTGCGATGCTTTGTCCTCAGCACCATGGTCGGCATCTGCGTTGGGTGATTGACCATGTCGTCGACGATGCACGTGTGGGCCAATATCAGGTGCGGTCGTTTGCCGGGGGAAATTTTGATCAGACGAATTGGTGGGCAAATCGCTCAGCGCTGGTCAAAGTAGCGGTCGGCTATCTGCGATTGTTTCATGCAATCGGATTTGGCGAAGGTGAATTCGATGACGATAATTGGAACCCGGATGCTTACCAGCGATCGATTACCCGGAATCTGGCGACCGCGGCGTGACAAAGGGAAGATTCATTTTCGTTCTGATCGCTGTCATGTTCGTCGCTGCATGGATCTGCCGGCAGCCATTGTTGACTACTTTGGCCAGGTGGTTGGACGTGGGCACAGCTCCGCAGCCGACAGACTATGTTTATGTTCTGAACGGTGATTTGAATGTCAGACCGTTCATCGGTGCCGCTCTGGTAAACGCTGGTTATTCTGACAGCGTGTTACTGGTTCCGATGAAGCAACCGCCCAAACGAGCATCGGATCCGACTCCGCCTGCGCACGAGATTGCTCGGCAAGTAATGGTCAAACGCGGCGTTGAGCCGAAGTCCATTGAGGTGATTGACGGTTTGGTGGCCAGCACCTTTGATGAAGCTGAGTCACTGCGAAAGTATTTGGAGACCAGTGGCAAGCACAGCGCCACGGTGTCGATTGTCACCAGCAACTTTCACACTCGCAGAACGCGTTGGGTTTTTCGCCAGTTGTTTGGGCCGCGCAGTGAGAACCTTCGATTCGTGGCTGCACCCACTGATGGATATGATGCCACGAACTGGTGGCGTGTGGAGGACGGCTTCATGATTTATGGAACCGAGTTTTTGAAGTTCGGGTTTTATGTGTTTCGCTACGGTCACGGACTATTGATCAGCGGTTGCGCTATCTTGTTGGCAGTCGCGACCGCGATGGTTGTCAGAGCTGCCTGGAGTAAGCGCACAGATCGCCTGGGGATTGCCGATGCAGCTTGACCCGGTCAGTTTCGATTCCTGCCTTGTCATCGGCGAGGTTGCTCAGGCGCATGACGGCAGCCTGGGCACGGCGCACGCGTTCATCGATTCGATTGCCGCTGCGGGAGCCGACGCGGTTAAATTCCAGACGCATTTGGCGGCGGCCGAATCGACGCCCAGAGAACCTTGGCGAGTTCGTTTCAGCCCGCAGGACGAGACTCGCTACGACTACTGGAAACGCATGGAGTTTACCGAGCAACAATGGTGTGGGCTTCGAGATCACGCGCTCCAGCGGGGTCTGGCGTTTCTGAGTTCTCCCTTCTCGGTCGAAGCGGTGCAATTGCTGCGCCGCGTCGGAGTTTCTGCGTGGAAGATCGCATCGGGTGAAGTGAACAACACGGGACTGTTTGATCAAATTCTGGAGACCGGTTTGCCGGTGATTCTTTCGACCGGCATGAGCCCGATCAGCGAAATCGATAATGCGGTCAGTCGCGTCAAAGCAAAAGAATTGCCCCTGGCCGTGTTGCAGTGCACCTCCGCATACCCTTGTCCGCCCGAGCAGGTCGGGCTGAATCTGTTGTCCAGCTTTCGAGCTCGTTACGATTGTCCGATTGGTCTTTCGGATCACTCCGGTACCGTATTCCCGGGCTTGGCGGCGGTCGCTCTGGGGGCCAAGGTGTTAGAAGTGCATGTTACGTTCAGTCGTGAAATGTTCGGGCCTGATGTTCCCGCTTCGCTGACACCATCGGAACTGAAACAACTGGTGCAGGGAACTCGTTTTATCGAAGCGGCGGTTGCTAATCCGGTCGACAAAGATCAGGCTTCACGCGACCTGAATCATCTGCGCGACCTGTTCACCAAAAGTTTGGTCGCCCGCGTTGATCTGCCGCGCGGAACCATTTTGGAAGAAAAGCATCTGGCTATGAAGAAGCCGGGGGATGGAATGCCTCCGGAGCGGCTGCCGGAGGTGTTGGGGCGAAAACTTACTTGCGAACTTGCCGCCGATGCTTGTCTTCGGGAGGATCATCTTGAACCACTATGACTTTGACTCTGATGGGTTGCCCCGTAAGGTTTGCGTGGTCTTGGTCGACCGCGCCAACTATGGACGACTGAAGCCGGTGATGCGCGCGATCGCGGACCATCCGCGATTGCAGCTGCAGGTGTTGGCTGCCGGCACAATGATGTTGGAGCGATTTGATTTGCCGGTGAATGTGGTTCGCGAGGACGGATTTCCCGTTGATGGCGAAATCTTCATTGAACTGGAGGGCTCCAATCCGGCGACGATGGCCAAGTCGGTTGGCTTTGGGCTGATCGAATTTGCCAGCGAATTTCAACGCCTGAAGCCGGATCTGGTATTGCTGATCGGTGACCGGTACGAGGCTGTGTCCGCTGCGATCGCGGCCGCGTACATGAATCTATGCGTCGCTCACGTTCAGGGTGGCGAGATCTCAGGGTCAATCGACGAAAGTGCACGCCACGCTATCACGAAATTTGCTCATTACCATTTTCCCAGCACGCAGCGGTCGGCCGAATACATCATTCGCATGGGCGAAGATCCCGCAACGGTGCTGGGGATCGGTTGTCCCAGCAGTGATATTGCACGCGACTTTGACTGCACGTTGAGGCCGGAAATTCTGAACAGCAAGGGCAGTGGGGCCGAGATTGACGTCACCAAACCTTTTCAATTGGTGATCTTTCATCCGACAACGACTGAATTCGGAGGCGAAGAAAAACAGATAGAACAACTGTTGGCGGCGCTTAACGAAATCGCTCAGCCGACAGCGTTGCTGTGGCCCAACATCGACGCCGGATCGAACCACGTCAGCAAAGCGATTCGGCGGTTTCGCCACAATCACAAGCCTGAGTGGCTGAGAACACTGATCAATTTATCGCCCGAAGACTATTTGAAGGTACTTGCCAACGCCTCATGTGCGATCGGAAATTCCAGCAGTTTCGTTCGTGATGCGAGCTATTTTGGCACACCGGTCGTATTGGTCGGTAAGCGACAAGAAGGACGCGAGTCGGACGAACATGTCGTCCGCGTTCGACCGATTGCAGAGGAGATTGTCAGCGCTACGCATCGGCAGCTGTTTCACGGTCGTTATCAACCCAGCACGCTCTATGGTACAGGAGATGTGTCGAGGCGAATTGCCGATGCGCTCGCAACACTGACACCGTATACCCAAAAACGATTGCACTTCATTTACGAGACCATTGACCGGGAATGTGACTCCCATGAGTGCGACAAAGCTCTGCAAGAGGTGCCGGTAAAGAAGTGACGGACCTGCGTGTTGTCGGCATCATTACAGCCCGCGGAGGCTCCAAGGGAGTGCCGCGAAAGAATCTCGCCCAGTTGAGCGGGCGTTCGCTGTTGAGCTACACCGCCCAATCGGCACTTTCGGCCGGGCGGCTGAGCCGAGTCATCGTCAGCACCGACGATCAAGAGATTGCGGACGAAGCTGGACGATGCGGTTTGGACGTGCCGTTCAGGCGGCCGTCAGAATTGGCTATGGACAACACGCCCACATTGCCGGTGCTGCAGCATGCGGTCCGCTGGTTAGAAGAACACGATGACGACGCGTACGATGCGGTCTGCCTTTTACAACCGACACATCCGTTTCGGCGCGGCGAAGACATCGACCGTTGTATTGAACTGCTGCAAGACAGTGGTGCGGACGCGGTCGTGACGATCGCGAGAGTGCCGGATGAATACAACCCGCATTGGACATACTTTATGGATTCGGGCGGCCGGCTAAATCTCAGCACCGGCGAAACGGCTCCGATTCCGCGGCGCCAGGATTTACCTCCCGCCTATCATCGCGAAGGATCCGTGTACGTCACGCGTCGTGATGTATTGATCAACGATAACAGCTTGTACGGTCAGCGTTTGATGGGATTATTGGTCGATGCGGATGAACGCGTGAATATCGATTCGCCCGCGGATCTTGAGCAGGCGAAAGTGGTGTTGAGCCAGATGGGTAGCCAAGCCTAAATATGTGCGGAATCCTGGGCCTGTTCGGCCGCAACACCGACAGCTTGGATGCGATGATCGCCCGCCAAAATCATCGCGGCCCTGACGCCAATGGTCGTTATCGCGATCCCAGCGGAATTGCGGCGCTGGGACACAACCGGCTAAGCATTATCGATCTATCCGATGCCGGTCGCCAACCAATGTGCAGTTTCGACGGCAGGTATTGGATCTCCTTTAATGGCGAGATCTATAACTACATCGAGTTGCGGCAGCAGTTGGCGGACTACCCGTATCAGAGCCAATCCGATACCGAGGTGATCCTGGCCGCGTTTCAAAAGTGGGGCCAGGCGTGTTTGGATCGATTCATTGGTATGTTCGCGATCCTGATTTGGGATCAACGGGACCAGAAACTGTTTGCCGCGCGTGACAGGTTCGGGGTTAAGCCGCTTTATTACCATTGTGACGGTGATGGCGGACTATCGGTGGCGAGTGAAATTAAGGCTTTGCATGAGGCAGGAGTTGAGGCCGAACCAGATTCGGTGGCCTGGGCGGCTTATTTAGCAGATGGTCTGTGCGACCATAGTCAGCGGACGTTCTGGCAAGACATTCGTGCCTTACAACCGGGCCACTGTTTTAGCTGGTCGGACGGTAAAATGCAGATCCGGAAGTGGTATGACTTGGCCGATCGAATCGAGCAGCAATACGATTCACGATCCGAGGATGAAGTTTGTGAGGAATACTTTGCACTACTCAAGCAAAGTGTACAGCTTCGTTTTCGCTCGGATGTACCCGTCGGAGTCAACCTTAGCGGTGGTTTGGACTCCTCATTGTTGCTGGGGTTGATTCACGAGCTTCAAGGTACCGACAGTGAGGTCAGGGTTTTTACCTTTGCCACCGATGATCCGGCGTACGACGAGTTGCCTTGGGTCCGGCAAATGCTGGCACAAACGCGACATCCACTAACCGTGGGATTGCTAATGCCCGAGGATGTGCGGCCGCTTGCCGAACGGATGACGGTTTTTCAGGATGAACCTTTTGGTGGTTTACCGACGCTTGCCTACGCCAAGTTGTTTGAAAAGGCTCGCGAGCTTGGCGTGATCGTGCTGCTGGACGGTCAGGGCATGGATGAGGCATGGGCCGGTTACGACTATTACGGCAAAGTGATTTCCGGTAACAAATCGGTACCGACGGTGCAGGGAACCAATGATTTGATCATGCAAGCGGATTGTTTGATCCCGGAGTTTCGTGATTTGGCGCCGCCTGTTCATACCCCGGAAGTATTCCCGGATGCTCTGCGCTGCGTCCAATACCGTGATGCGAGATATACAAAACTTCCTCGCGCCCTACGGTTTAACGATCGCATCTCGATGGCATCATCGACCGAGCTGCGTGAACCCTTTTTGGATCACAGGTTATTCGAGTTGGCATTTTCGCAGTCGCCGGATCGCAAACGCTCGGCCGCTTCAGGAAAACGACTGCTGCGAAAGATTGCCAAGCGAGTGATCCCCGACGGACTGCGTCAGGGCCCCAAACGACCCGTGCAAACACCGCAACGCGAATGGCTACGCGGACCGCTGCGCGACTGGGCGAGCGGCTGCATCGAGACGGCGCTGGATGAGTACGGAGACCGCTGGTTGGATGCGCCGCGAGTTCGCAGCCGTTGGTCCGAATTTCAGCAGGGCGCGAGCGACAACAGTTTTTTTGTTTGGCAGTGGATTAGTCTAGGTTTGGGCCATGCATTGGCTCGGAGCCGGAGCCACGTAGGCAGTAACGTATGAGCAACTTAGCGATCCACGCCGAAGGAATCGGCAAGAAATACATCATCGGCACACGCCAGGAAGGCTACAAGACGATTCGCGAAAGTGTCACGCAATTGGCGATGTCACCGTTCCGGATTGCACGAGGAGCATTTCGGGGCGAGGGCCGCAAGAATTCATTTTGGGCATTGAAGGATGTCACTTTCGACGTCGCTCCGGGAGAAGTCATTGGTGTCATCGGACGTAACGGTGCGGGCAAGAGCACGCTGCTGAAAATACTCTCGCGAATCACGGATCCCACCGAAGGCTTCGCGGACATTCGTGGGCGTGTCGGCTCTCTATTGGAAGTCGGAACCGGCTTTCACCCAGAATTGACCGGACGCGAAAACATTTTCTTAAACGGCGCAATTCTGGGCATGAAACGCAAAGAAATATTGCGAAAATTCGATGAGATCGTCGCGTTTGCAGAAGTTGAAAACTTCATTGACACGCCGGTCAAACGGTACAGCAGTGGAATGTATCTGCGTTTGGCATTTGCCGTTGCCGCCCACTTGGAGCCCGAAATTCTTCTCGTCGACGAAGTGCTTGCCGTCGGCGATGCTGCCTTTCAAAAGAAGTGTCTGCGGCGGATGGAGAACGTCGCAGAGGAAGGCCGTACGGTTTTGTTTGTCAGTCATAACATGGGTGCGATCCGCTCACTTTGCAACAAAGGGATATTCTTAGACGAAGGCCGAATCGTCGAAGCGGGCGACTTGGGGAGTTGCATCACACGGTACTTCCGCTCAATCGGTGCCTTGGCGGGCGGTGATACGGGCGGTGAAGAATCGGTTCGCGAAGGATTCGGCCGAGTCTATCTTCCTCAAGTTGACGGGAACACGATAAACCAAGGCGATGAAGTTACCGTTCGCACTTCCTTGAAGATTGATGCCCAGCCCAGCGGGTTTTCACTTTATTGCATCCTTGAAGACATGCATGGTCGCCAGTTGATCCACCTTCGCCAAGAGAGTCCCGAGTTGGGCGTCAAGGAAGTGACGCGGGGTACTTACGATGTTCGTATCACGCTTCCGCCACTGTGGTTGAATCCGGGGCTGTACGCCTTGCATTTCAAAGTCCGAATGTGGGGAACCAGTGCATCTTCGCGGCACGTTTCCGATAAGTTTCCCTTGGATGTGACCGGAGACAGCAGCATGGCCGATGCCACACTCCATCCAAAGGTCGATTGGGAGATCGGACAGGCGAGCGTCTTGCAGGCAAGATAAGCGTCCCCAAACTGATTTCCGGCATTAAGAATGAATGACATGTCAACAACGATTCAAACCAACCAGACTCAGCAAGACCCTGCTGCATCAGATGAACTGAACGTGGCCATGCTGCTTCCAGATGGCCGCGGGGTTCGCAATTTCATTCTCGGCCCGTTCGTCGACGAAATGAGGGGTCAGGGACGTATTCACGCCTTGCACGTGATCCCGGAAGATCATCTTGATCAGTATCGGTCGATGACCGACGAATCAGTTCAATGGCATCCGTTATTGATGTACCGTGATTCTGCGACCAGTTTTCTGTTGCGTAATTGCCTTTCCTATTCGCAAATGTACTGGGTTGACAGTTTTGCCATGCGGTATCGCCGCAACCAGCCGATCATGGCAAGCAGTTTTCGCCGCCGCACCGCGACTCGACTTGCCAAAGCAGTTGGCAAAATGACGGCCTCACCGCGGAGGATCAAGATGCTGGACAACCTGCATAGCCGTGCCACGCGCAGAATGCCCATCGTTGAACATTACCGAAATCTATTCAGAGAGATTCGGCCAAATGTACTATTCTGCTCACACCAAAGGCCAACGGAGATCTTGCCGCCGGTGTTGGCTGCACGTGATCTGGGTATTCCGACGGCGACGTTTATCTTCAGCTGGGATAATCTGACCAGCAAAGGAAGAATAGCGGCTCCCTTCGACCATTTTCTGGTTTGGAGCGAGCATATGAAGGGCGAAATCCTGAGGTACTATCCCGATGTCGCCGCGGACAGAATCCATGTCGTGGGAACGCCTCAATTCGATCCCTATGCCGATGAGACCTTGGTCAAATCTCGAGAAGACTTCTTTACCCAGCTTGGGGCTGACCCCGCGAGACCTTTGCTTTGCTATTCCTGTGGTAGCTACGACAACACGCCGCAAGATCCGCAACATGCCGCGATTCTAATGGAGCAAATTAGATCCGGACAAATCAAAGGCAACCCTCAGGTGGTGTTGCGGCCCTGTCCCACCGATGACGGTGGTCGGTATGTTTGGGTTAAGGAAAAATACGACGAAATCATCATGAACGTCCCCGAGTGGACACAGGAAGACAACTGGGCGGCGTGTGTTCCCACTCAAGCCGACGTTGAAATGATGGTCAACTTAATGCGTCACTGTGACCTCAATATTAACTTCGCTTCCACGATGACGTTGGACTTCGCAATTCACGATAAGCCGGTTGTTAATGTTGCATTTGACGCTTGCGATCCTCCCACCTTTGGGATGACACTCTGGGAATATCAAAACCAGTTCGAGCATTATCAACCGGTTGTGGAAATGAACGTTGCTCGTTTCGCCAAATCGGCAGATGAAATGGCGGAACACGTCAATACTTATCTGGAACATCCAGAATTGGAACGCGAAGGACGACGCAGGTTTGTGGAGATGCAAGTGGGACAGCCGATCGGCAGCTCGTCGGCGAAAATTGTCCAAGTGCTGTCGCATCTTGTCCAGCAGAAATCGCAGTGAATATAAGATTCGATTCGAACCCAAAGAAAGCAAATGATCGTTGATCGCAAGCAACCTTTGTTGAACCGAAGACCGTCATCGGATCATCGTTCCGAAGACGATATCAGGATGCACTACGAAATTGAAAAGGAACTATCCAACCGATTACGTACCGCACGTAGAGACGAGCGGCTGGGGATGTACACGGCGTTGTACGACGAGATTTTCGAGCGGGTGCCGAATATTCCGGGTTGGAATGAGCAGATTCCGCCGCAGGCGCTGGCCCGCAACATTGCCAAGAAAATCGAGTTCTTGAAGAAATTTGCGACTTCGGATTCCACTTTTCTGGAATTGGGTCCCGGCGATTGCAGCGTTTGTTTGGCAGTCGCCGAGCACGTCAAGCAGGTGTACGCCGTCGATGTTTCAACAGCGATCACTAGTAACGTTGTTGCAAAAGACAATTTCAAGTTGCTGATCTCCGACGGCGTCAGTATCGATGTTGCACCGGGAACCGTCGATGTTGCCTACAGCAGTAATCTGATGGAGCATTTGCATCCCGATGATGCGCTGGAGCAACTGGAGAACATTCTGAGGGCGCTAAAACCGGGAGGCGTTTACATTTGCATTACCCCCAGCAAACTGTCGGGGCCACACGATGTCTCCAAGTATTTTGATACGACACCGACTGGTTTTCATCTGAAAGAATACAGCACGGCAGAATTGGGGAAGATCATGAAAGCCAAGGGCTTTGATCGAGTCCGCCCGTTTATTTGGTTCAGGGGAAAGCTGTTGATTTTGCCAATGTTCAGCGTCGTCATCATGGAAACGCTATTGCAGTGGCTGCCAAGATCATGGTGCCGCTACCTCTGTAATCGATTTCCCATCAATCACGTCCTAGCACGCGTCGTCGCCTACGCGCCCGCCGGCAGCGGCGGTTCCTAAACGCAGCTGACGCTGCGATGGTAGCTCGGTCGTGTTCAACAGAGCTGGCGACCAGCGACCTGCTGCTGAAGAATATTCTGCACTTGCAAGAACGAGACACGGCATGAAGAAAGTTGTCATTTTATGTGGGGGCCAGGGAACGCGGCTTCGCGAAGCCACGGAAACGCGGCCCAAACCGATGGTCGAGATCGGGGGCCGTCCGATTCTCTGGCACATCATGAAGCTGTACGCACATTTTGGTCTCGACGAATTCGTTCTTTGCCTTGGCTACAAAGGTCACGTGATCAAAGATTTCTTTGTCAATTATGAAATGCGGACGAATGACTTCACGGTGCACCTGGGCAGCCTTCAGCCAGTCGAGTTCTTAAATGGTCACGAAGAAGACAGCTGGTCGGTAACGCTTGCTGAAACAGGTGAACACGCCATGACCGGCGCTCGGCTCCGACGTGTCGCACACTATTTGGGACAGGAAACGTTTTGTTTCACTTATGGTGACGGCATTGGAGATATCGATATCCGCGAACTGATTGCTTTTCATCGCTCACACGGCAAGTTGGGCACGGTCACGGGAGTGCGTCCGCCAAGCCGTTTCGGCGAACTGGCGCTCGATGGCAATCAGGTCTGTTCGTTCACTGAAAAACCCCAGGTAACGCAGGGCTATATCAACGGCGGTTTCTTTGTCTTCGAGCGTGAGTTTATCGATCGCTATTTGGATGATCGCGAAGACCTGTCATTGGAACGCGAACCGCTAAATCGATTGGCGGCCGATGGTGAACTCATGATGTACGCGCACGAGGGTTTTTGGCAGCCAATGGATACGTATCGCGAGTGGAAGCACTTGGAAAAACTTTGGAACAGCGACAACGTGCCCTGGAAGTTGTGGGATGACAAACCGCTGCCCCGGACCAAAGAGAAGGCCAAGTCGCGATCGTGACTCTAAACGTACTTTTCACCGGCTCGCAAGGAATGCTGGGCAGCGATTGGATTCCAGTGTTGCGCGCCGCTGGGCATCGCGTCACGGCAACGACGCGAGAGACGATGGACGTCACGGACTTGGATGTCGTGCGTCAAGTGATCGGACGTGAGCGACCGGATTTGGTGATTCACACCGCGGCACACACGGACTGCGATCAGGGCGAGCAAGAACCCGAGATCTCTTACAGAGTCAACTTTGTTGGGACCTGGAATGTCGCATTGGCATGCGGTGACGTCGGCGCTGCGCTCGCCTATGTGAGCAGCTGCGGTATTTTTGACGGTCAGAAGACAACAGCTTACAACGAACTCGACACCCCGGCTCCGTTGACGCACCATCACAAAAGCAAGGTTCTGGCCGAACAGCTTGTGACCAGCCAGATCAGAGAGCATTACATCTTTCGCCCGGGTTGGCTTTTTGGGGGTCGGGCTGCGCACAAGAAGAACTTTGTCGCCAAACGGCACCGCGAAGCGGATGGACGACTCGAACTTGAAAGCGTTCATGATCGATTCGGCTCACCCACTTACACGCTTGATTTTGCCAAAGCTGCAATGCGATTGATTCAGGCAAGGGCTTTTGGGCTTTACCACCTGGCCAACGAGGGTGCGTGCTCGCGTTATGACTACGTCCGCGGCTGCGTCGAAGCATGCGGCTTGACTACGAAAATCGTGCCGGTTGGCTCCGAGCGGTATCCTCGCTTGGCTCCTGTCCCGGTATCGGAAGCCTTGGACAATTACTTTCTGCGCTTACGTGGTTTTCCAGCGATGAGAAATTGGCGCGAGGCCATGCAAGAGTACGTCAGCCAGCGACTGCTTCCCGAATTGGTGGGTGCCAAATGAAGCTGGACGCGATGAAGCAGACTGGCGTGTTCGCTGATTTCTATCGCGGCAAGACTGTCTTGGTGACCGGACATACTGGTTTTAAAGGTTCGTGGCTCAGCTCCTGGCTGCTGCAACTGGGGGCACGGCCGGTTGGCTACGCCTTGGATCCGCCCAGCGATCCGAGCAATTTCCAGGCCAGCAGGTTGGCGGAAAAGATGGTCGATATTCGCGCTGATGTGCGTGATCGGGCAAAGTTGCAGGAGGTGATTGACGAACATCGGCCCGAGCTGGTTTTTCATTTGGCGGCGCAGGCCTTGGTTCGACCCAGTTTCGAAGATCCGGCGTTAACCTTCGATACGAATATCATGGGCACCGTTAACGTGTTGGACGTTGCTCGCAGTGCACCGTCGGTTGCGGCGGTCATTTGCATCACCAGCGACAAGTGTTATGAGAACCAGGAATGGATTTGGGGTTACCGAGAATCGGATAAGCTGGGTGGGCACGAGCCTTACGGTGTCTCCAAGGCTTGCGCGGAGTTGGCGATCGCTGTTTATCAAGATCCGCGTTTTCAAAAACGTGCAAACCCGGAGCGCGAACACGCGGTTCCAATCGTCGCCACGCGGGCCGGAAACGTTATTGGCGGCGGTGATTGGGCTATTGACCGCCTGGTACCCGACATTGTTCGTTCGATTGCCAGCAACAGAGACATTGAGATTCGCTGTCCGCAGGCAACGCGTCCCTGGCAACACGTGCTGGAAGCAATCAGCGGATACCTGTGGTTGGGGACGAAGGTCGCCAGTGATCCCGCTTCCGTTGCCAGGTCCTACAACTTTGGCCCGCAATTGACAGCCCATGGTGTGCCGGTCGCGAAAATTGTGGAAATGATGCTTGCTGCGTGGGACGGCAGCGATTCAAAGTTGATCGTACAAGCAGACCAGAGCGGAGCGGAATCAGGACTCTTACGGCTTGATTGTTCCCGCGCTGATCGCGACCTGGGCTGGGTCGCTGCTTGGGACGTCAAGGAAACGGTTGGTCAAATCGTAAACTGGTATCGAACATACTACGAAAACCCTGGCGTCGACATGTTCGATTATTCGCTTCGACAAATCGAAACTTACAAGCAAGCAGCAGCGGAGAAGAATCTTGCCTGGACCGTTGCCTGACTATCGCTGTCGCGGATGCGCGCAGACTGACGCCACACTGTTGTTGGATATGGGAATCGTGCCCATGGCCAACGACTTTGTCAGCGCAGAGAATCAAAATGCTGACCAGGAGCGAGTGCCGCTGAACCTGGTGATGTGCAACAAGTGCAACCTGGTCCAGATCAAGGAGATTGTGCCGCCGGAGCGAATGTTTCGAAATTACTTGTGGGTGTCCGGGACTTCGGCGACGCTGCAAAAATACGCTGCAGATTTTTCCGCAAAACTTGCCCAGAACTACCTGAACGGCGATCAGGGAAACTTTTTGGTCGAGATTGCCTCCAATGACGGCACCATGCTGGCCGCTTGTCAACAGCACGGATTTGATGTGCTGGGTGTTGACCCATCCAGCGTGGCTGCCGAGGCAAATGAAAACGGAATTCCCACGGTCAATGATTTCTTCGGTCTGGATGTCGCCGAGCGAATCGTGGCCGAACGCGGTCAGGCAAACGTGATGATTGCACGAAACGTGATCGGGCACGTAGCCGAACCAGTGGATCTGGTTCGCGGCATCAAGGCCCTGCTCGATCCGGCTGGCAGGTGCATCATTGAAAGTCCGTATGCTGGTCTACTGAGAGAGGAGATCCAGTACGACACGGTTTTTCATGAACACGTTTGTTACTTCACCATTGGATCGTTATCAGCATTGCTGCAGCGTGCAGGACTGCGAATCTTGGATCTGTCGTTTTCGCCGATGAACGGCGGATCATTTGTCGCTGAAGTCGCGCACGAAAACATCCAGGGCCGCTCCGGAGCTCAGCCCGTGATCGATCTGGAAACGATTACGAAATTGAATGATCCGAAAGGTTGGGACGTTTTTTCGCACCGCGCGCAGGCCCAGCGGCGTGACCTCCGCGACCTATTGCTGAGCTTGAAACAAGCAGGAGCCAAGGTCGTTAGTTACGGCGCAGCTGCCAAATTCATGACGATGCTGAACTTCTGTGACATTGGTAACGATTTGTTGGTGTGTGTGGGCGATGCCAATCCGCGGAAACAAGGAATGAGTTGTCCGGGCGTGCGAATCCCGGTCGTTTCGCCGGAAGAATTGATGGCCGAGGACCCCGATTACATCTTGATCGGCGCCTGGAATTTCAGGGATGAAATCATTCATCAGTTTCGAAAGCAGCACGGGTTTAAAAAAGGCTTCTTACTTCCCTTACCTGTGCCGCGAAAACTATGATGGCTTTCTCGTCCCCGGACTCACGCCTTCCCTGCTTCGTTTGTGGATGAGCGTCTCCCTGTTGATACGTTCGATGGCGAGCGGCTGCCCAACATTTTTTGCGGCAGTGGCGGCTGCGCCCAGTCAATTCTTGGCGACGGCATCGACGGGCTGCTCGTTGATCCAAATCAACGGCAGTAAATTGCGAATGCAATCGTTCGTGACACGATGATTTCGATGTCCAAAGCTGCAAGACCTATTCGTATCTGCTTTGTTTGTAATGAGTATCCGCCCGGTCCTCACGGCGGAATTGGTACGTTCAATTGTGTGCTCGCGCGTTCGCTGGCCGCGGCCGGACACGATGTTCGAGTCATTGGCATGTACCGACACGATTATCCGGCAGCGGATTACGAAGTGGACCAGGGTGTGCGGGTCTGGCGTATGCGACGTTCACCGCGGCGGTTCGGCTGGTTGTCTGCGCGTTATCGATTGCATCGAACGATCGGTCGCTGGTGCAAGAATGATCTGATTGACATTGTCGAATTCCCCGACTTTGAAGGCTGGGCCGCG
>JBFJVZ010000009.1:0-43303 GCA_041623895.1 Pirellulaceae bacterium | reverse complement strand
TGGCGGCTAGGCCGCCAAATCGCCGCGGGGAAAATCGGGTTGGAAATGACGATGCCTGGGGCTGCGGAATGCTCGCTCAGACGAGCAATCCTGACCCCAGGCTCTACGCTGCCACTGCTACGCAGTTGTCGTCCGGTTGTGACGAACGAAACCGTCGATGCCTACAACCACCGTAACTCATCAAAAAAGCCAGCCTTAGATTGCTTCTCAAGCCGGACACTCTCCAGGTCCTGGCCTACGAAAACTTGGCGATGCTGTTGCCAGGACTGGTTGTTTCGTCCTGGCCTACGAAAACGAGTGCATCATTGGTGAAATCAGGCATCCAGTCCGCGGATACCCGCCGCCGTGCTGCTGCCAAAGTGATCGGTTTCCACTCCCATCCGCTGGGCCAACGACACGAACAGATTCGCCAGCGGCGTGTTGTCTTTGTCGTCGTGGGCGACGTAGGACCCGTGTTTGTAGCCACCACCGGCGACGATGATCGGCAGATTGTGCCAGTCATGAGCGCTGGCATTTCCAAGATTGGAGCCGAACAGAACGGCCGTGTGATCGAGCAGCGACTTTCCGTTTTCTTCGATTCCGCGGATCCGTGTCAGGAACTCGTTGAAAGCGGCAAATTCCGCTTCTTCGATGATTTTCAATTCTTCGATTTTCTCAGGGTCCTTGCCGTGGTGTGAGAGTCCGTGCCAGTCGCTGCTGACACCGGTAATCACCGGAACCGCATTCATGCCGCTCAACTGGAAAGTGATCGTCCGCGTTGAATCGGTTTGCAGCGCCAAGGCGATCATGTCGTACATCAATCGTTGCTTGGCGATTGCGTCGTTCTTGTCGGTCACGTCTTGCGGTGGTGTTGCGTCCACATGCGGTTTCGGCCGTTTGACCCAACCTTCGGATTGCTGCAAACGCGATTCCAGATCTCGAACGGCAGTCAAGTATTCATCCAGCTTGTGCCGATCTTGGGAACTCAGCCTGGATTCCAGTTTCTTTGCCCGGCCGCTTACCGTGTCCAAGATACTGCGGCCCCGCTTCAGCCCCTTCAACTCGTTGGCAACTTCCTCCTCTGTCCCGTCGATGAACAAGGCCTTGAAAAGTTTCGCAGGTGAAGTCATGCCGGGAATTTCGACGCCGCTGGATGTCCAGGACATCGATCGCCCGCTGGTGGAAAGTGCCAGGTAAGGATAACGCGTTTCAATGCCAATTTGCCGGGCGATCAGCTGATCCAGGGAAACCGTATTGCGGAATCCGGCCAAACCGGGACGTTGTGCCGATGTCAGCCATGTCAGTTCCGATGCGTGACCGTTATTGCCTTGCTGGTTGGGATGACAAAGGCCCGAAAAGACCGTGAACTGGTCGCGATGCGCGGCGAGCTTGGAAAGATATGGCGTGAGTTGATACTCGTTGCCTTCACTTTCTGGATACAGAAATGGTCCATGGAAGCCTAGTGTCGCACACATGGCGACAAACCGCTTGGGAGATGGGTTGCTGGGCGCGGCGGCAAGTACTTGTTGACCGAGCGACGGCCCCATGACTTCCAAAAACGGCAGCGCTATCACAGCCGCGCCGGCGCCGCGTAACAGGTGACGCCGGTGGAGCCTCTTGGAGATCGGACGCTGGGGAGCTGCGGCGTTGGAACGATCGGGAGATGGGGAGTTGAGCGGGTGGAAGTCGCGGGTCATGAGTGTTGCTTGTCGTTTAGAAGCCAAGGCTTTGGCTGGTTGATAAGGGAAACCAGAATTCGGATCACTTGTTGTAATCTGTTGCAGATCGTTGCCGCGTCGTCGCGATTCGGATAATTACATTGTACTGCGAACTGATTCCATGCCTGCGTCTCATTTCGTCCTGAATGCTTCGCTTAAGATCACCAACTCAATCACATCTCGCACGCCGTGCCCTTTTGACTTTGATTGTTCCACAATATTGTTAATGGTGCCTCGATCCGAGAATCCCATTTTGCGGCCGGTGGCAAAGATTAATAATTTGGTGGCCAGCGTTTTTGCCAACAGGTCTTCGTCCTTTGCCAATAGGTCACGAAACTCTCTGAATCCGTTGAATTGGGTTCCGTCTTGCAGTTCACCACTGGCGTCGACTTTAGGTCCGATCCGGTAGCGAACTTTGCGGCCGTTGACTTGCAACTCGACTTTTTCGCCTTCACCGAGACTGCGGAAATGATCTCGCCAGCCGCCGATTGGATTAAAACTCTCCAGCGCAAACCCGGGCGGATCGATCATCGAGTGACAGGCACGACAGGAATCGCTGTCACGATGCTTGTCCAGCAATTCGCGGAGCGTCGAAGCGCCCCGGATATCGGGTTCCACGCCGGGGATTCCGGGTGGCGGCGGAGCAGGCGTTTTGCCGAGGATCCGTTCCAACATCCACACGCCGCGAACGACCGGCGATGTGTTGGTGCCATTGGCGGAGACTTTCAGGATGCTGCCTTGACTGAGCAAGCCGCCCCGCACGCTATCGACGGGCAGCGGTACACGACGGAGCTCAGGACCTTCGACACCATCGATAGCGTACAACTGTGCCAGCCGATTGTTCAGCATGGCAAAGTCTGATTTGACGATGTTTTTCACATTTGCGTTGTCGTCGATCAAAGCTCTAAAAAACTGGCGAGTCTCTTGTAGCATCGAAAACTGAAGAAACGGATCGAATTCGGGAAAGAGATTGCGATCGGGGCTGGTGAATTCAATGTCGCGCAAATTCAACCAGGCATCGGTAAAGTCCGTGACGAATCGTTCACTGCGGGGGTCAGCGAGCAGTCTTCTCGCGTGAGCCAGCAAGACTTGCGGGTCTTTCGATAACAGTGACTTACTGGCCGCGTCCAGCAACGGCTGATCGGGCGTCGTGCGGGTCAAGAAATACGACAGCCGGGATGCGATGGCAAAATCATCCAGCCAGCCATCGGGTTCTTTTAGAAACAGGAATTCGGGCGATGAAAAGATTGCCACGGTCGCGGTTTGCAATGCTTCCTCAAATGTCGCACCTTCGTCGGTCTGGGATTTGAAAAGTGCCACGTAGTCTTCGATCTCTCGGGCTGGGACCGGTCGGCGAAAGGCATTCGTGGCAACACGCGTGAGCACGGTTGTCGCATCGCGCAGCGGGGCCTCCGAAACAATCTCGAACTTCGGCACGTACCAGCTTTTCTGTTTCGCCGATGGATTGCTCGGTTCGATCTCCTTTCGATTCAAGCCGGCGAAAATCATCTGGTGGCCGCGACTGGGGAACTCCTCCAGCAACGGGCCCTCCAGTTCAACATGATTGATTGCCAACCCCGGGCCCTTGTAGTTGTCGACACCGTCCTGGCGGATTTGGTTGTCTTTGTCGCTGATTCCCCAGGGCGTGATTTCGATCATGAAGTTCTTGTTGATCCAGGCACTCAATTCGATCGATTGGGGTTTGCCGGGGCCGAAGGAGTAGTAACCAAAGGTAGGCTTGGGAACGCCGCGTTGAAACGTCGTTGCGCCGACGGCAAACGTGATTGGCTGGTCCGCTTGATAGGCATAGCCGGTGACTTTGATTCGATAGCGGCCGGTCTCACGAGTGTTGGCAGTTCGCAACATGCCGGTTGGATAGCCACCGGCTCGGAAGAAAACGACCGCGCCGTCTTCGGCTTGTTTCCAGGCTTTGCCAATGTGGGTCTCGCCTTCGCGTGTTTCGGCGTAGTTGGCCAGTCTGGTTTCTGGTTGTGGCTTGACGGTTGATTTGGCAATCGCCGCTTCCAGCACGGAGTCGGCGGCTTCCATGTATTGCTGGAGTTGAACCAGGGAAATACTGAGCGCCTCGCCGACATTGTCGAATTCGTGGGCTCGGCCGTCTTCGGGTAACAAGCTTTCCAAGTCCAAGTTGGTGCCGAACAGATCGTTCATCGTGTTTTGGTACTCGCGCCGGTTCAACCGCCGCAGCACCGTCCCTTTGGCAGCCGCGTGAACTTTGATCATCGGCTCGGCAAGCAGCCTGACAAACCTCTGCCTACCCTGCGCCGAGGGCTGTTCAGCATCCGGGGGCGGCATTTCGCCGGAGCGAACACGATCAAAGATCCGTTCCCACTTGGCAAACACGGCTGCATCAGACAAATCGCTACTCAACTGGTCCAGCGCCAAACCGCCCTCATCGGCGCCCATGGTGTGACAGTCGTTACAGTAGTTGGCAAAGAATGGATCTAGCTGTGCGCGAAATGCCGCGTCCTCGGCCGTCAGCGGCAATGCCAAGAGAAGAACCACGAACGTCGATGCGGCATAGCGAAACGCATCATGGGCCCGATCATCAATCACCAAGTCTCTCCTACCACTCGATTACTTCCCCGCCGTCACGCGTGATCAACTTTTTCAGAAGTGCTTCGTCGATGTTGTCTTTAGTATGAACAGAGCCGTCCAGCATCAGCAAGTTGATCGATCGGCCGGGGAAGAATTTCGGGGTCTCGGTCAAGTCTTCCGGTTTCGTCCAGGGCACTGCGTTTGCCGACTCGATCATCAGCAGCGTATTGGCTGTCCCGTCGAGTACTTCATGTATCGCATGCCCATCTTCGGTTCCGAGCGCGCTTTCCTCGGTCGCGAATCCTTGGTAATTCGTATGCCCGACCGGCTGGTCGGCCGGAGCATAGGGGCTGCGGTAGACGGTTGGCATTTTCTCGACCAGTTTCAGGTTGGCTTCGCTGTCCCAAGGCTGGTCAAATCGATATTGATTGAACAAATCGACTTCATTCAAGTAAGGCAGAATCGCAACTCGCCAACTGTATGGCTGAACGGAAATTCCCCGATCGCCGTTGACTGAGCCGGGAAACTTCTTGAACTTTTCATGATAATTGTGAAAGGCGATCCCAATATATTTCAAGTTGTTGCGAGTGGTGGTTTGGGACTTTGCATTGCGGATGGCTTGCCTTAGTTTCTCAAGTTCGGCGGCGGATAGATCGCCATCCTGCATGAAGCGGAAGATGGTGTCGCTGGCATCGGCGTGGGATACTCTTAATTGCCGTTCCTCGTCACCAAGCAGCATCGACCACAATGCTGGTGCAGTCTTTGGAAATGCGCCGACGTGTTCCAGCTGAATCGCCATCGTGGTGACTGGAGTCCCTGCGGGTCCGGGCGACTTATGCTCGACCGAAAGTCTGCCGTTTGGCAAAAACTCTACCATTCCCACGAGTTGATCGCTGCCTTCACCGATGACGTAATCGAAGTTGACACGCGTGAGTTGGTCCTCGGCCTGGAGTCGGAATGTTCCCAGTGCGGAAATCTCACGGTCCCGGTCATCGACTAACAGGAATCGATCGTCATTGATTACCATTTTTCCCAGCCGCGGATTTGGCACCAGACCGCTCGCATCCTCAACACTGACGACCTTCCAAATCCCCTGCAGACGAGTCACCATACTCACGTCGGTGCGGTTGAGCGGGGTCACGAGTCCGCCTTGGATGGCT
Organism: Pirellulaceae bacterium; assembly: GCA_041623895.1. Taxonomy (GTDB): domain Bacteria; phylum Planctomycetota; class Planctomycetia; order Pirellulales; family Pirellulaceae; genus JBFJVZ01. Next base: position 37,887 of record JBFJVZ010000009.1, on the reverse strand, counting down.
TGCAGTATGAAGCGAGTTTCCTCGGGCAACAGGTTGCCCGTTACCACTGCACGACTGGAAATCTGCGACTGGATTTTTGGGGCAGAGACGATGCGGTGATCGACAACGACCGCTAATTGCCGATTCACGTTCTTTCCAGTGACGTAAGACATCCGTTTGGCAAGCTGATCGTCAAATTCAAGTTGAATTCTTGACGGGTGGCCACCGCCCTGGGCACCGACGATGTGTCCTTGCAAATCATTCCAGCCGATTCGACTGTCGCTTTCGTCGGAGGCCAGAGCATAGCGATGCCCCCGGTGCGTCGCCGATACCGGCACCTGAATGTCGTCGTCTGTGATCCGATACCAGGTCCCGGCATCGCTGCGAACAAAGTCACGGCCGTCGCTGGTTTGCAGGATCTTCTTGGCGGCATCAATTGCATCGGCACTCCGCTCACCTGCGTTGACAAGCACAACGAAGGCCAACGGCGCGTACTCTAAATCACTTGCCGCCGCGTTGACAGCCGCATCGGCAGGCTTGTCATCGGGAACGTGATCGATGGCAACTTGGCTGCCGGGCGTGACCGGAATTGTGACTTTTGTACCGTCCGGATAGGTGATGGTGATCACGATACCCATCAACAACCCAAGCAGCGCGCCGAAGAAACCAGCGCCGATGGCAACGTAAGTGGGGACCGGTCGCGAGAACCATGGTAGCGCAACAGCTGCAGAGGGCGATGGTGAAGAAACACTGTCTGGCGTCCCGCTGCTGGCCGGCAGTGAAGCGGCCTGCCGTGCAAGTTGTTTCAAGTCGCTGTCAGCTGCGAGTTCGGTCAGCTTTTCCGCAACGGCGATGGGTGTCTGCGGCCGATCCGCCGGATTTTTTGAAAGCATCGAATCGACTAATTTCACCAACCGTGCTGGCGCACCTGGAATGACATCTCGGAGGCTTGGAGGTTGCGCCGAAACGTGTGCCGTCATCTTGGCGAATACCGTGGCATACTGATGTCCAGAAAAAGGCGCGTGACCGGTCAGTAATTTGAACAGGGTGCAGCCCAATGAATAAATGTCGGCGCGGATGTCGACGTTACGACTATCACTGACTTGCTCGGGAGCGACATAGTCGGCAGTACCCATCGCCTGGCCGCTGGCTGTGATTTCGAGGCCGTCGTGCTGGCCATATTGCAATCGCGCAAGTCCCAGATCCAGCAGTTTCACTTCACCCGCTGTGCTGAGCATGATGTTGGATGGTTTGACATCGCGATGCACAAAGCCTTGCCCGCTGGTGTACTCGAGCGCCAGAGCAACTTGGCGAACGATTTCGCAAGCGTCGGCAATGTTCAGCTGACTGGTTCTTGCGACGAGTGCTCCTAAATCGAATCCGTCAATGTATTCGGTGACCAGGACCGCAGTGCCGTCGACTTCGCGAGCGTCATGGGCCGTCACGATGTTGGGATGACTCAGTCGTCCGACGGCGCGCATTTCCGCCTCGAAGCGTTCTTTCATGCGCGGATCAGCCAGCCGGTGGTCGGCCAAAAACTTCAACGCGACCTCGCGCCCCAGTTTTGTGTGTCGGGCAAGATACACGCTGCCCATCCCGCCTCGCGCTAACGGACGGATGATCTCGTACTCGCCAAGCGACTTGGGCAAGCGATCCAAATCGGTTGAAGTCGTGCTTTCGCCAACGGCAGCCAAAGCACCCAATGCCTTGGCGACCGCGAGTTTGCAATCTGGTTCCCGGTCGAAGTCGGCCAAACCATCTGGCCTGCGCAAGCTGGTGATTAAAGAATCTTCGGTGTCCCCCACTGTTTCCAATTCCGACTTGCAAGTCGGGCAGTCTTGGAGGTGGCGGAACAACGCGTCGCTTTGCTCTTCCGGCAATTCTCCCAGCGAAAACGCACGCAATTCGTCCGTGGAGGGGCACTCGGTGACTGCGATCATGGCATCTTTCCTCTTGTTTTCAGCATATTCCAACGGACCGCGGCCTGTCTGGAAGCGGTTCCCCTGGATAAACGCAGACGTCTGACATCATTTTAGGGACATTTTTTTCCGCGGGATCATCAACAGTTAAGATGAATCCCATGGATTCTGCCCATTCCCAATCTGCCGGTCCGCCCGAGCACCCCACGCTTTCATCGATGCTGCTGGCCGGCGTCCAGCAGATGGATCCCGAAGGTTGGAGTCGGCTGGTCAATACGTTTGGTCCCATCGTCTACGGCTGGTGCCGATCGTCGGGAGTACCGGAATCGAATGCTGCCGATCTGGTCCAAGAGATCTTTACCTCCGTCGCCCGCGGAATTGGCAACTTTCAGCGTGAAAAACCAGTGGGAAGTTTTCGGTCTTGGTTGGCCACGATCACACGCAACCGAGTCCGTGATTATTTCCGCAGGCAAGCCAAGTACCAACAGGCCCAGGGTGGAACCGAAGCCTGGGAACGACTGCAACAACAAGCCGACTCGCTGGACTCGTCGATCAGTGCCGATGCGATTGAAAGCCCGCTTGTTCGGCGTGTCGTGGAAAGTGTGCGAGCGGAGTTTGAGCCAGCAACATGGCAAGCCTTCTGGATGACCACTGTAGCAGGCAAGCAAGCCTCCGAGGTTGCTGAAACCGTCGGGATCTCTGTTGCCAGTGTCTATCAGGCAAAGTCGCGCATACTCCGCAGGCTCCGCGCGCGGATGTCAGAAATCCCCGAATAGACCAACGAAACGTCCTCCTCGTTCGCGCTCAAAACCGCAGAACATCGAACAAGAAATGTCGAAGGAGAAAGTTAAGAAGCCTGTTTTCCCACCACCGACACTAAATCGTAATGGACCATCTTTCAGGGCTCAAATTCCCAGCGAATGATTCCGTGAACCTGTTTCGTGTGGTGATTCATGTCAACTCAAGCGATCATCGTCAAATCACTTGACTGAGTCGGGTGATAATACTGAAAATCCAGTAATATCACCCTGCTGAGCGGGTGATAACTTAATAGTTGTGTGGCACTGCTGTCGCGATGCCTTGCAGCAATGTCGTACCTTCGTAGCCAAGGCCGTATGGCCATGAATTCATCGCCTGGATTTCGCTTCTCCGGTCGCGATTCACTGCCGCGGTTCGCTGTCTTCGTCCTGTTATTCCTCGCTGGCATCCCATTCATGGTCTACGATGGATTCGGGATCCGCTCAGTAGTTGCGCTCTTCTCCGTAGCAATTCTGGTCGTTATCGGGTTGCGATTCTCGATCGTCGTATCGGCTGACGGTGTCCTGATCACGAGAACCTGGTTTGGTGTACCCTACTGGTTTCACAGGGGACGCGTAATCAACGACGTATTTTTTGGCGGCGATTGGGGTGACGCTGAAGGGGCATGTGGCGTTGTCCTGCAAATGGATGGCCGCGAAATTCATATTGGTTCAAGCGGTTCCATGCACGACTTGCACGCTGCTCTGCTCCCATACGTCACCCGGGACAGCGCAGGGCGCTCAAACGGCGGCGACTAGCTCATCGGATTTAGGACTGTTGATTTTCGCTGCCGAATGCCTCATAACCAATAAGAATGCACCCGAGTCCTCGAGCATATCTGGGGCAGCGGTTGCTCAACAACTCGGACCGGGTGATTTTGGACGTTCTTGTTGCGACAAGAGACAATGCCCAAATCTTGGGCGGAAGCTTGCCAAAGCGTTCATGCGCGAACATGACTAACCAGTTGTCGCTCGAAATCGCTACATCACGCGGCGAACCACGCGATGCAACTGGCTGCCGGTGCGGCAGCTGCCGACGTATCAGCCACCGCAAGAAGAGGCGATTTAGCGACCGTTTTCATCACCAGTTACTCGCCCCAAGCTCTTAATTCTGCGATCGAACATGAGGCCATGTAGTCATCGCTAAGCGCTTGGCGAAGTAGAGGGATCGCCTCGGTGCGATGCACGACAGCCAACGTATGCGAAGCTTTCTTGTAAGGTCCGCCCGGCTGCTTCATTAGCTCCGTCAGTTCTTGCTTCCAGCGTCTGTCGCCGGCAGCTGCGATGATTTCGCAAGCCAAAATCTGTTCAAAGGTTTCGCCACCAAGCGAGCGTTTGACAAATTCGTCATCGACTTTACGCGTGATCGCCGCGACTGCAATGTGATAGGCGCCCGCATGCCAGCAGTGTTTGGCCGGCACCGCGGCCGCGCGAACTTGCATGTCTGTGACCGCATCGTTGCCAAGCCGGATTAAGTTGCTTAACGTTGTTTCGGTCGCCCAATCACCACTCTCGCTCATGTAATAAGGTGATGACTCGAGTTGTTGATCCCAGAGGTCCAGAGCGGTCGCGATCCGTTGGACCCGTGACTTGCCGGCCAACTCGCGATATCTGGTCAAGAGTCCGCGTCGGGCTACTTCGTAACGAGCTTTCTCAGAGGCCTCGAATTGCTTCATTTCTTCTGGGGTCGAATTGCCACAGATCCCCAAGACCTGAAATGACACCGGCAAACCATAAACTGTGTCGAGGCAACTCATGATCATCGCGCCGCGATCATGACTCGATTCCCTCTCCAACAGAGCCACGATGTCTTCGGTGCTCTGTTCTTCGGCGACTTCCGCCAGACAGGTACAGAGTGCCCTGATGGATTCATTGAATTGCCAGAGGTTGGTCGCGTCTTCTGCCGCTAGATTCGATCCGGCCACCTTCGTCTCCAACCAGGTGGCTCGCGCGAGCGTCTCGTTTAGTGACTTTAGCGCGGACTCTCGAATCACAACGGCGTGCGAGTGATCGACGGGTCGGGTCACCGGGCGGCGCGGCTGGAAAAGTTCAACTTGGCCTTTGTGAGTATTGCCCTGTTTGATTCCACGGGCCCAGGGACTGAGCAAGATCGTTGCCGCTTCAACAGCCCGCCGCTGAATTTCCGGATCGTCGTCCTCGATCAAAGCAGCAAGGGTCGTAAACGCATCTTTCTCATGCTTATTCAGCCAGGCTTCGCCGCTGGTCAATTCCCTGGCGAGTGGACTGCACAGTTGCGTGCAAGCCGCTTCGATCGCTGCGAGGCTGACCGGTTCAGCTGCGCCGCCGCGGGTGGCTGTCGACGAAACAATGATCACAACCAGGGCAATCAATCGATTCATGGATTCAGTTTCCCGATTTCAACTCCGCCATCAGATCCAGTATCGTCTTGGTAATCTTCTCCGAAGCATCCAGCTGCACTCGGTTCGTTCCCATCCAGGTTTCGTAGCCGCCCAGTTGATGTTGCCGTGGTGTTGGCAGATAACCGTGAGAATCGTTCGCCAATTCAATCGTGAAGGCATCGGCAAACGGAGTTTTCTGTTTGATTTCCAAGCCGATTTCCACAAACACTTCAAACGGGATCGCGGCAATCGCCAGCTCACCAATGCGGACAGCTTGCAGGGGAATCGTGATTTCCTCTGGCCCTTCCAGCAATCGCTGAACGCGGCCGGCATAATTCCGTTCGTAGCGATGATGTTTGGGGGCATCTTCGTCTTGGGCCATCACCTTGGTGAAATACTCTTGCATCTGCTGGTCTGGTTTGCGGACCTTTAACGTCAACTCACTGCGGGCCGATCCGAGCGGCACCCAGTCATGAAACTCGATTTTGTCGTGAGCTTCTTTCACACGGTTGGCGACCAACTCGGCAACTTGCGTCATCTTTTCGTAGCGTTCATACGATTCGCCGCGAATGCGAAAGTTGATGTTGTTGATGTCGCCGCTGGTGCCGTTGCTGAGCATGCCGACGAAGGCCGGGCTGGTGTCATCGGCTCCCAACAGTTCGGCGATCCGGCGGGAGAAGATCCCAAAGTAATCGGCCGAGATATCACCCTTGTTGACACCTCCAACGTAATGCAGCGAGTAATTGGCCAGCAGCGCAAGCGGGCGGCCGTTGGTTGCTTGAACGCTGATGAATGAGATTTCGGGATCGATTGGGCCGGCCGGTTTTTCCAACTTTGGGTTACCTCGCGGCGGATTCATGCGCACCTGGTCGACGCCGCCAAAGGGATTCTTTCGCAGCTCTGGATCGCTGACAAACCAGCGGCGATTAAAGACTTCCGAAGGCTCATCGATACTGCCCCAACCGATTCTTGCCGGTGCCAGGTTTTGACTCGCCTCACGCACCGCACTGGCGATCCCGCGGACCACGATTGGCCGGTACTTTGACATCCGAGCGCGGGTCCCCGAGTGCGTGTGTGTGGCTGCCATCAAAATGTTATCCACCGGCAGCTTCGTCTCTTTGGCGATCAACTCGCGCGCTTCATCGTAGACTTCGCGAATGATTCCCAAGTTGTCGCAAATCACAAAAGCGATCTGCGTTTTCCCATCATCCAGAATCAAGCATCTCGCGTGCAACTTGTCGTGAACTTCCGCGGCTGGGAACGGCGTAAAGCCACCAACAACCATTTCGCCCAGCGGCGGTGTGATATCAACAACGGCCGCACCAGCCCGCAGCTGGCGGTCCGAATCGGCGGCGACAATCGGCGCCGCGGAGACAACTGCGATGAAAAGTGCGAAAAAGTTAAGTGCGAGCAAACGGCGGACAGCTGCAGGCATCTGGATGACTCGTTCGTTAGCGGACAAAAAGACGGGTCTGTAAAGATTTTGCACGCGACACAACCGGTGACTCAGGTTGCGCCGCGGTAACGAATCATGATAGCCGAGTCCAAGCCGCGATGTACGTCAAACGCCAGGTCACTTAAATTTCGACGGCACTACGGGAAAAGCTGATTCGCGCGAACTCCTCATCCGGCGCTTGAATCAATGCCTGAATCGATGGATCGATCAGCGCTTCCAGCCATTTTCCCGGCGAGACACTGTGAGAACGCGACGCGAAGCGATCGAAAGCATTTAAGAAGACCTCTTCGACAATGTCCGAAACCGTGATCGTTTCCCCCAATCTGGCTCGTGCCTCGGGGTACTTCTCCAGCCAGCGTCCAATCCGCCGATTCAACGATTCCTCAAACACATCGATTGCACGCCGGAAGGCCGGGTAATTGTCTTGTTCTACGGCTGCGTTCAAACTGTCCACGTCAATCGCATCACTGGGCTGAATATCCAATCGAGTTCCCTCGGCTTTCTTTGCGGCTTCGGAGCCGACGCGCATTTCATCCTTGTAGGCGCTGATTTTCTTCGTCAGCTTGCCGATACAACTCTCAAACGCCGGGTGGACCTTGACGTGCCGCTCTCCGGTAAAGAGCGTGCGACCGGACAAACGCAGGCTCGTCTTGACGTGATAATCGTTGCTCCGCTTATGGTGCACAACCTGCACATGCAAATCCGAGACGGGGAAATCTTCGACTAAGTTACGCAGGGTGTGCAGGTCTCTTTCCATGTCTTCGATTTCCGAGGCTGACAGTTCACAGCCCTTGGTATCGAGTTCGATCCGCAAATTGTAGCTTTCGTCTGAATAGGTCATTTTGAAACTCCGCTACGATGGGTTGAGTTTGTCTTGCCGGGCAACGTCGGTTTTCAATAAGAACCACAGTGGTGGAAGGAGTCAATTTGCCGCCGCCCTGAACTCCGCATCCTGGATCCGCGTGTCGCCTGGACAAAACCATTCAAAAGCCGGGTCGGCATCCGCTGACAGCAAGAGAAAGCAACTCGTGTGCCGTGACCGACTAGCGGTAGCAATACCCTGCAGAATTCGGAGAATCTCCCACACATCACCTTGAGGTGAGCGAAGCCGTCTTGAATCGTTCACCGTGGGCGAAGGCTATGGCCGTATGTGCACACCCTGCTGCTCCAGGTGACCAACGGATATTCGGCTGTCCGGGTGCGACGCGTCAAGCAGATTTTTGCGATCATGAAGGCCAGCAATCTTACGGCCGTGTTTCCTGAGGCGACGATCATGACGCTGTTCGTGTTTTCCATCATTGGGTTTCTAGCACTGTCAGGTTTGATGGCCGCCATCGACGCCGCCGTTCTGAGCGTGACGCGGCCGGAAATTGAAGAATTGAAAAAGAACGGCCGCTGGGGTTCACGTCGCTTAGATCGCATCAAACATGAACTCACACGTACCGTCGTTGTGATCGTGATCGTCACCAATACCATTAACGTGCTTGGTCCAATTCTCATTAGCCGACAAGCAATCGAACTGTACGGAATGCGTGGCATCGCTATCGCTACCGCTGTCTTGACACTCGGAACGATTGTTTTTTCCGAAATTGTCCCCAAAGCCCTGGGCTCGCATTACGCGCCGTTGATTGCCCGCATCTCGGCGCCGGCAATCTTGCTCGGTCGTTATCTGCTCTATCCACTCGTTGTTTCCTTGGCTTGGCTATCCAACCAATTCACCAAGGGAATCAGACAAATTGGTACGGAAGAACAGATCAGATCACTCGTGCGAATTGGCCGAGACGCAGGTCACATTCAACTTGATGAGGGACAGATGATTCATCGCGCATTCATTCTGAACGACAAGTCCGCTGCCGAAATCATGACGCCGGTCAATCGAGTCCAAGCGTTAAGTGATGCTGCCACCATCAATCAGGCGGCAGCGGAGGTACGCAGAAGTGAGTACTCCAGATATCCAGTTTTTGGACAATCGATCGACGAAGTTAAGGGGATGGTGTTGACGCGCGATGTACTGAAGGCAGTTATCGAGAGTCCGTCCGAACCGCTGTCAGCTTTGATCAGGCCTTCGGTGATCGTCGACGCGCAAATCAAATCAGATGAACTGCTCAGTTTGTTCCGCCGCAAGCACGTTCATCTGGCCGTCGTACAAGACCAGGCCAAGACCGTTGGAGTCGTCACGCTGGAGGATGTCCTGGAAGAACTGGTGGGCGACATCGAAGATGAAAAGGACGTCGGAAATCTTTGACGTTAGTAATATGGGACGTACGGCGTCGGTTGATACTCTTCTACTTCGTATCGTGATTGCAGAAACGCGACCAGGTCGATCAATTGCGCGATTGTCATCTCGTCGTTGTACAACCTCATCTGTGATTCCCCAGCCGGCGTTTTGATTTCCTCGTCGCTGTAACCAAAAGCGAAGCGGTGTGACGGGTTGATGATCGAAGTCACCAAATCGCCGTACGTCTTGACGTTTGCTGTGACGCCCCCGAGCGCGATCATCTGGGTTTCGCTGGAATCAAGTTGTTCCAAGTCCAATCCGGAAACCGTGTGACAGCCGTGGCACTGCAGCTGCACAAAAGTTTGCTGGCCACGCTCCGCGCTACCGTCGGGCAAGGTAAAACCGGCGCCTGACTTGGGGTCCGGCGCGCAGCCCACGGCAAATGTGCCCAGAATCAGAAGAACGAGTGTGGATGACTTCATCAGGCGTTATTCCAGCTAATCAGCATCTGAAAACGTGACTCAAAGAAAAGTTGTGGCAAACGACGTGCCGAACGGAGTTGCTGTTGTGATTCTCCTGGAGTATGTGGGGACTGCGCGTATTCGCACACTGTTGGCGGCAATAACGCATCGGTTTTCCGGGCTAGTCCGTGGCAGGGACTACAACTGCCCATTGGTCGATCAGACCTTCGGTCGGTTCACCTTCCACAACAGCAACGCACCAATGGCAAACAAAGGCAACAAGCCAAACACGGCCCATCGCGAACTGCCCGTGGTTGCCACGATGGCCCCAAACAGAAACGTGCCCAGAAAGCTGGTCGCTTTTCCGGATAAGTTGAAGAAGCCAAAGTATTGAGCGTTCTGCTGAGTTGGAATCATCATCGCCATCATCGAGCGGCTGACGGACTGTGTGCCGCCCAGGACAAACGCGATCGCGGCGGCCAGCAACCAGAATTCAAGCTTGGTCTGGATGAAGAGTGCAGCCAGCAGCACAACGCCCCAGACGAACAGACAAGCCATCAGTGTTGGCTTCTGGCCAAACCAATCGGCACACTTGCCAACGATCAACGAACCCGGGATGGCCAGAAACTGAATCATCAAAATCACGGCCATCAAATCCGCTTCGGGAAACGCGAGCTCAGCAAGTGCAAACGTGGATGCCTGACTGATCACCGTCTGCACTCCGTCGTTGTAAAACAGAAAGCTGAGCAGGAACAATGCGAGAGGTACATTGCTGCGCAAGCTCCGCATCGTCTGGACAACATCAGCAAGACCGCGACGAATCACCTGCCCCGATGACGTACCAGTCACGGTGGCCGGCTGTTTATCAGGCACGAAAAGCAGAATCGGTAACGAAAACAGCCCCCACCAAACGCCCATCAGAACAAGACCGCATTGCAGCCGGCTGGTCATGGAATCTAGCCCCAGCGAGTCGCCAAACTGCAGTAGCAACATCGCCAATACCAACGCGAGTCCTCCGCCCAGATATCCCAGGCCGTAGCCCCAGGCGGATGCCGAATTCATTTGCTCATCAGAAACCAACTCGGGAAGGAAGCCGTTGTAAACACCCAGCGAAAGTTCCAGCATCAAATTTGCCGTGACAAACAGCACAACCACCAGCACATACATGTCAGGCGGCACGATGCCCAGCAGAATCGATGCGGTCGATCCGCCCAGGGCGGTGATCGCCAGCAATCCCCGCTTGTTCGCGTGCGCATCGGCGATGGCGCCGATGATCGGCGATAGCACGGCACCCAGAAACATCGACAGCGAAATTCCCCAAGCCCAGACGACGGCGCCGGTCGTACCCCAGTCGTCGACGGGAAACACGACACGCTGGATATACGCAACCAGGACTGTAATCAACAGCGTCGTGTAGGCGCTGTTAGCCCAGTCGTACATCGCCCAACAAAACAGCTTCCTGTTGCGCAGCGGATGGACGAGCTGCGGCGGGGCATCTTGATGATCAACCATGATTTCGATCAGTCTCCTGAACGACCTGTTGGAGCCAAGGTACCGAAGCGGGACACCTCTTGATTCTGTTTTCCAGGCAGGTGTGACAATTGTGCACATTCGGGGCCGGAATGTGCGAAGATGTCTCGCTCAGCGACGAGACGAGCGGCCCCAACGGCGCGCTTCTCTGTTAACTCACCGCGTGTACTCGCCCTGACAAGAGAAATCGTCGAAGCTAACGTGGCCCCAGCCACCTTGGCTGCGGTCCACCATGCGTACCTTGAGTTGCTTGCCGGCGTGTTCAGCGACCTTCCAAGTGACGCGTTGCATGATGGGGCCGTCACTGCCGCTCGCTTTCAGAAGTTCTTTGCCGTCTGCATCGCAAAGCGCGACGTACGTCGAACCACTCCGTCCACCGCCAACCAGAAAACTGATTCGATCACCGACCAGTTTAAATGGCGGGGATTCGATCACGCCCGTTTGCCGGTCGTCGCCGCGAGCTTGATCTTTGCGGTTGCCCGTGAATAAAAACCAGCGACCCTGTTTGTTGAACGGTTGGGACGTGTGATTTGGCAAGCTTGTCCGGTCGGTCAAGGCATCGGCCAGAGAACCCTCGACGACTTTCCAACCCTGCCAATCTCCGTCTTCAAAAGTAAACCGCAAGTTGCCGATTGGTTGGGCGTTATCGTACTCGACCTTTTGTTTGGGTTGCGATTTCTTGGGGCTTGCTTGCAGGTGCCGTCCGCCTTCGTCAAAAAATCTCGCACCGGTACCGCTGCGATCGATGTCACCGAGCTCTGCCCGCGCCGCTGCGATGCGTTTTTCTAACATCGCCACCACGTCGGGATGTTGCCTGGCAAGATTGGTCGTTTCACCAATGTCATCATCCAAGTTGAACAACTGAGTCGTTGACACCGCTTCAATCATCCGTCCCCACCAGCCGGTACCCGGGGGACTGGCGGGGCGCGGCAGCACAAGTTTCCACTTGCCGACGCGCACCCCAGTCAGCAAACACCCGCAGTAATACAAGTATTCGTCGCGCGGGCTTTCCTTCGTCTTGCCAAGTAAGAATTCGCTGGCATCGAATCCGTCAAGTTGGATTGATTTGGGAATCTCGGCTCCGGCCAGCGAAGCGAAGGTCGGCAACAGATCCATGGTTGTCAGAACTTCATCGCTCACGTTGCCGGCAGGCACTTTTTCCGGCCAGCGAACGATGCAGGGCACGCGGCAGCCGCCGTCCCAAGCCGACATTTTCCAGCCGCGCAGTGGCTCAGCGGTGCCGGAGTGATCTCGGGGAATGAACGGCTTGCCACCCGGTGTCATCGCCCGCGTCGTTTCGATCCAAGGCCCATTGTCCGAAGTAAAAATGACCAACGTGTTGTCGTCCAAATTCAGCGACTTTAACTTCGCGAAAATCTGCCCGCAGGACCAATCGATTTCTTCAATCGTGTCTCCGTAAGGACCGTAGGCAGACTTTCCCTTGTAGTCAGCCGACGCGCCGACGGGAACATGAGGCATATTGTGAGCGAGATAAAGAAAGAACGGTTGGTCGCGATTCTGCTCGATCCATTTGATCGCCTCAACTGTATAATCCGCCGTGATGGAATCCCAGCTTTGCACGGCTGGCGTCACGGTTTCGCTGTTGCGCAAGATGGGACTGCGAAAATTTGTCTCATTCACATACGTCGTGAATCCGTTGTACAGCGGCGTGCCAAAAAAGTAATCGAATCCTTGCGAGTTCGGCATCGTTGCCCGATCGTAGCCCGTGGGATCGTCCGGTTTCTTTTCACACAGGTGCCACTTGCCAATCAGCGCTGTCGCGTAACCCGCCTGTTTGAACATTTCCGCCATCGTCCATTCTTTTGGATGCGGAACCGTATGCAGCCGCTTGACATTGCCCGGCTCAGCGACGCGGATCGGATAACAACCGGTCATCAACGCCGCACGGGAAACGCCGCAAACGGGCTGAGCATAAAAGCTGGTCAGCCGCAGACCCTCACTTGCCATCCGATCGAGCTGTGGTGTCTTGATCGTCTCGCTGCCAAAGCAACCAAGGTCGTTGTAACCTTGATCGTCGGTAAAGATCACAATCACGTTGGGACGGTCGCTTGCGTCCGCCTTTGCCAACACCGGCATGATGTTGGCCATGAACAGTAACATCGCCGCGCGTACGGCCCGGGCAGGAATTCGGCTGCAATTGTTTTTCATGGTTGTTCCTGCAATCGTTACTCGTGATCCAAGGGCCGTGCTACTCTGCTTTGTCGTCAGCCTGATTTGACGGCGATTTACTTTTCGATGCAACGTGAACTTCGTGTCGCCCGGTTGAATTCGCGGCAGCTCGGGCCATTCCCGGCGTGTTGAAACGCATCACAATTCGACCATCGTGACTGATCGCAATGATCCCGCCGCGGACGCGATGTTTTTTTCCGGAAAGAATGTCATTGACTGCTTTGTCCAGATCGTCACCCCGGTATTTCATCCGCGCCGAGATATCATAAGCCACCGCATTTCGGATGAAGTCTTCTCCGATCCCGGTACACGATACAGCGCAGGTATTGTTGTCGGCGAACGTGCCGGCACCGGCGATGGGCGAGTCCCCCAGCCGCCCAAACTTCTTGTTGTTCAGACCACCGGTGGAAGTGGCAGCCGCCAGGTTTCCGTGGACATCGAGTGCGACGCAGCCAACAGTCCCAATCGAATCCGCGTCGCTTTGTTGCTCCTGCTGTTGAGACTGCTGAAGCCTCCGGCGTTGATGTTCGGTTGAAAAATAGTCGTTGGGCACGCGCTGAATCATCGGATCATCGGCGTACTGAGCGGCGAATTTGTCCGCACCCTGGGCGGCCAGCAAAACATGCCTGGTGTCGGTCATGACTCGGCGTGCCAACGAAACGGGGTTCTTGACTGTGGTCACACCGCCGACGGCACCCGTCGATCGATCACGACCATCCATGATGGTGGCATCAAGCTCGTGAGTCCCGGCAGCATTAAACACGGCTCCCTTGCCCGCGTTGAAGTGGGGCGAGTCCTCCAGGATTCGTACCACGGCCTCAACGGTGTCGAGACTGCTTTTGCCGGCTGCCAGCATTTCTTTGCCGGTTTTCAAAGCCTGCTCGAGCACTTCGACGCGTTTTTGACGCGACTCTTCGTTCTCCGGCGGTTTGCCTGCACCGCCGTGAATCACAATCGCAAACTTTGGATCCGACTGGATTGACTGCGCCTGAGACGTCAGTGCCAACAAGACAAGCAATGCCAGAATGACGCAATTGACTTTCATGCGGCTTCCTTTCTTGGCGCCGAGACTACTTTTTTTGCAACACCAAACAATCCAGTCCGACCATGTACGACTTAATCGCCGAGACCACAGACAACATCGGTGTTGCCGTCGCCGTCGATATCACCAACGGACGCGCCTTCGGAAAAGTAGGTTTCGTTTAGCTGCCTGGTCGTAAAGCTCGGCAATGACCATTGCTGAGCGAAACCGGTTGACGTCGCCAGCAGGGCGGCCAAGAGGGTGAACGCAGGCCGATGGTCTGACAATCTCATAGGTCTCTCATCTAATTCATGAAATCATGGGCCGGAATTCGGGATGATGGCTCGGGCGGTGCGGTCGCCCACGACGAAGTGACCGAGCGGCTTGTTGTCAGGGTCGGTGATCAGCCACACCGCGCCCGGGCGTGTATTTTGTGGTTTCCGCCAACCGGCTTGCAGCGTGCCATACGGCTTCCGGTTTCCCTGGCGGTCGATCCAGTAGACGTTGACCGGATCGGCGCGCTGGTTGCTAAAGACGATATCGAAGCGATTGCCATCGGGATTCGATGCGGGCACCGCTCCTTTGCCAGCGGGATGCCATTTCAGTTTTGTCAGTGATTCAAAGCTTGGTGAGACGAACTCCGCAAACTTCGTCGGCGCGAGTGCCCTCATCTTGGTAAGTCGCTCAGAGTATTCGGGATTCGCTGCAAGGTTGTTCCATTCATAGCGATCTGATTTCGTGTCGTATAATTCCTCGCCGCCGTCGGCGTAGTGAATGAAACGCCACTCCTTGTCACTGATCCCATAATTGTGTGGCTTACTTAGGTAGGTGATCGATGGATGTCGCCATTCGGCGTCCTCGTCCTGCAGCAATGGCACAAGACTGGGGCCGTCGCTGGATTGCTTTTCCGGAAGACCGGCCAACTGCGTGAGCGTCGGAAATAGACTCAGCAGATTCACCGCCTGGTCGCAGGTATTTCCGGCAGTGGTGCCGCTTTTCAGTCCGGGTGTTCCGCGCGGCACGCGAATGATCAGCGGCACGCGCGTGCAAAGACGCCAGGCGGTGTACTTCTGCCAATGTTGTTTTTCACCCAGGTGCCAACCGTGATCACTCCATAAAACCACAATCGTATTGTTTCGATTTGGGCCGCGATCCAGTGCCTCCATGACACGTCCAATCATGGCATCGGCGAAGGCGATGGAGGCGAGGTAACCTTGAATGCCCTGCTTCCATTGGCCTTGCTGGCGAATGTGCGCAAAATAGCGATTGGGTCCGCGTTTTTGTCCCTCCGGAGGAAGATCATCCAGGTCGTCTTCCTTGTAGCCCGGCGGTAGTTGAATCTCGTCGACGGGGAATGGATCAAAATATTTCTTGGGCACAAACCACGGTTCGTGGGGTCGATAGATACCGCAAGCTAAGAAGAACGGCTTGTCGTGTGCTTTGCTTAGCTGCTGCCCAATCCATTCGGAGACCAGGTAATCACCGCCGAACTGTTCGTCAGTTACGTCCAGCGGTCCCCAATCCGTTTCCACGTATTGCCAGGGGCCGCCACGCGGCAAACTGACGGGCCGTTGATCGGGATATAAGGTGCGGGGAAACGGATCTTCGGTTTCTTTTGCCGGGAAGTATTCATCCCACGATTGTTGGTCGATGAAGTAATGCAGGATCTTTCCGGATCCACCAGACCAGTAACCGTGGCGGGAAAAGTACTTCGGGATCAGTTCGGCATCCGGCAGCAATTCCCGCATCTTTTGTCGGTTGTCGTAAACGCCGGACTTGTGCGGCGAGATGCCGGTCATGATCGCGGTGCGTGAAGGATTGCAGGCCGGCGCCGGGCAATGAGCATTCGTGAACAGCATTCCGCTGGCGGCAAGCCGATCGATGTTGGGCGTGCTCGCTTGAGGATGTCCGCCCAGACAACCAATCCAGTCGTTCAGATCGTCGACGGAAATGAAGAGCACATTGGGCTTGATCGCTTCGTCAGCAGCCGCAGCGTATTCCGGGACCAGCAGCAGACCAGCGATCGACAGTCCGCAGAAAATATTCTTCAATTGAAAACTCATCGTTACAAACTCTAGATCGGCCGGCGGCGAACGCATCACGCGGTAACTGAGCGTACCACAAAGAGTCAAGTCGCTGTTCCAAACGCGGCGAACTTCAGCAACCTGGCAGAGCTAGGACCGCGTCACTGCTGGGTCAAAAGACCGTGACTTGCAGTCTCTTTAGCCGCTGGGCCTTAGCCCGCGGTTCAGCCTTTTTCTGCTGCAATAACCGTGTGCTACTACCGCGCGGCGGCTGATGGGAGTCGCGCTGTCGGGCGAATCAGTTAGGCAAGTTTTCCGCGCGTAAAAGTCACAGCAATGCGGACAGGTCTGATTGCATAATACAGCGGTTCGAATGCGCTCGGCAGCTGAATGAAATCCCGGTCTTTGTCGCTGGGTTTCAGATACGAACTGAGCAGCCGCAAAATGTAGATGGCTCTGTCACGACGGCGAGTCATCTTGGCCAGGTCCCAACGATAAATGATCCAACGATCAGGTTTGGGAGCCGACTGCGGAAACAATCGCCAGCGCAAAGTTTTGCTTAGCGAACTCACATTGGCATCGGTTTGGATCTGCTCGCAAATTAAGTCCGGTGGTCTTGCTCCCAGCAACTGCTGGGCGAGGGAGATACCAGCAAGCAACATTCGTGTCAGGTCCAACTGTTCAGCTTCCCGCATCACCCGGTCCCAATTCAAATGGGGACGGCTACGAATCATTTCAGCGATGTCGCAAAGCGAGTGAAGCGATTGATTCCAGCACTCCTTGGTCGCGTTCGCACAGAGAATCAACATCAATTCCTCGTCCGGAAAACAATTGACATCGCGGGCAAACAATGATTTATGAACGCGACGTGTCCACCATGCTTCGGGATTGAAATAGAAACCGACGCAGCGAAAGAATCTCCAATGGAGGTCGACATTCACTCGATCGTCGCCGCTAACGAAATGGCATTCGGTGTCTCCATGAAATCCTTGGGCCCGGTAGCCTGCAGAGTCCAGTGCCTGCACTGCACTGGATTGATCGCGCTCGCGCACCAGTAGATCGATGTCACCGAATTCGCGGAGCCCGACGTCTCCGTACAGATGCTTGGCAATCACAACACCTTTGTAAGGGATCACTTCGATACCGTCGGTTTCCATCCGCTGCAGGAGATTCCTCAACTGGCTGGCAACAAAGAGTCCGCGACCCACGTTGTCAAAATAATGATCGTGCAGCCGCCGCATCAGAAGGGCCGGAACAGCGCGGGGACAGATTTCCTTGACGGTCCGATATAGCAGCGGCGTGACCTGGTGTCGGCCGGCGAGCATCAGCAGGTGTGGCCAGTCAAGGCCTTGATCGACGAGCTCACCGATCCGCTGCGCGCAGTCCGCTTCGATTCTCGTGCGCGCGCAATGGCAAAGCATTTCCTGTTCGGGGCGGAGACCCTCCAGCATCGCCGTGCGCCCGATCACCGTCCGTCCCCTAACTTTGACCACCCGAACCCTGTCCGCCGGATCCCTGTCCGCCAGACCCTTGGCCTCCGGAACCTTGGCCACCGGAACCTTGGCCACCGGAACCTTGGCCGCCTTGGCCCCATCCACCGTGACCAGCTCCGCCGCCCCAGTTGCCTGATCCAGCTTGCGCGGGGGTAGGTGCAGCAAGTGTTGCCACGATGGGGGCAATCACCGTCAGCGCGCCCGTCAGACTTAGTTTTTGCAGCGCCTTGCGCCGGGAAGTGTCAAAAGCATCCGCGGGCTGCGGCTGCGTGTTTTCCAGTAGTCCCGCTTGCTGCAACAGCTCAATTGCCAGCCGCACGGCCGCGTCGCTTGCTGCTGCCGTGAATTCCGTCGCGACAAGTTCGACGAGCTCGGCAATCGAGTGTTGTCCGTCACAATGTCGCCAGACAAACGCGGCTGTCGCATTAAGCCGGTGTGCCTGTTGCGACTGACAGTCGTAAACGACCAGCTCGCCAGCGACCTCTTCGATCAGCAATTCTTCACTGCGTGCTTTAGGATTCATCAGTTCTTCTCAAGATGTATCAAAAGGAAAGTAAGTCGAATCAATCACGCATCATCAAACCAAGAATTCACCAACGACCTGGTGAGTATCGCCGCGTTCACTTTTCACTGCTTTGCTGTTTTTCACGACGGTGCCAAGTATTGACAGTGCAAGTGATGGTTTCGATCGTGCCGCGACTGTATTGTCCAACAGCGCCATCAGTGCTTCGGCGGGCGATAGTTCCACCGGCTCCCAGACGGCGTCGGTTTCGTAAGGCGTGATGGCGATTAAGCCGACGGGCAGCGGAGCCGTTCCGGCCAAGGCCCCGAATGCTGCTGGGTCACGGAACCTGGGGCGACCTGCGTCAAGATCACGAATCGACAGCGGTCGCGGATACGGACGGACGCGGCCCAGACGGTCGAAGACAGCATACTCATCGGAGTAATATGTAGCGCCCGCTTCAAGCAAAGCAGCGACCAGAGTTGTTTTGCCTGTAAAAGAGCGTCCCGGAATCACGATCGCACGACCGCGCCAGCCGACCACCCCGGCGTGAACAAACAGCAAGCCACTTACATTTAAGGCAACATTCAGGCGAAGCTGCCAATCCAACTGGTCAAGGACGCTGTCTGCACTGGCCGCCTCCAGTAGCGGCTCGGTGCTCGAGAACAATTGATACGATCGAAGTTCTCCTTCGCTGCCCAGTGACGAACGACAAGACAGCGAAAACCAGTTTTGAACAGTCTCGCTGGGACAGGGGCTCCAACCAGGAGGAAGTCGATTGCGAATGGGATCCAGCAATTCGCCGTCGCTGACTCGAATCCCGATCCGGACGCCAAAGGCTTGAAAACAGATGGTCTTCTCGGGCAACGAGAGCGCGTTATCGGCCACAGCGATATCAACGGGCTGATCTACCAGTGATTCGGCGGTCTGGATAGCTGAGTGAAGCATGGATGAACACCGTAGCGGAACGGCCACGATTAAGATGAGTTAGCAACTTCCCGCCATCCCATGCTTTAAGTCAAAGCCTAATTTGACCGCCCGCAGTGTCAAATTCGGCGTCGGTCAACCGGAACAATCGCTCCAATCCGCACGATCGTTACAAACCTACCTGCCGCAGTCGCAGCGGGTGTAGCAGCCTTGAGGTAGCGGAAGTCGGAAGACTTCCCAGTGCCCAGAGGGAATGCGTTCGTGTTTGTGGGTTGAATCGACGGGAGGGCGAAGCTCCTGCTGAGCCGCGTGCCCCTACCGATTGACACGTCAAATCAAGACGGACAAAGCGCAAGCGGGCTAGTCCGGTGTTGGTGCTGCTGCTAGACGGGGATCGTTACTGGCACGAAGTTCAGCTTCCAACTGCGCGGACAACCGCTGTCGTATGTCTCGGTGGTCGGCGTCATCGGCGATGTTGTTCATTTGGTTCGGATCCGTCCGCAGGTCGTACAATTCTTCTTCCGCCGGCAGCCCGAATGAGAGCTTGTGGAGTTTTGCAATGGCAGCAGCGTGTTGGATCATCCATTGTTTGGTTGGCGAGGGATCGCAGTTGAAGGAAAACGCGGGTGGCTCGGTCGGCCACGGTGATTTGGAGAAGTCGTATCGCGGTGTTTCGCCCTTTCCTGTACCGGTCGTCCAGGCGTCGGGTGAAAAATTGCGAATGTACAGATAGTCGCGAGTGCGAATGCCTCTGGCCGGCCAGGGATAAACATGGCGTTCTCTTCCAAACAAAACGTGATCTCGCCGCGGATCGATTTTTCCCGCTTGCTCGGATGTTAGCAGCGGGATTAGCGATTTGCCGGTCATCGCCGGCGGCACCGGCACACCGGCCGCTTGCAAAATCGTTGGCGCCAAGTCGGTCAGTGAAACAAAGTCACTGACGCGGCGGTTAACCGGCACTTGCTTACCCCAGCGGATCGCCAGCGGCACACGAGTCCCCGTGTCGTACAAGGTTGCCTTGCAGCGAGGAAATGGCATCCCGTTGTCACCGGTCATGATCACGATCGTGTTTTCCAGCTCACCGGAATCTTCCAGCTGCTCGATAATCCGACCAGCTAATCTGTCCAGCTTTTGAACACGCAGGTAGTAATCGCCAAGATCGGTGCGGACGGTTTGATTGTCGGGTAGACAAACCGGCACGTTGATTTGCTCGAGCGCTAGATCGCTGCTTAAACTAGCCTGCCAATCATAAGGACGATGTGGTTCGCCCGCTCCGTACCAAAAACAAAAGGGCTCTCCCGGATCACGCTGTGCGATGAAATGCCCGAAGTCGTTAAACCGCGGACCGAACGGATCATTGCCGCGGTGAACATGACTGCTGGGTGCCGCTCCCTTGCGGCAGAAGCCGGTCCGATATCCAGCCGCAGCCAGCAAGTCGGGATAGACCGGTAAATCTGCTGGCAACGAACCACCCAAGCTATCGCCGCCGCCAAGCCGCCAATGATGCTGTCCACTGGCCACGGCAAAGCGGGATGGTGTGCAAGATGGCGACGATACAAAAGCGTACTGAAACAACACGCCTGCCTTGGCAATGCGATCAAACGTCGGCGTCTTGACGACCGGGTCAGCCAAGATGCTGGCGTGTGGCCACGACCAATCATCGCCCATGATCACCAAGATGTTCGGTCGATCCTTGGGCCGAATCGGTTTTGCCACCTCGGCCAGCGGCGGCGGTGGCGGTATCGCGCTCCACAACTGCTTGCTAAGCCGCTGGATCAATGCACGATTGCCCGGTTCTTCAGCAAGATTTGTGTTTTCGGCGGAATTGGATTGGTGGTCGTAAAGCTCCCGGGCGACGGCCTGATTGGATTTTCGGTTGATCCACTCGATGTATCGATGCCGCTGTGTTCGCATCGAGTAACCCATCAAATTCGTTTTGCCATCACGTCGGCGAAATTGGCTGATGGCAGCGTCCTTGATTGAACCGGCCGGATCGTCCAGCAACGGTGCAAGGCTCTTGCCCTGAACGTGACTGGGGGGCTCGATCCGCGCTAATGCACACAATGTTGGATACAAGTCGACCAATTCAACCAGCGCACGGCAGACCTCGCCATTTCCGCTGGCGTTCGGCTGGCGAATGATCAGCGGCACACGTGTATCGATTTCGTAATTCGTTTGTTTGCACCAACTGTTGTGCTCACCCAGCTTCCAACCGTGATCACCCCACAGGACAACAATGGTGCGGTCGGCAAGATTCAACTCCTCAATCTCTGCCAGCAAGCGTCCGACTTGCGCATCGACCATGCTGACCGCCGCATAATACCCGTGCTTGAGTTGCCGCTGCTGCGATTCGCTCAAGGATCCAGCTCGCGGATCGGCGGTCCCTGCAAAGTCCATGTAGTCGCGGAGTTCGTACATGGTGTTGAGCGCAAATGGGGGAGCGCCCCTGGGGATGAACGGATTAGCGGCGAGAGGAATTTGTCGGCGGTCGTACAAGTCCCAGTAGCGGCGCGGAACCACGAAAGGCAGATGCGGTCGAACAAAACCAACCGCCAGAAAAAAGGGATCATCATTTTTGGCGATTCGCCGCATCGCGCGCAATCCCTGATCAGCAATGGCAACATCGATATGTTCTTGCTCTGGCATGTCGACGATTTCTGTTGCCACGGCGCGCATTCGCTTGATCGCGGTATCGCTTTTGCCCTCAGCACGCATCTTGGCTCGAAACTTGGCCAGCTGCTGCCTGGCGGCCGGCGACCAAAGTCTCCCGTTTTTTGGCCAGCGGTGGGGCTCGCTCCAAGACACATCATCGGGCCAAGGATTGTGAAAGATCTTTCCATACGAGACGGCGTGATAGCCGTGTGACTTGAAGTGTTGCGGCAAAGTGACCACATCGGGCACGGTGTGACGGAATCGTGTGACCAGATCCCAAACTTTGGCCGAATCGGGCCGCAGTCCAGTCAGCAGGCTGACGCGCGAGGGATTGCAGACTGCCATCTGACAATAGGCGTGCTGGAACAGCACACCCGTTGCCGCCAGACCATCGATGTTGGGTGATTCAACGGAGGCAACGCCATAGCAACCAAGCTCAGGACGCAGGTCGTCCACGGCGATGAACAGGACATTTGGGCGTTCGCTGGCCGCAGCCCCCGCCCGTTGCGATCGCAGCGAGCCACTGCACAGCAGCAGGCAAAGTAGAAGCAGGCATGTCAGTCGTAATCTCATGAGCTATTCGGCACACATTTATTTGCTTGCCAGGTCCCCGAGCGCTTGTTCGGGCTGACCACAGAATACTCCACCAGCGATCAGCGTCTTGCCATTCACGGCCCCGGAAAACGAGTTGAAAGGAACGATTTTTGCTGCCCAACAGCCTCGGAATGCGATCCGGAAGCGCCCTGCGGCAAGTCGTACCACGGTAGATTTGTGCAGCCTTGACGAGCGAAACCCTGCGCGCGATTCTTGCCTAAATCAACCAGGCGGCAAAGTCGCTTCAGTGTCGCCGTTTTGTCCCTTTTAGCTTTGAGGATGGTGCGATGAGTGGTCAACAAACGAGGGTATCGAGAAGCCGTCAATTGAAACTCGAGCGTCTGTGCCAGCGACAGCTATTGGCTGGTGACATGACAAATCCGGCGAATCCGTTGGATGTCAATAATAATGGGGAGGTCACCGCGGGTGATGCGCTGGTGGTCATCAATTACATTGCCGAGCAGCAGAATCTCGCCGACGGTGAGCAGGTTGGAGCCTCACGGATGTTTCCCGATACCAACGGTGACAACAATGTCACCGGTGCTGACGCACTACGCGTGCTGAATGATTTGATCGAGGGCGAACACATTCCGGGGCACGTCGGTGACCGGGTTGATTTGCCTGGCCTGCATGTGAAGCTAGGAAAATCGATCAAGATTGATTTCGAGGGCGACAACGGCTTTCTCACGATCTCATCACCCCAGCCCGGACAATTGACTTTCGCTGCCAACGGTGGCGCGGAAACGGTCTCGATTCAAAAGGACTTGATCATTGAATCGAAAGGAAACGGCAATCGATTAGTGCTGAACGGCGCGATCATCCCTCGTGACCTGGTGGTGCGTGTCAAAGGTAACGACAATGCCATTCGACTAATCAACAACACCAAGATCGGCGACGACTTTATCTATCGCGGTGGCAAAGGCGAAGACGGTGTGTTTGTCGATGTCGGAACAGAAATTCGTGAGAATTTGGACATCAATACCAGGTCAGGGAATGACTACATTGCTGTGCGTGGTGCGACTGTGGGTGATGACTTGATCATTCACACCGAAAAGAGCTGGGACTTTGTTGCTTTCGATGGTGTCAATGTCGGTGACGATGCGATCGTGCGTATGGGCAAGCACAATGATTATGCGTCGGTCCGAAATATGAATGTTGGTGATGTTGCCGACATCAGTGGCAATAGCGACTTCGATAAGCTCGCTGCTGACGTGAATACGATCTCAGCGCGCAAATTAAAGCAACGCCACTTCGAAGCACAGGATGCGTTCCTGAACATCAACGGCATGATCGATCGTTTCTTCTAGAGCATTTTTATCATTGACGTGGGATCATCTGTAGGCCAGGACTTGTCCTGGCAATGAGGCGCCAGGACAAGTCCTGGCCTACGAGATTTCTGAAAATGCTATAAGCAGCCGCGATAGTCTGATGAGCGATAGGTGTAGCTCTGCGATTCCATTCGCAGGGCATTTGCGGCCTTGCCGTACAAATCGATAATGTGTGGACTCCCGTCACCAATGCCCTGCCAAGGGAGTCGCAGGACTACGAGTGTTGAACTAACACACTGCGGTTGATAAGGCTACGCCTGACGGCTCGTTCTTAAAAGCAGTCTACGTCGGCGGGCGCGCCGCGGGAAATCATTCGGCCGCCGAACGTCCGACGACAGTAAATTCACAGCGTCTCAGTAAAAATCCAGTACGGAATCTCTGGAACTACAAACAAGGGCTCCAGTTTTCGCTGCTCAGGCGGCCGGTTTTGCTCGATCAACAGCCGCAAATCATCCAACAGCGGAAGGCAATTCCCGTAATACGAATGTCCCAGCAATTCGGTGTCCATTTCCGAAGCGTCGATCGTGTCCAGCCCCGTCGCTACGAGCGGTCCGTTGCTGGAGTCCCCCGCTCGCAGACTGTCGTTGAAGTGCTTTGAGGCATGCAATGCCCAATCCTTCTTGGAACAATACAGGGTGGTGCGACTGCCGCATCGCTGCAGGCGGGGAAGTATCTGTTGCTTGAACACGTCGGCATCGATGTCGGGTGCGGCCAAGATGATTTGATCAAATACCTCGCCCTCGGGATCAAGTTCCAAGATCGCCTGGCACAATGCATCCGCACCCATGCTGTGCCCAATGATGTGAAAGCGATCGACGTCGACATTCTTCAAAATCCCTGCCAAGAACTCTTTGATCAGTCTGTGGCTGAAGCGAATCTCATTGCGATCGGAAAAGTAGTGATGGAAGCTGGCGCGAGATGGCCAGCTATAGAACATGGTCGTGCCGGCAAAATTCAAATCGTGGTGGATTTGCGCCGCTCGCAGGGCTGCGTCGTCGAAGGCCACGTTGTAACCGTGGACGTACAACAAACAATCTCGCGATGTGTCGCCTAGTCCGCTTAAGACTTGATTGATCGCCGAGTAGAACGCGGCTTGCTCCAGCAACACCGCTTGCTGCAGCACGACGTGCCTGGTTTCGTCCTCAGGTCCGATCAACGGACGTTCGACGACACCGACAGAGTGTGTGGGCGGAATGGAAACGTCACAGAAGCCGAAGTAAATCGTGCTGTCTGCCGATCGACGTCCACCAAATTGGACTCCACCACGAGCGGACATTAACTGGCGAACTGCCGCGTCGCACTTCAAGACAGCGAAGACAATCACCGCAATCAGCAACACGGCGGTCACCAAGCGACGAACGACGTAGAAGAATAAGGATGATTTCACTTCGCGACGTCGTCGCGCGAACGACCACAGCGCAAAAAGCACCGCACTAAGACTGACGATTCCCCAGATCGTTAGCGCTCGTTTTGGATCAGATGGGTGCTGTGCGATGACACGGTTCGTGCCGTAATACACACGCACGACCTGGGCGTCTTGTTCGTCGACCTTTCGCTCTAAAATCGGTGCGACTGGACCACTCGGCGCCGACTTGATAATTGCCGAAGGAGGCAGGGCTTCCTCAGTCGCCGGCCGCTTTTCTTGCCGGCCAGGCTTCTCGGGGACATCTCCCACAATCCGGCTCAACACCTCCGCCGCCTCCTGCCAGGGCTGCTCTGGATCTTGCATGGCTTCCAGCAGGATGGGAATAGCCGCGGGACCAAGACGTTCCAATTGTTGGGCTGCCGCGGCGCGAATCGTCGGTGATTCGGAGGCAAGTGCACGGAGCAAGGAATCGAGCAGACGCTGATCAACTTTTTCCTTTGGGATCGGCAAGAACTGCAAGCCGATCATGGCCGCCTCGGCAGCGCTTTGGTCACCATCGCGAATCCACGCCAACAACATGTCCCGCACGAAGTCTTCCAATTGCCCCAACTGCTGCAGCGCGGCTGCCGCCTGTTGACGCACGGCGGAATCGGGATGTTGAAAGGCCGCCCGCAGAAAATCATCCTGCTGCTGCGGTGTCAGGGCAGCCCGCAAGAAATGTCGCTCGATCACCCACCGCCGTTGACTTTCGTCGGTCAGGGCCTGCTCCAAATCCTGTAGCGTTATCGATTCCTTTGCCGCCAACGGGTCATCGGCAAGCAGATCCGTCGCCCAGTCTGGCGGCGGCTGCTCACCCGCTGCGGGATTGCTGGTGGTATCCTTGTTCGCGGCTTTGTTTGCGGTTGACTCGCTCCCGGCAACTGCCTGTACGTCCGTGGCCGTCTGCGCCCGTAGCGGGTGGCAACCGATGAGTGCTGCAAACATCAGCAGCGACAAGAGATTCTGATGTACATCCATGATGAGTGCCACTAGTAACGAAGACGCATCAATACCTCACGCTCGCCACGTTGATTACGGATCTTCAATCGCATGACCTGCGGCGACGCTCTCGTCACGTCGACAATCTCAGCGACCGTACGGATCGGGATATTGTTTGCTGCCACGATCAGCTCACCCGGCTGCAGAGAAACGTATCGTCGAGCCGCCAAATCGTAAACCTGGCTGGCGGGAAAGCCGGCGCGGACCTGAATAACCATCACACCCTGGTTCCGGTGATCACGCACGGTAAAACCGGTGCGAGGGCCCTGCTTTGCAGGCATACCCGGATATTCGTAGGCATACACATTCTGGTCACTTTGGAATTTCCCGCCCTTACCGCCGACGGCCCCGCCCGGGTAACCGGCTCGAAAGGCTAAATGGACATTCAGGCTGACCGAACGTAGCAGGTGATCCCACGTCGTTCGCTGTTGCTTGAATCGGTAAACGAATCTCTCAATTTGACTGGTGAATAAGGAGCCGGGTGGTGCTTCCGACTCGCTATCCAGCGGAGTGAAGAAAGCGGCTTCACCAGGCGAACTGCCATTGATGTCCACGATCCCCTGCGGCTCAAAGAACAGCGATCGGAACAACGGCGTCACCGAGGCGGGAGGCTCCATGTCCATCGCGGGAGCACCGAAGTCCTGTCCATCGGCGCGTTGGTTGCAGCAATCGGTAAGGATCACGCTTAACCGCGCCCCTTTTTGCTGGACAACGGCGCGGATTTGATCCCGATAAAGTCGGCCACCGGCCAACGCCAAGTAGTGGCCGCGATCATCCTGTCCACCATGCCCCGAAAAGTAAAAGAACAACGTATCGTTGGGACCGACCGAAATCTGTTCGATCCGCTGCGTGATTCTGGCCGGATCGCTCAAGACGTTCTCCGTCATGTCGAAATTGTCCAACACCAATTGATGCTCAGGTACGTTGGTGGCAAATAGCGACATCATCACCATTGAATCCATTTGTACACTCACCTGATAACGCCCCCAATCGGCCCATGGCGACGTATCAGCAAGGATCAATGCATGCAGGCGTTGTGCCTGAGCAGTGGAATGCAAAGCAGTGGTTTGCAGAACAACGGCAACAACGAGCAATAAGGCAGTAACGATCGATCGGTTGCAGTGTTTCATGGCAGGTGATTTCAGAAGCAAATATTGGGCCAACAAATCCGGACTTTTTCAACCCTGCTGATGGTTGGTCAGCTAGGCAAGGTGGTCGTTATCGCACACTTGCGAATTCGCTTTGCTGCATGCTCAAGGAGTTTGGGGTTCCGCTTGTTCGGTTTGCCGAATGACTTCCTGCACGATCGCGTTCTCGATCGTTGGCGACCAGGTTGTTGGTAAACCGTAATAAACCATCGATGTCGCTCCCTCGTAGCCACCTTCGCTCAGCACTCGGCGGGAGGGAATGTATGCCATCACATCGTTGCTGTAACCGGCGACCCAAAGTTGGCTGTCGATTTCGTGTTTGAGCCTGAGGGCATAATCGACGACAACTTCCCCGCCCAGCAGTACCCAGCTGACCTGGTTACCAAGCTTCCAAACCTCAATCGGGTAGGGATACGTTTGCTCAAGTGCGCCTTCGGATTCGAGCTGCGCCAATAACATGTTGGCACGTGCTTGCTGGTACCGATTCCCATCCTGGGTTACCGTGCGAAGCTCGTCGGCAGTCGGCAGCGCGCCCAATTCCAAGTCGATTTCGGCATAACTAGTTTCCAGCTGCGGCTCGATCTCGGTGACTTGTGAAGTCAACAGCGCCGCCTCGACAGCTCCGGCGAGTTGTCTGCCGTAGTGCTCGGCAAGCTCCACGGTTCGTCGTGGCAGCGGATTCTGATCGCCGCCGCAACCGGCCCAAAACATGGCTTGGCAACCGGGGTGCAATCGCTCGAATTCGTCCTGCGCATAACCGGGATAATCACCGCACCACTGATATCCGCTCAGCACGGTTGCGTGGCAGGCGTACCCGAAAACGACCGATACCAATTTGTCGTCACTGTTTTTGACCGCCAGGACTGGAACATCGTGATCGAACGGTCCCGCGAGCGTTCCGGTTGCACGTTGAACAGGAACCTTGTCTGCGGGTCGATTGTTGCGGCGATTGACGGCAAAGGTGGCGACGCCGCGAGCCTGGTGTAGCGTACAGGGCGATAAAGATTTGATGGCACCTCCAGCGATCTGGACCAATTGATCTTCAAGTTTCTCCGCATATTCGCGAATCAGTCCCTGTTGCGGCTCCGGGACAAGCTGGTAGTGCATCGGAGCGAGATTCTTGCGGACGACAGGTCCCGAATGAGTGTGCGAGGTGCAGATGGCAATCGAGCGCCGCGCTAGTCCATATTCTTGTTCGAGTCGCTGACAAATCGAAGCCGACAAATCGCGACCGATGCCAATCAGATCCAGCGTGATCAGCAAACCGCGGTCGCCATCGGCGTCTTCAATAACCAGGGCCTTTGCCCACAGGTCGTTCAGCGTTCCACTGGCGGGGCGATCACGACTGGCGTAACCCGCCATCCACATCGGTTGCTCAGGCGTAATGTTGGCTCGTGACGTACCCGCTTTCCAACCTTCTGCGGCCGTCAGCGGCGCAGCAAAAACGACGAACAGGACTGTCAGGCAGAATCGCACGGTCTTGCCGCGGGACGGATATTCTGGATCTGTTTTATTCATGATTCAGCTCTTCGATTACGGGTTGTTGATTCGTTTATGATTGTAAGTCGATGTCGCGACCCGGATCTGCTACCGCCCGAGCAAGCCACCATGATACGACGATTTGTTTTTCTAGCACTGTCATTCATCCCCATTCTGATCGCGACGGCAGACGACCGTCCCAATATCATCGTCATTCTGGCAGATGATTTTGGTGTCGGGGACATTCAGGCTCATTATCCCGACAATAAGATTGCCACCCCGTACCTTGATCGATTGGTTCGCCGGGGCATCAGTTTCAGCGACGCGCACAGTCCGTCCGCGGTTTGTTCACCAACCCGCTATGGATTGTTGACGGGACGTTATTGCTGGAGAACACGATTGCAGGAATGGGTGATCGCGGCTTACGAACCTCCGTTGATGGCTGCAGATCGCCCGACGCTAGCTGGCTTCTTGAAACAGGCTGGTTATCACACCGCCTGCATCGGCAAGTGGCACCTGGGTTGGAATTGGTCGGATGCAAGCGTGATGACAGAGCAGCGAAACGGTCTGGCCAAGCGCGATCTGCAATGGGATTTCAGCAAACCGATCATGGGAGGCCCGACGCATCGCGGCTTCGATTACTACTTTGGTGTCGATCTGCCAAACCTGCCGCCATTCACTTACATCGAAAACGATCGTGTTGTTGTTCAACCCAGCGAACCGTTTACGCCTGATCCGGCCGAAGGCATTGTGTTGCCAAACGGGTTTGCTGGTTCACCGGCTGCGCCAGGCTGGCGGATGCAAGATATCTTGCCCGAGATAACCAGGCGTGCCGTCGAACATATTCGTAAAAGTGCCAAACAACAGAAGCCCTTCTTTTTGTATTTCTCGATGACCTCGCCGCACGAACCGATTGTCCCCTCAAAAGACTTTCGCGGCAAAAGCGGTATCGCACCGATTGCCGACTTTGTGATGGAAACCGACTGGTCCGCCGGACAAGTTATCCAGGCTGTCGACGACGCCGGGATTGCGGACAACACGATCGTGATCTTCACCGCCGACAATGGTCATTCTCATTACACCGGATGGCAGCAACTGATCGCGGCCGGACACCTGCCCAGCGGTCCGTACCGCGGACACAAAGGCGATATCTGGGAAGGCGGTCATCGCGTGCCGCTGGTGATCCGCTGGCCAAATCGCATTGCTGCCGGGGCAACTAGCGATCAGCTGGTCAGTCTGACCGATCTGTTTGCCACGTGTGCCGATCTGCTTGACAGAGACTTGCCCTCTAGCGGCGGTGAGGACAGTGTTAGCTTTTTGTCGGCGATGATGGACGCAGGCCAAGCCGAAATGCGAACCAGTCTGGTCAGTCACTCCAACATGGGTGAGTTCGCGTATCGCGATGGACCGTGGAAGCTGGTTTTCAAGATGAGTGGCCGCAACCTGCAACAGTCGCGCGGCAAAGCGACCGTCGCAGAGCTTTACAATTTGCGGGATGACATCGCCGAGACAATCAATCTGGCTGCTCGGCATCCGGAGGTCGTCGAACGGTTAACGGCAGCGTTAACAAAGGTAATCGATCAGGGGGCAAGCCGCCAACTTCCTGGTAATACCAGCAACGATACCATGGTACGCTTCGATACGACTCAGACCCTGCGCTGGGGACCAGCAAGTAAATAATGTTCCCAGGTACGTGACGCATGCGTGATTTGACTTCTGACCGTCAGCCATGTTTTATCGGCTTGATTTACTTGTCGATTAAGATCTTTGCCATGGTCGTTGGCCCAGTTGCGGCATCGGGCCAAACTGGAATTCAATTCAATATTTCTGATTCAGCTGGGCGTCCACTTCCCTGTCGGATTCACGTCAAGAACGATCAAGACCAACCGCAAAAAGCATTGGGTCAGCCGTTTTGGCACGATCACTTCGTCTGCGACGGCCGAGTTGCCGTGGGGCTGGAGCCGGGTCGATACACGTGGCAAATCGAACGCGGTCCCGAGCATGCCCGAGAGTCCGGGCAAGTCGATGTTGCGGAGGCACAGCGAACGACCGTCGATCTGACGCTGCCGCGGATTTCAAATCTGCGCAGCCAGGGTTGGTACAGCGGCGATCTTCACGTGCATCGGCCGCCTAACGAGATTGAACGTCTGATGCGAGCCGAGGATCTTGATTTCGCACCGGTCATCACGTGGTGGAACTCACGCAACGCCTGGCAGGACCGGTCGCTTCCGGACAAAACGACAATCAAATTCGATGAGCATCGGATCTACACGCTGATGGCTGGTGAAGATGAACGCGAAGGCGGCGCGCTGCTGTACTTTGGTTTGAAACAACCGCTTCCGTTGCCCGATCGGAGAAAGTCACCTGAGTTTCCCTCTCCCATGCGATTTGTTGATCAAGCTCGGCAGCGCGATCCCGAAGTCTGGATCGATATTGAAAAACCGTTCTGGTGGGACGTCCCGACGTGGCTTGCCAGTGGCAAAATGAATTCAATCGGGATCGCCAATAATCACATGTGCCGCAGCCGAATGTTGGCCAATGAAGCTTGGGGGCGACCGCGAAATGTTGCGCGGTTACCGAATCCGCGCGGCAATGGCTTTTGGACGCAAGAAATCTACTACCACGCACTGAGTGCCGGATTGCGAATTCCGCCCTCGGCTGGCAGTGCGTCCGGTGTGCTGCCCAATCCCGTCGGCTACAACCGGGTCTATGTGCACTTGGGGGACGACGCCGCGAATGGTAAGCGGAATGCGGCGGCTGCCTTCCAGAAGCGTGATTGGTTGGCGGCACTCCGGCGTGGTCGCTGCTTTGTCACCAACGGGCCGTTATTGATCGTGCGTGCTAACGGGGACCTGCCCGGTGCGGTTTTTCAATCCGCCGATCAGCAAGATTTCCCGGTCGGGCTGTCTGTGCAGCTGACGTCCGCCGATCGCGTGGCGGCATTGGAAGTCATTCATAATGGGCGAATTATCAAGGAAATCGCGTGCAGCGATGATGTAAGCCAACAGGTAGACGTCGATTTGAGCCTCAACGAACCGGGGTGGTTCCTAGTCCGTGCAATCACGGATGTCGAAAATACGTTTCGATTCGCATCCACCGCGCCGTGGTACATCGAATCGGATTCGATCAAGCACCGCATCAGCAAAACTTCGGCGCAGTTTTTTTACGACTGGGTCAGCGAGCGGATCGAGCGGATACAAAAGAATATCGCAGACGCTGAACAACGACGTGCCGTGCTGGCGCCGCACGAGAGGTCTCGCCAATTCTGGGCCGATCGTGTCCAACAGGCAAACGCGGAACTCGCGGGAGATCCGCCCAACAAGAATGATAACGAAAGCAAGTGACTGCAGGCCAGGACTTGGAGAGCGCCCGGCTTGGCAGCATTGCCGACACTCGTAGTCCTGCGACTCCGTTCGCAGGGCGCTGCGATGGGAGCCCACACATTATCGATCTGTTTTGCGGCAAAGCCGCACATGCCCTGCGAACGGAGTTGCAGGACTACTGCCGTAATCCGAACGCGCTCCTTATCCTGGCGATCCAACTTCCGTTACAACGAAATATCATTGTTTGGTCGCCGGCAGGTCGAATCGCTGGTTGATCCAACGTTTGAGAAGCTTTTCACCATCCAACTCGGCTGCCCGCTCGTTGCCGGCATCATCGATGGGATTCAGCGGTCGTGCGAACCAATCGCGAAAGGCGATCGAGCATCGAAAGCCGAACGCGTCGCCAAGTTCCGAGCCGATCAATGCACAGTCGTCATCCAAATAGTTTCGCGTGACAAACAATCGGTTCGCCAATTCATCGTCGCTGGCCGCAGACAAGTCGATGCCATCCATTACGCTCGCATCGTTCGCCTGGACGCCGACCGCGGCCAGCAGCGTCGGCAATAGATCGGCATGGGATGTGGCTTGATCGATCACGCGTGCCGCTTGATGCGGACGATAGACAATTGCCGGCGTCATGTTTTGATAACGTGAGATACGAGTGCCGTGACCACAGGTGCCGTCTTCCAAAAATGCTTCGCCGTGATCACCAGTCACGATGACCACTCGATGTTCAGCAAGAATCGCGGATAAGAATCGATCGATGCTGCGGGCACTGTTCTTATATCGATTCCAGACGGCCGGCACAGCCGAGCGGGAAAAGGGGATCACGAAGCGGTCATCGGCGGCCGGCAAATCGAGCCGATCTTGTGGATAGCTGCGATAGTCCGCGTGCGTGGAATACAAGTACAACAACGCCAGTCGCGGTTTGCGTTGGGGGTCGGGCTGGAGAAAACGCTTCGCCAATTCGGTCGTCCGTCGATCCGATTCCAGCCAGTTCGGCCGTTCAACCGCAAAGGCATCAAATTGCTGCTGGTTGATGAAGCCTTCCATGTGGAACTTTCGCCAGCCGTCATGACCGGCAAAGAAACCCAGTTCATAACCTGCGTCGCGAAACAGTCGATTTAGCAAGGGTGCGGAGTACTGCAGCCGGTCGTACCAAACGGCTTCCAGACCATTCATGAGGCCGAACATTCCGTGCGTTGAGGCGTTGCCGGCTGAAAAATGGTTTCGACAATGAATGCCACGCTGCGCGTATTGCCACAGCGTCGGCATCACAGCCTGGTCGACCAACTCGTGGCGAAAGGACTCGATGACAACGATCACGACATCAGGGAGTTGTCCGCCCGCTGAGCTGACTTTCAGCTTGGCTAGCCGATCTTCCCGTTGGCGGATCAAGACACGCATTTTGTCCGCTTCGCCACCGCCGGTTGGTGCGACCGCCGGCGGAATGCCTGGACCCACACTGCGATCGTAGAATAGACCGAGCGCGCACAAGGGATGACGGACCGATTGCCTGGCCATCTGCACGCGCGTTGCCGGCAAGTTCCAACAGGCTGGCAACGAAATCCCAATAGCCAAACAAATCAGGCTGCCGAGAACAATTCCGGGTGAACTGATTGGCGACCGCGCGGCGACTTTGGTTGACGCCCACCAGGCTGCAGCCGTGGCCAGCGCGAATGTGAGCGACGTCATGATCGCAAAAATCAGCGTCCCCGGTGCAACGTGATCAACAAGCGACTGGCGAAGCGTGATCACGCGCCAAACGCTGCCAGACAAAAACCGCTCTCCAATCCAACTGAATGCGATCACATCGCAAAGCACGATCAGCGGCACCGCAGAGATCGTCACCAGTCCGATGACCGAACCAAGTCGCAGGCGGTACCTGGCGACCGCAGCCGCAACAAAAAATCCGGGTAAGACCATCAGCAGCGATTGTGCCCACACCCAGCCGAAGGCCACCACGCCGGAGACTGAATCACCGGAAGGATACAGCGACGCAATCAAAAGCGTTGCCATCGACGCGACGGTCGCGAAGACACACAGCCGATTGATCGCGCGCTGATTTTCAATAGGGGACATCGATGGCGTCACACAAGAATTTCATCAACGGTTTGGCGAGCTTGATGTGATCGATCACGATGTCAACGATGTCGTTGCCCGTGACGTCGTTTTCGCTTAGCGGCGCTACTGCGATGAAGTCGATTCGCTTCAGGTCGTCAATCATCGGATGATCTTTGTCGTAATCACGAGGTGCGGTTTTCAGACTTTCGCCGACTAGATCAAACTTTTCTTGAAAACGTCGATTGTCGCGAGCTTTGATCCACGCCTTCGCGTCGCCGTCAATTGCGGCACGGATCGCCGACAAGACGTCGCGCTGCGGACGCCAACAGCCCGCGCCGATGAAACATTCCTGGGGATCCAAGTGAATGTAAGCCCCCGGTGCGTGGATGTCCCCGGACGCCTGGTGGCGAATCGAGATGCCGACGTTGGTTTTGTAGGGCGTTTTGTCTTTGGAGAACCGCGTGTCGCGGTAGATACGCAGCAGCGATCCGCCATGGCCTTTGGGGATTGCCTGCAACATCGGTGCGGCACGGGATAGCGGTTTGACAAGCTGACCAATCAGTTCAACCGCCGGATCTTTGACGTCGCTTTCGTACCTGGCTTTGTTCTCGGCGAACCAGTCGCGATTGTTGTTGCGTCTAAGATCTCGAAGGAATTTAAACAGTTCTGGTGAAATGATCGGCTGCGACATAACAATCGGCATTCTTTCTTGATCTTTTGTAGCTTGACTGGGAAGTATTCGCTGCATAGGTGACGTCCAAGTCTGCCACGTTCAGCTACCATGGAAGCACGGCCGTCTGTGAATTGTTAATCGTTCACGCTGCCGCTCTCGGTGGCCAGGGATTCATCATCGATCGTCTTGGTTATAATGCAAACCGGTAACTGCCAGTATTGAGTCTCGTAAGCAAGTTTAAACCATGCATCGCCGTCAAATGATCAAGACTTCCGCGGT
The DNA here is from genome assembly GCA_041623895.1 of Pirellulaceae bacterium. GTDB lineage: Bacteria > Planctomycetota > Planctomycetia > Pirellulales > Pirellulaceae > JBFJVZ01. Next base: position 3,066 of record JBFJVZ010000009.1, on the reverse strand, counting down.
TCTGGGGGCAGCAGCCGCGATTGCCGCTGACGGATTTTCCGCCGACGCAGACAGGGCGAATCGCGAAAAGTTCAAGCTCGGCTACGCACCGCATCCGGGTATGTTCAAGCATTCTGCCGGTGCCGATGTGATCGACCAGATCAAGTTTTCGGCTGATCAAGGCTTTACCGCCTTTGAGTACAACGGTCTGCCGAATGAGCCCCCCGAGATGCAGGAGAAAATCGGCAAGACGCTTGAAAGTCTAAACATGCAAATGGGTGTGTTTGTCGCCTACGGCAGCTTTGATCGCCCGACTTTTGCCCGACCGCAAGAGGACACGACCGCTGAAATCATGACCGCGATGAAGAACGCGGTGACCATTGCCACGCGCGTCAATGCCAAGTGGTGTACCGTGGTGCCCGGCAGCGTCGATCAACAACATGCCGATGGCAAGTGGAATAAGTATGGCGGGGCAAGACTCGCCGCAGGTTACCAAACGGCCAACGTCATCGACATGTTGCGGCGGTGCACCGAAATTCTCGAGCCGCACGGATTGGTAATGGTGTTGGAGCCGTTGAACTGGCACGCCAACCACGGGGGCGTCTTTCTGGAGCGAAGTGATCAGGCCTATGCAATTTGCCGCGCGGTCAATAGTCCCTCCTGTAAGATCCTGTTTGACATCTATCACCAGCAAATCACCGAAGGCAACTTGATCCCCAACATTGACGCCTGTTGGTCCGAGATCGCGTATTTTCAATCGGGGGACAATCCCGGCCGTACAGAACCTTACACCGGGGAGATCAATTATCGCCGCGTGTTCAAGCACCTGTACGACAAAGGATTCAAAGGCGTGATCGGCATGGAGCACGGCAACAGCGTCAAAGGAGCCGAAGGCGAACAGAAGGTTATCCAAGCGTATCGCCAAGCCGATTCGTTTTAACGGTGAGCCCGGCTCTTGCCGGACGCTCAACACACTCAGTCACCTCTCCGGCGGGAGCCGGGCCTACTACGAAACGCAAGACTTTGTTTCCTCACGGTATCTTTCGCATTGCGGCTGCCGCACCCGAAGTTTCGATCGCCAACCCGGCGGCGAATGCCAATGCTTCGCTGGACATGATCGATGCCTGTGATGCCGATCTGGTGTTGCTGCCCGAACTTGGTCTGACCGGTTACACGTGTGGTGATCTATTCGCGAGTGACGCGTTGTTGCAAGGCGCTGTCGAAGCACTCGGCCGGATCGCCCAGCACGGTCAGGCTGATCAGAAAATGGTTGTTGTCGGGTTGCCGCTGGTGGTTGCCGGGTCGCTGATGAACGTAGCGGCATTGTTGGCCGGCGGACGAGTCGTTGGGATCGTTCCCAAGAGTTACTTACCGACGTATCGAGAGTTTTACGAAGGCCGACATTTTCGCGGGGCCAGCGAAAGTGACCCGGCGACCGTGGAATTGTTCGATCAAGAAATCCCCTTCGGCACGGACTTACTGTTTCGTTGTGGGGAAGCCACGATCGCAATCGAAATCTGTGAAGATCTGTGGACGCCGATTCCGCCCAGCAGTTCAGCAGCTGTCGCCGGCGCCAACGTGCTGCTGAATCTTTCTGCCAGCAACGAAACAATCGGCAAGGTGGCGTGGCGTCGCGATCTGATTCGTAGTCAATCGGGCCGCTGCCTGGCGGCCTACGTTTATGCATCATCGGGTCCCGGCGAGTCGACGTCCGACCTGGTTTTTGGCGGCCATTGTCTGCTCGCCGAAAACGGAACAATTCTGGGTGAGTCACGCCGCGTCGGGGACGGACTCGAACCGGCACACGTGCGCGAAACAATGATCAGCCGTGATGTTGATCTGCAACGTCTGTCACACGATCGCCGCGTGATTGGGTCCTTTGACGACGTTCGCGAGGGTGTTGATAAAACATTTCGTGTGATCGAAGTCTTTGACGATTGGCAGGGACGGCCGCTTCGCGAGAACTTGATGCGGATTATCGACGCGCACCCGTTTGTGCCGGACCAGTCGAGCGAATTGGAGCAGCGATGCGCCGAGATCTTTGGCGTTCAAACCGCCGGTCTGATCAAGAGATTATCGCGGATCAAAGACTCCACGCCGTTGGCAATCGGAGTCTCCGGGGGTCTGGATAGCACGCTGGCGCTGTTGGTAGCCCTCCGGGCATGCGACGCGATTGGTCGCACACGCAAAGTGATCCACGGCATCACCATGCCCGGTTTCGGCACCACCGAGCACACCAAGACGAGCGCCGATCAACTGATCGAATTAACTGGGATCACCGGCGAGTGCATCGACATTCGCGATCTATGTTTGGACTCATTTCGCGCCCTGGGGCACATGCCACTGGGCATCCAGATTGATGGGCGGACGACCGCAGATTCACTTCAGACGGCATTGCTGGACGTCGATGGTGATGCAGCCGACTTGACCTTCGAGAATGTTCAAGCGCGGGTTCGAACGATGCTGTTGATGAGTCGAGGATTCGTGCTTGGCACGGGTGACATGAGCGAGCAAGCACTCGGTTGGTCCACTTACAACGCCGATCACATGTCGATGTACAACGTGAATACATCGATTCCCAAGACGCTGGTGCGTTTTCTGGTTCGTTATGCGGCGGATCACTATTTTGAAGATCCCTTACGCGCGCTATTGCACCGCATCGCCGACACACCGATCTCGCCGGAGTTGTTGCCGCCGGCTGCCGACGGATCGATTCGTCAGAACACCGAAGCAGCGATTGGAGCTTATGAGCTGCACGATTTCTTTTTGTTTCACTTCGTGCGCAACGGCTTCAGCCGCGACAAGATTCTGTACCTGGCCGGTCAGGCAAAGTTTTCCAAGCCCTACAGCGAGGAGCTGATTCGGCAGACACTGGAAGTATTTATCAAGCGTTTCTTCGCCAATCAGTTTAAACGCAACTGTGTTCCCGACGGCCCCAAAGTGGGCTCGGTGAGTTTGTCGCCGCGAGGCGATTGGCGGATGCCCAGCGACGCGGACCCCGATCGCTTCGAGTCGTCGTAGCGGATGTTGTTTGTCGTCGTTTGCTCCCAGGCTGTGAATTTATGATCGTCGTCGTTCGCTCCGCGA
>JBFJVZ010000008.1:0-44061 GCA_041623895.1 Pirellulaceae bacterium | reverse complement strand
CTTAACCCAAAGCCGCGGAGTACGACTGAGCGGTCCATCAGTGAGACGTGACCCGTGTTGGCGGCCGGGCACCTCACGCCGCTGCCCGGTGCCTGCCGGCCCGCGGCACAGATTTGCACGCTTAGAATTCGCTTACGTGTCGTTAGCAAGTTCGTTGGCGACGGTCTGCAGGGCGTCAATGCAGAACTGCACGTGCGAATCAAAGTCGACGCCCAACTCTTCCGCACCGCGTAATAAATCGTCGCGAGGAACGGCCGCGGCAAAGCTCGCTTGTTTCATTTTTTTCTTGACGCTCTTGGTTGTCATGCCCGCCAGGAATGTTGGTCGCACCAGGGCGCAAGCGATGATAAACCCGCACAGTTCATCACAGGCGTACAGCGTCTTGTCCAGTAATGATTTGCGGGGGTATTGGTCCTGCAAGTAATCTGCGTGGGAAAGGATCGCGTAGATGACCTCTTCCCTGTAGCCTTGCTGCCGCAGGATTTCGGATCCTTTCAGCGGGTGATCCGGTGGATTGGGCCAGCGCTCGTAGTCAAAATCGTGTAGCAAGCCGACCGTGCCCCACAAGTCGGCATCTTCACCGTGCTGCTGCGCGTACGCTCGCATCGCCGCTTCGACCGCCAGCATGTGACGGCGGAGCCCAGCGTCCTGGACGTACTGATGCATCAGCAGCAAATCTTTTTCTCGTGACATGGTGATGATTTCCACGGCGGTAAATGAGCAGGCTTTCGCTCCTCTTTGTATGACGGACTTCTTTTTCCGTCGACCGGCTGTCGTTGCAGGGAACAAGAATCCGCCGGAGACCGTGGCGAAAGTCTGTCGACGCACTACGATTTTTTTCTCGTGATTTGTATCTGCTTCGTACAATCCGTCTAAGATGTCTGGCTCAGTTTTTGGTCGACGAATGCAAGCAGGAGAATCAACATGAAGAATTGCCTTTGCGTGTTAGTGCCCCTGGTCTGGTTCCTGGTCGCACTGTCAGAGCCACCGGTCGCGTCGTGTCAAGACATCGTTGCCCCGGATGATCGCGTTGAGGCACTTGGCAGGGTTGCATTTACCGAGGGTCCCGCCTGGCATGCTGACGGCAGCGTTTATTTCAGCGATATCGAGAACAGTCGTGTCATGCGGCTTTCGCCCGAGGGCAAGTTGGGCGTTTTTCGCACTCCCTCGGGTAAAGCGAACGGATTGCTCTTTGACCATCAGGGCAGGCTGATTGCCTGCGAAGGTGGAAATCGCTGCCTGACTCGCACCGAACCGGATGGCACCATCAAGATTCTGGCAAATCGCTATCAGGGCAAACGTTTCAATTCGCCCAACGATGTGACCATCGATTCCGGCGGGCATCTGTTCTTTACCGATCCACGGTATGGGGATCGGAGTAACGTTGAAATGTTTGACGAAGCCGGAAAATCGATCGAAGGTGTTTACCGCGTCGATCCCGATGGAAAGGTGACACGGATACTTGGGCAAGAAATCGGGCGGCCCAACGGGATCGCAGTCTCCCCCGACGACCGGCATCTATTTGTGGCCGACAACGCCAATGATGACGACGGTAACTCCCGCTGCCTTTGGCGATTCGAGTTGGACGCCGATCGCAATGTCGTCGACGGCAGTCAAAAGAAGCTGTTCGATTGGGGCAGCGATCGCGGCCCCGACGGGATGGCGATCGATAAGCAAAGTCGACTTTACGTCACAGCGGGACTGAATTACGCGGCGCCGCCGCACGAGACGGCGGACAAATACAAGGCAGGCGTCTACGTGATTTCACCGGAAGGCGAGCTTTTGACGACCATCCCAGTGCCAATCGATATGGTCACGAATTGTGCCTTCGGCGGTGAAGATCGGAAAACTTTGTACATTACCGCCGGACACAAACTTTGGAACATTCGAGTCAACGAGCCGGGACATGTCGCCTGGCCGAAAGAATAACAGACTTCCGCCCAATCGTTCTTGTTGTCACTATTCGCAGGTGTAAGTCACGTGAGTCGTTTCCAAGTCCTGTTACTGATCCAGATGCTGGTCTCACCGGTCGCGGCGGACTGGCCTCATTGGCGGGGTCCCACCAGAAACGATATCTCTTCGGAATCTTCAGGCTGGGACGGAACGACGTGGCTCATGGGCGATTTGTGGAACGCCTCGGCGGGCGAAGGCAGTTCGTCCCCGTTGGTCGTGGGAAAGCAAGTTTTCTTGACCGGTTGGTCTGGCGGACAGGACAGGCTGATTTGTCTTGACCTGGACACGGGGCAAGAGCAATGGCGGCAGACTTACAAGTCACCTCGCTACGGGCGGCATGCAATCGGTGACCAGGGATTGTATTCCGGCGCCTGTTCGACTCCCGAGTATGACGCACAGACTCGGCTGCTGTTCACCTTGGGTGTCGATGGTGACTTGAACGCCTGGGACACAACCAGGAAAGGCGCCCGAGTTTGGTCGCTGAACCTGTACGACGCTTACGGCGCCAAGCAACGGCCGGAAGTAGCCAAGCGTCGAAAAACCAGACGCGATTACGGTTATGTGAGCTCTCCGCTGGTCCTCGATGATCGATTGATTGTCGAAGTCGGCGGCGACTCGGGTAATTTGGTTGCCTTCGATAAACGTACCGGTCGCGAAGTTTGGACGTCAGAGAATCGTGACGAAGCCGGTCACACGGGCGGTCCAGTGCCGATCAGCGTCGAAGGTATTCCCTGCGTCGCAGTGTTGACCCTCAGAAACCTGGTGGTGACGCGAACCGATCAAGCCAACGCGGGAAAGACCGTTGCCAGTTATCCGTGGACGACGGACTTCGGCAACAACATTGCGACCGCGGCGGTTTTTCAGAATTCTGTCATCATCACCTCCGCCTACAACCACTATGCGATGTGTCGCCTGGACGTGACGCTAACCGGTGCGACGAAAGTCTGGGAGCAGAAAATCGCCTCGGGCGTGTGTACTCCGCTGATTCATGATGGACATGTTTATTGGGCCTGGCGGGGCGTCCACTGCGTTGCCTTTGATTCGGGTCAGGAGCGTTGGGTCGGAGGCAAGGTCGGGTCGGAGGGATCGTGTATCTTGACCGCCGATCACCGATTGATCGTTTACGCCAACAAAGGCGATCTGATGCTTGTCGAAACGGCCAAACGGTCACCCGACAAGTACATGCAGCTTGCCTCGGAAACTGTCTTCTCCGAGGTCGAAGCCTGGCCTCACGTTGTGCTTAGCGACGGTCGACTGATCTGCCGGGACCGCAACGGCAGGGTCCGCTGTCTGGCGGTTTCAGCAAAGCAAGCAAGATGAAAACCCGGGTGTGTTCGATCCCAAGTGCCGTGGCCTGAGCGAGTCGCCGCGAAATTCGGCCACTGATGGTAACTCGAAGTGTTAGCGAGGGACCACATTCATCCCTCGCTGACGCGTCGGGTTACTGAAATCAACAGGCAGTTGGCGAGTTCCTGGTGTTCATAGCTATTCGTGTGTTCACACCACATTCCCTTCGCGAGAGGGGCTTTTGAGCCGATCCCCGGCACGGAACTTACCGGCCAAGTACAATTCAAGGGTCCGTTATGGCTGGTTGTCATCCTTCTCTAACTGATTTGCGTCTCATGCGTGCATTCTGGCTATGTTTTTTTAGTTTGACTCTCACGATCTCGTGTTTGGGGCAAACACCGGAGACAATCGGGCGAATCGAACGCGTGGATGCGGGCTTGGACAAGTTCGTTGGCGAAGACACCAAGATCGAGGTCCTAGCTGGCGGCTTCACTTGGACCGAGGGTCCGGTCTGGATTCCGGATGACGCCGGCGGACACTTGTTGTTTTCCGACATCCCACGGAACAGCATCTTTCGTTGGTCACCGTCGCGCGGCGTTGAACTGTTCATGCGGCCGAGCGGATACACCGGGGTCACCTATTACGGTCTTGAACCTGGCAGCAATGGATTGGCGCTCGATTCCCAAGGCCGCTTGACGATGTGCGAGCACGGCGACCGGCGTGTTTCGGTGCTGACGCGTGACGGCGGCAAACGGACGCTTGCCGATAGTTACGAAGGTCGACGACTGAACAGCCCCAATGATTTGACGTTCGACTCGGCCGGCTCGATCTATTTCACCGACCCCATCTATGGGTTACCAGAACGTGAAAACGACCCCCGCCGCGAATTGGATTTTTGCGGCGTCTATCGATTGGACCCGAATGGAACGTTAACGTTGTTGACCAAACAAATGACCCGGCCCAACGGAATCGGTTTATCGCCCGACGAAAAGACACTCTTCGTTGCTCAGAGCGACCCCGATAATCCCATTTGGATGTCGTTTCCGGTCAAGGATGATAAGACATTGGGCGAAGGGAAGATTCTATTGAATGCGAAAGAAGCGATGAAAGAGTTTCCCGGGCTACCCGATGGGCTCGCCGTCGCGAAAGACGGAACGGTATTCGGAAGTGGGCCGGGCGGCGTTTACGTGTTCACACCGGAGGGAAAATTGTTGGGTCGACTGATCACCGCCGGGCGCACCAGCAACTGCGGTTTTGACACCGACCAAAAGACGCTTTTCATCACCGCGGACAATTATCTTTGTCGTGTGCAGCTAAAGTAGCAGCGGAGATGGTGAGTCGTACTCGTACTCAGGCGTCCGCCGGTACTCGTACTTTTACTTGAATGCGTCCCAACAAATCATTCGCGCCGCTGTTGTTGCGTCGTCACTGACACCGCTGCAATAACAGCCGCCGAACGCCGAGTACGAGTACGAAAACTGATCGTGACACCGAACGGTGGACGATTGCCACTTCGATCGAATTGCTCGCTTCGCGTCGATCCATCGTCCAATGAATTTCGTGGCCCGTGCCCATGCTGGAAGTCGGTCGCTGACCAGCTGAAGCGTTGCCTGTCCGACAACTCAACTTTCGTTTGGTTGTGTCGAATCTCGCAACGACGTTGCGCAGTCAATGCGGCGATGGTATCATGATCAGCGAGAAACCCGGTTGCCGGTGGCAGGATCGTTTCCCGCGGCAAAACAGCCAGAACCAAACGGTGCACCCGAGCCCTCAAGAAGATCTTGGCTCGGTAGCGACCGATCCGCTCGGACCGGGTGACCACCGACGTTATGTGACCAGACAGTACCCACGACTATTCACGACACAGGTGTTCCCGCAACGCAACTTTCGCCCACGTGCGAGCCGCATTCGATCCAAACGAGGTGGTGAACGCGCGGCATGGTGTTGCCTCCCAAAGATTCGCACGCAAGACCTCCTTGGCACAAAGAAACAAGAAAACAAATACAATGCTGATTCATTACCTCGAAATCGTCACACCGGATGTTGATGCCGTCTGTAAGGCCTATGCTCAAATCCACGGCATCGAGTTTGGCGAGAATGATCCAAACTTAGGCGGTGCTCGCACAGCACAACTGACTGACGGCGGATTGATCGGTGTTCGAGCGCCAATGCACGACACAGAAGAACCGGTCATTCGGCCCTACACACTGGTTGAAGATATTGACAATTCAGTCACGACCGCGGCGGACGCCGGGGCTGACATTGCACTGCCCCCGACTGAACTTCCGGGCCATGGTAAGTGCGCAATTCTGATTCAAGGCAGCGTTCAAATTGGCCTATGGCAGGTCTGACAAAAACTGTCACCTAACCGAATGATGATACGGAGCGGCGATGGTCGCCGTTTCAAATGGCCACCCAGCTCCGGCCGCCCGCACATCGCAATTCGTTAGCCAACAACAATGGGCGTGATCCACTGTGTCATTTCCTCTCTCGGTCGAATTCGTCCCGTAGGTACTGCAATCGTTGCTCAAAGCGTGCCCCTGCCATTTAGATAGCTGAATGATCGTACTCGCCAGTGGCCTTCAGGATTTAATGGAACGGAATGCCGTGCTGCACGTGGTATCCGCGTGGGTTTTTGCCATTGTTCTGATAGTTGTTGGATGTAGGCTCATCAAGCAAGACATCGCGAACTATTTGGCAGGCAAGGCTTCGCCAAGAGATACAGTGTTTTTCAGCCTCATCGTATTTGCAGGAGGCGTGATTTCACTTGTGATAGCCGTCATGATAACTTTTGTTGCGCCGCGGATTACTTTCTGGTAGTCAGGCGTGATAAGCATCGCATGTACTGGATTGGTGGTGGGACAAGTTCTTCACTTGAAACGTGATCGTGGACATTTCCGCCCCACGCCGATGCCGGATCCTGATCGGAAAGTAGGGTTTGAGTCAGATGATGCCCGTTGAGACAGTCAGCGTTTCCGACGCATACCGGCGGCACTGCGAGGATCGCGTTGCCGTGTTCAATTCCGATGACCGCTCGGTGATTGTTGTGGCGGACGGTGCTGGCGGGGTCGGCTCCGGCGACATCGCAGCAGAAGCCGTTGTTCGTGAAATTCAGCGTGAATATAAACATACGCACTCCGCCGATGATTGGAATGCAATCCTGAAACAAGTTGATTGCCGCGTTGGCCCCGGTGAGTCGACGGCTGTGGTGGTCGATGTTCGCCCCTATGGCATCGCCGGTGCGAGTGTTGGCGACAGTGGGGCGTGGATCATCTTTGATGGTCAAATCACTGACCTTACCCTGGGCCAGAAGCGGAAACCGTTACTGGGCAGCGGTTCTGCGTCACCGGTATCATTCCTGCATTCAACATTGCATGGCATCTTGTTGATCGCGACTGACGGGTTCTACAACTATGCGAAACGCGATGCGATCCTGAGAATGGTTTATGAATCAGACTTTTACGAGATCCCCAGAAAATGCATCGAAATGGTTCGACTGCCATCGGGCGAGCTTTGGGACGATACAACAGTTGTGGCTGCACGCATGCGGCCAGCGGATCGCAGTCGCCGCCGTTACTCGATATAGAAAACACCAACCGATAACAGAACGAAACAAGACATGCTTTTCAAACGGCTTAACAGGATCAATTTGGCGTTGCTTGCCGGCGTTCTGCTTTGGGGTTCTGCCGCCCGGGTGGACGCGGCTAACAGCCGGCCTCCGAACATCATTTTCATTTTTGTTGATGACCAGGGGTACTACGATCTGGGTTGTTATGGCGCATCGGAGGTCAAGACGCCGCGGATCGATGCAATGGCTCAGGCGGGGACTCGGTTTACCGACTACTACGCAGCGGCTCCGATTTGCAGCCCTTCGCGGGCGGGCTTATTGACCGGGTGTTACCCGCGGCGGGTGGGCAACGAGATTTGGGTGCATCGCGCAGATTCGCGTGCGGGCATTCATCCTGACGAATTGACGCTTGCCGAGTTGCTGAAGTCGGGCGGCTACGCGACCGCTTGCATCGGCAAATGGCATCTCGGATTTCACAAGCCTTTCCTGCCTCGCAGTCAGGGATTCGATCACTATTTCGGGCTGCTGCACAATCTTGATCCGGTTGAGGTCGTCTATTTTGAGGAGCAGGGCGGCGTGCCCCTGATGCGAAATGAGGAGGTCGTCAAACGTCCCGCCGATCCCGCGGAACTGACAAAGTTGTACACGGACGAGGCCATCGGGTTTATCGAGAACAACAGCGAGGGGCCGTTCTTTCTGTATCTGCCGCATACCATGCTCCACAATCCGCTCGGCGTGAGCGAAGAATTCAAGGGCAGTTCAAGCTGGGGCGAATATGGCGACGCAATCCAGGAACTCGATCACAACGTCGGCCGTATCTTCGATGCGCTCGGGCGGTTGGGCATCGACGACAACACGATCGTCATCTATGCCTCCGACAATGGCCGCGGGCCGGGACGCACGCCGCAGCAGAAGATTCGCGGCCGCAAGCTTTCGACTTACGAAGGCGGAATTCGTGTCCCGGCGATCGCCTGGGGGCCGGGGCTGGGATTGCAAGCCGATGTGGAATCATCCGCAGTTGTGCGCGCGATGGACTGGTATCCGACACTCGCTACATTCGCAGGAATTGAGATTCCGGAAGGCCGCGTCATCGACGGACGCGACATCAGCCCGCTGTTGAAGGGTGAAACGAAGATCGTGCCTCCTGCCGGTATGAAGAAATCGCTGAACGCCTCGGTCCCGCTTCGGCGTCGCTGGAATCCGCCCGGCGAATGGGCGGCCCTGATCAACCGCAACGAATACAACGATGCGTTTTTTTATCACGGCAGCCAGGGCGCTCTGGCCGCAGTTCGCTGGCGCAACTGGAAACTTTATTTGAATCCGAGTCTTGAGCTGTATGACTTGGGGCAAGACCCGGGGGAATCCACGCTGGTCAGAAACGGGGAAATCTTGCGCAAGCTGCGCGGCATGGCGATCCTGTTTCAAGAAGAAATGCGGCTCGACGCACGTCCAGCCGGGGAGATTGCACCGCCACGTGCCGATGGTCGAACCGAGATTCCGCGGGCGACAGTGGAGAGCCTGAACGCGAAGCTCGGCGTGACCTACGCGCGCTATGGTGATCGCACCCTGGAGATGGATGTTTATCGGCCGAAAGGAGTCTGGGGTGAGTTGCCGGGGGTCGTCTGCATTCACGGAGGCGGTTGGGCGAAGGGCAATCGTACCAGTCATGCAAAAGTCGCTCAGGCGTTGGCGGCCCGCGGGTACGTGGCGGCGACGATTTCGTATCGATTGAGCGGTGAAGCGCCCTTTCCGGCAGCGATCCACGATTGCAAGGCAGCGGTAAGATTCCTGCGCGGACAGGCAAGAGAATACGGCATCGATCAAGAGCACATCGGCGCGATCGGACTATCCGCTGGCGGGCACTTGACGGCGTTGCTGGCGACGTCGGCCGGGGTACAAGAACTTGAGGGACAAGGTGGGAACGCAGGCTTCAGCAGTGCAATTCAGGCGGCCGTGCCGATGGGCGCGCAGACGGATTTGCTTTCCGAACGCACTCGGGAAATATCAGCAATTGAGGATCGTGGCCAAATCTGGAGACAGTTTCTTGGCGGCACACAGCAAGACAGGCCGGCGACTTATCGTCTCGCTTCGCCACTACATCACCTTGATGCAGCTGACCCACCGGCTTGGTTCCTGACAGGCGAAACGGATGATCCCAGCACACATGCAGATGCATTTCGTTCGCGAATGAAGCAGTTCGGAATTCAGTCCGGCTTGACTGTCATCAAAGACGCGCCGCATCCGTTTCTGGGTAAGCAAGTCTGGTTTGATGAGATGATCGATGTGGCGGACGAGTTCTTTACCGAGCATTTAAGGAACCAGAACTCGGCACCTTCGGCTGAGAGCCCGTGATTTGCTTAACGACGCATTAGCTGACGGCTTGTACGCCGGCGATGCGCATGATTTCACGACCGATCTGATCCAACGGCAGTTGCGCGTCGACGATACCGGCTTTACTTGCTTCGCCGGGCATGCCAAAGACGACACTGGTGTCTTGGTCTTGGGCGATGATGTAACCGCCACACGATTTCAAGGTGGTAAGACCTGCCAAGCCGTCATTTCCCATCCCGGTCAGAATGACTCCGAGCGAATTTCTGCGAAACAGGCGGCCAACCGACTCGAACAGGTAGGTGGCCGAGGGACGAAAGCCACCAATCACTTCGGTATCCGCCAGCAGGACTTCTCCACCGCCTCGAACACCCAAGTGTTGCTGCTCGGGCGCGACGTAAACCACACCGGCTTGCAAGCGTTCGTGTTGCTCGGCGATTTTTACGGTCAGTGGCAGCGCCGCGTCTAGCCAGGTGATAAAGCCATCGGTGAATCCCGCGGAAATGTGTTGTACGATCAGGATGGGAGCGGGAAAGTCGACCGGCAGGCAACTCAACACCTGCAATAGTGCCGGGGGCCCGCCCGTTGACGCGGCAATCGCCACGGCTTGGATACGGCGACTGATTTCGGGTTGGGGGACCGGTTCTGAAGGGGTGACGGTGGGGACACGATCGCGGCGGCGGACGACTTTGACTTCGGCCATCGCTTTGACTGTTTCGATTAGCTCTCTTGCAGAAGCGTCGAACCCGGGCGTGCTTGGTCCGGCAGGTTTTGCCAGTAGTGTCAACGCTCCCGCCTGCAGGGCTTTCAGGGCCCACTGAACGTCGTGAATCAACGTGGTTGCGGAAACGATGACGATTGGCGTCGGGCACGTTGACATGATCTTCCGCGTAGCATCCAAGCCGTTCAAAATTGGCATATGGATGTCCATCGTGACCACGTCCGGCCGCAACTCGTCGACCAAACCAATGGCTTCGCTGCCGTTGGTGGCGTAGCCGATCACTTCAATTTCAGGATCAGATTTGAGGATCCCTTGAATCAGCTCGCGCGCCGTTGGCGAATCGTCGACAATCAGGACTCGCAACATCAATCATTCCTACAATAAATCTGAGATGATTTGCAGCAATCGGGCTTGATCGAAACCCGACTTGACGAGGTAGGCGTTGGCACCAGCCTTGAGCCCACGAATACGATCCTCTTCGCTAGATCGTGCCGTTATCAAGACGATCGGCAAGTGGGAATGATCTGAAACCTTCCGGACTTCTTCCGTAAAACCGAATCCATCCAGACGGGGCATATCAACATCACTGACGACGAGATCAAATGGTGTGCTGCCGACCATCTCCAACGCCTGCTGCCCATCGACTGCAACAGAAACGGTATAGCCGGCCGCGTCAAGGATACTCCGCAACAACATGCGAGACGTTAGCGAGTCGTCAACCACCAATAGCCGGCGTTTGTCAGGTAACTCATCCGCCGCAGTCTTGGCTTCGGCGACGGAAAATTGCTGGCCGCTGCCCGCCGCGGTGCGCATCAAATTGGCCACATTCAGGACCAATGCGATCTCGCCGGAGGGCATCAGCGTGGCCCCCGATACATGTTTGAGACGACGGACGCGTGGCCCCAGACTTTTCACCGTCAGTTCGACCTCCGAGGCGACTTCGTCGACGGCAAAGGCGGCCCGATGGCTGCCGGACATCATGACTGCCGCGAACATCTTTTGATCGGGTAACAATGCCCATTTTTGCCTCAGCCCCAGCGTTGCGGCCAGACTTGTCAGGGCGATCGGCGCCTCGCCATCGCGAAGCACGCTACGCCCGCCGACCGAGGCATGATCGGTTTCGTCAAAGCGAACCACGCGTTCAATGCTGACCGTCGGGATCGCGAAGGTCTGCCCCGAAGTCTTGACCATCACGGCTCGAATCGTCGTCAGCGTTAGCGGAACGGTTAGTGTAAAACAAGTCCAGCATCCCGCCTGGAATGACAAGTCGACGGTCCCATGCAGGTGCTCGATTTGAGAGCGAACCACATCCAGACCGACGCCGCGGCCTGACAAATCCGATACTTTGGCAGCGGTCGAGAAGGCCGGCAAGAAGATGATTCGAGCTAAGTCTTGCGGGTCCTGAGGGACGGCAATGCCATTAGCGGCAGCTTTCTCGGCAATCCGTTGCAAATTGAGCCCGCCCCCATTATCCCGCACGCTGACGTTGACACTGCCTCCGCGCAGTGCCGCTTCGATCGTGATCGTCGCTTCCTCACTCTTGCCTGAAGATGCTCGTTCCGCAGGCGTTTCGATGCCGTGGTCGACCGCGTTGCGAACCAAGTGCAACAAGGGATCCTTCAAACCCTCCAGCACCGAGCGATCAACTTGAACGTCGCCTCCCAGCAATGCCAGCCGCACGTGTTTGCCGGTCTTGGTGGCCGCATCTCGAATCGCCCGCTCCAATCCCTGACAGGCGTTGGCGAACGGCAACATTCGAGCGCCGTGCACATCGTCTTCGATGGCAGAGCCGACTTGGCCCAAATACTGAGCATCCGAACGTGCCCGGCCCACCAGCCGGTCAAGGTCGCGCTCAAGTTCTCTGATCCGATCTGAACTTTGATGAAGCTCGGCAAATGCGGCTTTGGACAGCGACGAGCCGCTCGCCGCTTCTTCGCCATCGTGCAGCTGCCGAATCGATGTTTCCACGGACCGCCAGTCTCGACGCCAAGCAGCCACGGTGTCCCGGAGTGACTCCAGCTCTTCGACTCCGAGTTCAATCCGCTGGCGAGCGACAAGCAATTCACCGGCTTGGGCAAGCAGTCCATCCAGTTTTTCCGCATCGATTCGCACACTCGTGGGGGCTACAGGACCGGCGCTGGTTTGGCGTTTGCGCGGGGCCTTTTGTTTGCCTTTGCGACCATCGGCAGCGGCCGGGCCAACCGCCGGGACGGATGATTCCGCGGAACCTGCTGATTGCGGCGGTGTAACCAATTGGGTCGGAGCCTTGTCCGCGACCACCCGATCAGCGTCGTCAACGGCCTGCTCCGTTTCCGTCGCTTCGGCAGCAGGCGATGGAAACTCGTCACTGTTATCTAAGGCTTGAATCTCGGGCAACAAAGCGGCGATCGGCGAATCGTCCAGACTCTGTTCCTCCCTGAGTCGCATGCCCGCTTCTTCGATCGCATCAGCAAGACGGAAGAGCACGGTAAAATGGTTTTCCTGCAGTTGCCGTTTCCCATCACGAACTTGGACCAGCAAATCTTCCAGCGCGTGGCATGCCTGTTCGATCAGACCGACATCAACGGCTCGAGATGCTCCCTTCATGCTGTGCGCAGCGCGAAACAGCGAATGCAGTAACTCCACTCGCTCCTCGGGTGGGGGATCCTTTTCCAGCGCCAAAAGGTCTCGATTGAGCGTTGCCACGTGCTCATCAAGCTCTTCGAGAAAGGTCGCCATGATGCGGCGGATCAGTTCGTTTTGGTCCATTTCTAATCCGCCTGGCCATTGGAGGTTAGAGACGCAAGCTCATGACTCAATCCGTTCAGTCGACTGGCGGCTTCTTCGATCTGATTGATCGCGGCGACATTTTGCTTAGCAACATTGTCGATGTTTTTAATACCGTGGTTCAGCTGCACCAATCCGGTTGCTTGTTGATTGGCGGAGGCTGAGATCTGCATCGCCAAACGCACGGATTGGGTGAGGGTTTCGGTCAGCGAGCGGATCGTTTCGCCGGCTTGATTGACGACTTCTTCGGCCGCATCGGTCGATTTGGTTCCCTGTTCCGTCGAGAGCACGGTTTGATTCATTGCTTGCTGGATCTCGCCCAGAATTTGTCGGACTTGCGAGGTCGCTTTCTTTGATTGTTCGGCCAATGATTTGACTTCGCTGGCGACGACCGAGAAACCCTTGCCATGTTCGCCTGCCCGAGATGCTTCCACGGCGGCGTTCAAGGCCAGGACGTTCGTCTGTTCTGCGATGTCGCTAACGGTGGCGATGATTTCGCCGATCGCTTGAGCCCGTTCGGCCAGGGCGAGAATGCTTTGGGCGATCGATTCGACTTCGTTTTTGACTTGCCCCATCGCGGCCACGGAATTCTGCACGGCATGCTGCCCGTTCTGCCCCACCTCTTCGGCCTGCCGCGCCGACTGCCCTACCAGATTGGCACGTTCGGCGGCCTGTTCGGCCGTTTGTGAAATTTGTTCGACGGTGGCGACGGTTTCGGTGATCGCGGTCGCTTGTTCCTGCGCTCCCGCCGCTTGTTGAGAGGTTGTTGACGTGATCTCCTGGCAAGCGGTTGAGAGCCGATTGACGGCGTCTCGAATGGCGTCGAACAGTCGATTACGCTCATCGCTGGCGGCTGTTCTGCTCGTAATGTCCTGCACGGTCCCGATGTAGGCCCGGCTGCCTTCCTGCGCAATCTCTCTGACACGTAGTGACATCGGGAACACGGTCCCGTCCTTGCGGACGGCAGTCAGCTCGCGTTCGGTGTTGATGATCCGTGCCTGGCCCGTGCGGTGATATCGCTCCAAGTACGAGTCGTGTTCTTCGCGATAAGGAGAAGGAGCCAGGCGCGAAACATTCGTCCCGATGACTTCGTCCGCACTGTAGCCAAACATCTTTTCTGCAGTGGAATTAAAGGCCTGGATGATGCCGCGTTCGTCGATCGTGATCAAGGCATCAGCCGTTGACTGAAAGATGGCCTCGGTTTTCCGTTGTGCATCGCGAACGGATTCAATCGTCTCACGGAGGTTACTGGTCATCTCCGAAAATGACTTGTACAACGTGTCGACTTCTCCCACACGTCGCACTTGAGGAAGTTCTGCAGCCAGGTCTCCGCTAGCGAATCGATCCGCAACCTTGGTGAGTTGGGACAACGCAAGCGTTAATCCACCTGCGGCGACGTAGGTAACAATGGCGCCAATGACAAGCACGACCAAGCCCAGTAACAGAAACTGCGATGCCAAGTCCCGGACACCACCCAGCGCCTGATCTGCCAAAACACTCGGGGCAATCGCCCAGAAACGTGAACGATCCTGGGCCCCTGCATAAAAGACTTTTTGATAGGCAGCAAACAGGGAACCGCCGTCCGGCCGTTCGTCGCCGGGAATGTAAGCCGCGTACGTATCGTTTTCGGGATCGCTGCTTTTGAGAAGTCCGGCACGAACGGGCTTGAATTGTTCGTATCGATCATTGCTAAACGGCGTGGCAGGATTGGCGACGTCATTGGAGAACAAGTACATTCCTTCTTCGTCGACAATGTCCACCCAGCCATCTTTGATGGGGTTAGTCGCCCCACTCAGTAGTTTCTCGCCATCCAGACCAATCACAAACACGCCGCGTGCCGGGCCGGGCGGATCAGCAAAGAAGGGCGTAGCGAGGCGGAGGACCAGCGTCTGATCCGTTTTTTCCAGCGGACTGACGTATACGTCCTTGCCAACGATCTGCATCGCCTGGATAAAGAATTTCTCGCTGCTAACGTCCTGTTCGTCGTCGATGCGGCGGATCTGCTCGCCGCTTCTTTCGATTCGCAAAACCTCCCTGCCTGATTCATCAATGACGGCACAATAGGCCTGTTCGGGATTGGCCAGCATCTGAGTTTTAAGAATGGTCGATAGGCGATCGAGCCATTTTTCCGTGGTCGATCCTTCATCGATAGGGTCGACGCCATCGTGATCCCAGCACCGCACCAGGCCCGGAACCGGGGGAAAGTCGGGCGTTGTTGCCACGTACTGACGGGCTCGCTCCAGCGCAGTTTCAACACGCGTCGCCGAGTCACTTCTGTTCTTGGTAACTCTTTCCAGCGTCAAATCCCTGGCAAGTTGACTGCTCTTGCTGTAAGTCACCCAGCCCATGACGAGTAACGAGAGCGCCAGTGCGAGCGTTGCTAATACGGTAATTTGCGACCGCAGAGACAGACGTTGGAGCCAATCTTTCACCGACATAAAATATCTCACGGTTGCATTTGTTGCGTTAGTCTTCCTGTTCATCAATCCAAAGTCGCGGATCGTTCCGGAGCCGATCTGTATCCAGAACGCTCATCGCGTCTAGCGTCACACCGCGAATAAAGCGACGCGCCGATTCCTGAAGCGAATGTGGCGGATCGGCTAATTCTGACACTTTCAGTCTGGCAACCTGGTCACAGGCATCTGTCAACAAGCCAAACTCGGCTTGTGAGTCGCCAACCACGATGATCCGTGCCGACTCCGACAATTCCGTGTCCGCGAGCCCCAGCAATTCTCGTCCGTTGACGATCAGCAACGGTCGCCCACGCAAATTAATCACTCCGGCGAATTGATTGGGCGTGCCTGGCAAAGGTGTCAGCTTCGCGGGCCGAATCACCTCACGAATCAGATTCGTTTCCAGGGCGTAACGTTCTTGGGCCAAATGCAGAATCATCACTTCGATACTGTCATCGGAAGTTTGTTGCCGCTGGGCAGACTCGGCCAGTCGCTGAGCCCTCTGCCGCAAGATAGCCTGGGCCTCGTCAGTCGTGACCGTCTCTGCTTGCGCCAGAGTTTTTCCCAACTCGGCGATCCGCCGTTTGGCTTCGTCCCAATCAACAGAAGATAATGAGGCGGAACTCATGTGCGTGCCCCCACCGCTTTATCAATCGCACTGAGCTGTAGTTTTATCATTTCCAGCAAATCACCGACGCGTTGATCTTCACCCAGCGGGACCAGATCGCCGGGCTGACAGGCAAGGCAAATTTCCTGGGCCAGCAAAAACTCCCGTCGGGCATCGTCCAGCTTGCCCAGAGTGCGCAGCACCACTGCTAACGAGAAATGTGCCAGGGCAAGCGTTCGATCCAGGTACAGCACTCGCTGCAGCGCAGTGGCGGCATCCGCATGTCGATTCAAATCCATTAGCAAAACGGCATGCAGATAATGCAACTCTTTGGAGAGCGGCCGCTGCTTTGACGCCGCATCGCATGCCCGTTCGGCACGTCGAACATCGCGATTGGCTAAGGCCTGAATGTGAATGATGGCGGCTTCATCAAACTGTGTCAGCTGCGCCGCAATTTCCGCCGCCTGCTCATACTCACCCGCATCCATGGCGGTCTTGGCCTCGGCGAGTTTTGCAGCTTCTTCTGTGGAGGGAGCCTTAGCTGATCGACTTGCGGGCTCAGAGGCGATGGTTCCCTGACCGGCAGTTTCTTCGCGTGCCGTCGACTGCGTGCCGCCAGCTTGCCCGAGCGAAGGGCCGACAGACTTGTCTTGCCTGGTTGGTTCGGATTTGCGAAAGATCATTCCATGATTGGTAGGAATGACGTCAAACAAATCGTATTCGTGGATCTGAGGGTCGGATACTGCTGTGATCAGCCAGCCTCCAGGGACAAGGCAGCGATGGAACCGATTGACAATCGAGCGGATTGTCTCGCGGTCAAAATAGATCATCACATTTCGACAAAGAATCAAATCCACACCGCGGGTTCCCGTTGCCGTTGAGGGATAGTTATCGAGTGCCAGATTCAGATATTCGAAGTGCGCCGACGCGCGAATTTCGGGAGCCACCCGGTACTCGCCATCAATCTCAGTCAGATAAGGTGCCGCCTGTTGTTTGCCTGCTCCCCGCAAGGACCATTCGCGGTAGGTGGCTTGGCTGGCCAGATTCAAAGCATCACGTGAAATGTCGGTACCCAAAATGGATGACCGCGACAACAGCCCCTTGCGATGGAGTAGCATCGCCAGCGAATAAGCTTCCTCTCCGGAAGCGCAAGCTGCACTCCATAAACGAATCGTATGGTTTCGGTCACTGCGCTCGCAGATGTCCGGCAGGATCAGTTCGCTGATTACTTGGAATTGCCCGGGATCGCGAAAGAAATAGGTTTCGCCAACGGTGGTCTGCACCAAGAGATTATCAAGCGCGATAGCGTCTGATTCCAGGCGATCCAGGTAGGCAGCAAAGTCGGACGTGCCCTCGCGACTCATCGCCCGCTGAATCCCTTGCTCGATCGATGATCGTTGACTGGGACGGAACGTCAACCCCGCCCGAGCGCCCAGCAAACGTGCAATCGCTTCGTAGCCAGAATCACTCCACTGTCTATCGTTCATGACTCCCTTCCTGTCGATGACGGTGACAAAGTTGGATCGCAAGCAACGATCAGTTCGTCGACGTTCAAGATAGCCGTCGGACCGTGGTCCGAGTTAACAACCTGCTTGATAAACTTGCCCTGCCCAGACTGTTCGGCAATGTCATTCTCCGCGATCACTGTCAGCGCAACCGCACGGTCAACATGAATGGCAAGACTTTGTGATTGAGCCTGCAGGACGACCATGTGATCGGCCGGATCGATTGGCTTTCTGCTGCGAAGCAGAATGCCGCGACCATCGACAACCGGGACAATCTCTCCTCGTAAATTCAAACCACCCTCGACTAAATCGGGATACTCGGGAAGCGGAAAGAGTGCCGCGGCACGGAGGACTTCGCGTACGTTGGAGGTGGGCACTGCGAAGGTGGCTTCGTCAATTTCAAACACTAACAGTTCGCGGGACATGTCCGCCTCCCGGCGTCAACAAGGACTGTCGCGGGGACAGGCACCGGCCCTGTTGCTTGTCCACAATCATCCATCTGCTTGTCCGCAATCAGCGGAACGTGTTGCTATTGTAAGCAACGGATCGTGCTAACGCGCCTCTGTACGGCCCAAAATGTGATGTTGATGCCCGGCCACCAGCGCGGACCCGATAAACCTGCGACCACATGGTGATGCCGATCAAACTTCCGGAGCAAAATCAATTACTGCCGGCCCCGAAAGGTTTGTCGTAACCAGGCATTCTTGCGGCGTTCGAATTCGATCAAGCGGCCGAATATCCCAATTCTTGCCGGTGCGTACGTCATTTCCGCGCCACTTGGAATCGAATACACGCTGTACACAGGAGTGAAATAGGTTTGCACGGGCACCACGTAAGACTGGGAACCCGGCAGCGAGTAAGACGGATAAACGGGTGTCGAATAGTCGACCAGCGGCGACTCGTAAGCCGGGTACTGAGCGACAGCAACATCCACGGCGAACACGCCGACTGCAATCACAAAGACAGCAGCAACAGCTTTCATAACTTGGCTCCGGGCAGCTTTAAAGTGAGAACTGGCATGCCTACGCACGCACCAACCAATCCAGCCTACTTTGGAGCTCCAGGGATTGCGTGTGGTTAAACCCGACGCATCTGATTGTCATCGAGCGCAGCCATGGCAATCGATACAACCGATACAAGCCCCAGCGAAAAGCCGCGTTGGTGATTCTGACCGCTCCGCTGATCAAACCGGAAATAAGACCTACAGTTGAGTTGGCCAATTCAATGATCGTCGGGCCGGGAACACCCAAAATGAAATGCGACAACTGCTTGGGTCCTCTGACCAAGATTCATAATCAAAACTACCATCGCTGTCCGCAATGCAACTGCTATCGGTTTCCCTCGGACCTGGCGTCATCGGTCGACCCGATCGTTGCCGTTGGCAGAACTGTCGTAGCGGAGTGTCCCAGATGTGAGTTGACACTCAAGTTAGGCGTGATCCACGATCGCTGGAACGTCTGCTACTGCGAAAACTGCCGTGGGTTCCTGATTGAAAGCGGCACACTGCAAGTCATCGCGCATGAACTGCGAGCCAATTACAGCAGCCAAGATGATGTACCGGTGGCGATCGACCCCAGTGAGCTAATGTGCGCGCGGAGTTGCCCAGCCTGTGGGGAGCGATTCGAGACTCACACCTATTGCGGACCCGGTAATGTTGTCGTCGACAGTTGCTACGACTGTGGTTTGACCTGGTTGGATCACGGTGAATTGGCCACCATCATGCGAGCGCCGGGCAAACGCCCCAGTCCCGATTCCTCCCCGGTGGTGCCAACATACACGCACATTCCCAGCGACGCGGTGGCCGAAGCGCTCGCCGAAACGACCAAGTTCCTGATCAGAAACGCACTGCGGTATGTGGTCATGCATTCGAGCATTTTCATGATTCACGTAGCCACTGCTTCGTAGCCGGATTCGCCAGAATTCGGGCCACCACCACCTGCTTCGTAGCCGGATTCGCCAGAATTCGGGCCACCACCATCCGAATTCTGGCGAATCCGACTACGTGAAAACCGAAGCCGCTATCCAGCGTTACTGCTTTGCTCGATCGGCGTTTCTTTGTCGCCGTCTTTCAGATATGGCGTGCGGACTTGTTCCCCCGTTGCCGGCTTGAACTCTCGCACCCAGATGTTTCGAAAACGCACCGGGTTTCCGTGGTCTTGCAGCGAGATGGGACCTTTCGGACCGTGTGGCCTGTACTCCGGCGGACGATTGTAGGGCGTGTCGCCTTTGAGCTCAAAGTGGTTCAAGATCAGAACACCGTTGTGAATCGCCGTGATGTACGCGGGAGTTTTGAGCGAACCGTCCTGATTGAATCGCGGCGCTGTCCAAAAGATGTCGTAGCTGTTCCACTCCCCCGGTTTTCGCATCGCATTGACCGCTGGAGGCGTTTGTTTGTAAATCGCCCCGGCCTGTCCGTCGTGGTACGTTTCGTTTTCGTAGGAATCGAGCACCTGAATCTCGTATTTGTCCATCAAGAACACACCGCTGTTACCGCGGCCTTGGCCCTTACCTTTCGGCGGCGTCGGTGCCGACCACTCAAGATGCAGCTGGCAGTCACCGAATTCGTCTTTGCTGACGATTTTTCCTTTGCCGGTGATCGCATTGCCATCCTCGACTTTCCAAGTCTCAGCGTTATTCCATTTTGATAAATCAGTACCGTCAAACAGGACAATCGCATCCGATGGCGGCTGGGCGTCGGTTGCTCCCGGCGTGACGATGGCCGGCTTTTCCCATTTGATGCCGTTCAGGTACTCGGCGGCGGCGGTGGGAACAGAAGTTAAGGCGATGGTTAACAATCCGATTGCCAGGACGGGGAATAGCCTTCGCGGGGTCATTATCTGATGCCTCTAAGTTCAATTTGGAAAACCGTCAACGTTGACGGAAGGATTATGGTCCGAGCCCCGGACAGGTTCAACGGAGCCCCGGACAGATTCAACATTTCCCCTAACTTGAAAACATCGTCCAATACACGATTGTGATCACGACGGCGCCGATCAAATTCAACGCGATGCCTTCGCGAGCCATGGTGCGGATGGTGATTTTTTCGCTGCTGAACACGATCGCGTTGGGCGGAGTCGCGACCGGCAGCATGAAGGCAAAACTGCAGCTGATCGTTGCCGGGATCATGATCAGTTTGGGATCAATTTTTGCAGCAATGGCAGAGGCTGCCAGAATCGGCAACAACAGCGACGCTGTGGCCGTGTTGCTGGTGACTTCGGTCAAGAACGTCACTACCAGGCAAATGACAAGAATCATCAGAAACACAGGCACGCTGGATAGCACACTCAGTGACCCGCCGATCCAGCTGCTGAGTCCCGATTCTTGGAAAGCCGCCGCGATCGCTATTCCGCCTCCGTACAAAATCAAGACGCCCCAAGGAATCTTGACCGCCGTCTCCCAAGTTAGCAGCGTTTCGCCCTTGCCATTTGGAATGATGTGCATGGCAACGACCGCCAGCAGGGCGACGGAAGCGTCGTTGGCACCGCTCAGCCCCGTCCAACCGGTCCAGCCGCCGAACGGTTCTTTCCGCGTGATCCAGAGCAGAGCTGTCACCACAAACACGATCAACGTGCGAATCTCTTCACGCCGCCACGGTCCAACTTCGGGCAATTGAAGACCTTCTTCGCGTCGCAGCCCGCGGGTCAACCAGATCGCGGCGACCGGTAACATCACAAACGCGACCGGCAACGCCCAAGTCATCCATTGCCGAAAGGTCGGCTCCACGCCGCCCGCTTTAACGTAGTTCTCAAAGAACAATAAGTTCGGCGGCGTACCGATCGGTGTGCCGATGCCGCCAATGCTGGCGGCGTAGGCAACCCCCAGCAACAGACAAGTCTGCAATCGCGGATTGCTTGAACGCTCAACCACCGCAGCAATGATGGGCAGCAGCACCAGAGTCGTCGCCGCGTTGGAGATCCACATGCTTAGAAATGCAGACGCAAACATGAACCCAAACACGAGACGACGGCCGCCGCTGGCACCGCCGAACAGCGAAACCATATTCAATGCGATGCGGCGATGAGCACCGCTGCGTTCCATGGCGGTGGACAGCATGAACCCGCCCATCATCAACAGGACCAGCTTGTCCCCGTAGGCTTGGCCGATTTGCTTCGCGTCCAAGACGCCCGAGAGCGGAAAAACAGCAAGCGGAATCAGCGACGTCGCGGGGATCGGAATCGGTTCAAAGATCCACCAGGTCGCACACAGAACCACCACACCGGCTGTCCAAGCAATGTCGCGGGATTGCCCCGAGAGATAAACGAGCAGGCCGACGAGTATCGCCGCCACGAATCCTCCCACGAGCACCCATCGTTTCATGCTGACATCAAGTTTTGCGGTGGCAAGGTCTTCGGATTCAAAGGTCTTCGGATTCGAGGTCTTCGGATCCGTACGGTCGCGTACTGATCACGCCCTGCTGTGGACTGCTTGCCGTGCCATACAGACGCCGTGGGATTCGTCCAGCCAGGTAAGCATCGCGGCCGGCAAGCGCAGCGTGTTTGATGGCCCGCGCCATGCGAACGGGATCACGCGCGTGAGCAATCGCCGTGTTCAACAGAACCCCGTCGGCACCCAGCTCAAAGGCTTCACTGACGTCGCTGGCTGTGCCCACGCCGGCATCAACGATGACCGGATAATCGGGGTCGTCTTCCTTTAAGTACTCCAGGATGATCCGCAGATTATTTGGATTCAGCAGTCCTTGTCCGCTGCCGATCGGGCTGCCGGCGGGCATCACGCTGGTGGCCCCAACTTCCTTCAGCCGCCGCGCGGTGACCGGACAGTCGCTGGTGTAACAGAGCACGGAAAAGCCTTCGGCCGCCAACTCCTTACAGGCAATGACTGTCTCTGTTGGATCGGGCAAGAGTGTCTTGCTGTCGCCCAAGACTTCCAGCTTGACCCAGTCGGCCCCCGGGTTTCCCAGCGTGCGGAGAATCTCTCGTCCAAGTTTCGCCGCGCGGATGGCATCGGCGGCCGTGTAGCAACCCGCCGTATTGGGCAGCAGCGTGTAGCGATCCAAATCAATGAAATCCAGGATGTTTTTTCCGCCGCGATCATACAGACGTTCGCGGCGAACGGCGACCGTCACACACTGGCTGCCCGAAGCGGACAAAGCGTCTCGCATCTGCTGCATCGTGTCGTAGCGACCGGTGCCGACAATCAACCGGCTGTGCAAAGTGTGCCCACCGACGATCAGCGGTGAATCATCGTGCGAGGCGTCGGTCGTGCTGGTCGTGATGGACAAATTCTGTTACTACACCCTCGTCGTAGTCCAGGACTTGTCCTGGCAACTGGATTCGATGCCAGGACAAGTCCTGGCCTACCCGACCTTAACCGCCGCCAACCAGCGTCACGACTTCAACATCATCGCCCGGGCCGACCAGGTGCGTGGTGTACTGCTCGCGGGGAACGACTTCGGCGTTGACTTCGACGGCCAGATAGTTTGGCGGAACGTCGACGGTGTCAAGCAATTGTTCGACCGTCATCGAGGACTCGATTTCGACACTTTCGCCGTTGACGGTGATTTCGATCATCGCTGGGTTTAGTTACCTTCATCAAAAGCGGCGTCAAAGGCGCGACCACTGGGCGAGAAGTCCAGTTTTTTGGTGAACTCGCAGGCTTCCTTGGCGCCAAACGTTCGTTCCATCCCGCTGTCTTCCCACTCGATCGACAGCGGGCCCTCGTAGCCGATGTCATTGAGTGCACGGATGATCTCTTCAAAATTCACGCCGCCGCGCCCGGGACTGCGGAAGTCCCAACCACGACGCGGATCACCGAAGTTCAAGTGACTACAGTTGATACCGCTACGACCGTCAAACGTCACAATCGCATCTTTGATATGCACGTGGTAAATGCGGTCGGCGAAGGTGCGAATGAATTGGACCGGATCAACGCCCTGCCAAATCAGGTGACTGGGGTCGAAATTGAATCCGAATTCAGGCCGATGGTCCAGCGCCTCAAGTGCACGTTGGGCGGTGTGCACATCAAAGGCAATTTCGGTGGGATGCACTTCCAAAGCAAAACGGACGCCGCACTCGCCAAACACGTCAAGGATTGGATTGAATCGCTCGGCCAACAAGGCAAAGCCTTCGTCGACCATGCTGCCCGGCACCGGCGGAAAGGAATAGATCAAATGCCAAATGCTACTGCCTGTGAAACCGTTGACGACGTCGACACCGAATTTTTGTGCCGCACGAGCCGTGTTCTTCAGCTCTTCAATCGCCCGCTCGTTGACACCCGCTGGATCGCCGTCACCCCAAACGTAATCGGGTAAGATCACCTGGTGGCGCTGGTCGATGCGATCCAAGACGGCTTGGCCCACCAGATGGGCGCTGATCGCGTGGCACTGAAGCCCGAGATCGTCCAGGAGTTGTCGTTTTCTTTCGCAGTAATCGTCTTCCGCAAGAGCCTTGTCGACCTCGAAATGATCGCCCCAGCAGGCCAACTCGATTCCGTCGTAGCCGAATTCGGAGGTCATCCGAGCCATTTCATCGATAGGAAGGTCAGCCCACTGGCCTGTAAAAAGCGTGACAGGTCGCGCCATGGAGGTCTCCGCAGTTGAATGAATCGATCATGAAGTTACGCGAGACCAGTATTGTGGTAATGCAGCGCTGCCCCTGCAACACGCACGCAGAAATTAGCGGAAAAGATGCTCATCCCGCTCGATCACGGTAAGCTGACGCGCTTACGTAATCTGAAACGCCAAGCGGCGGGCCTGGGCACTTAACTGCTCGCGAAGGGCGTCGATCTCCTCCTGCTGTCGTCTCAGATCGGCGTCGAACTCCTGCTGGCGAACCCGAAAAAGTCGCTCACGCAGGTCATGCTGTGCCATCGCCGCGTTCAATTGGGCCTCGCGGGCATCAAGCTCGGCAGACCATTTCTGCAGCCGCGCGATCAGATCTGTCGCCTGCAGCTGAAGCCAATTCTCCCGTGCGGTGGCCGGGTCCGTCGCGTCACCCGCGATCGGGTCCCGCTTCTCCGGCTCTTGATGAGCAACATCGAAACGCTGGAATTTGCCGGCGGTGGCAGCAGATCCGCGTTGCCCATGGGCCTTGGCGACCGGTCCGCTTGGGCCGACACGCGGAGGGTCGATACGCTGCGCTGACGAGGAAAGCGTCACGGAGATAGCTGTAAAAATAGGGATTGCTGGTGGTCCCGCAGACATTGGCGAATTATTCGACGCGGGTGCCGAATCTTTCGCCGAAGAACCCACCTCTTTCTTTCGGAGTAAGCTCCGCCGGCAGTGCACGTTTCCAGCTGCTGAGGATAAAATGCGAGGGTAAATACGGCAGTCTGCAACGACTATTCGGCTTGTTCGACTTTTGCCCAGCTTCCATTTCAAATTTTTCTCGCCAGTTTGGATCTAAAGATGTCCCGATTCAACCCGAATCTCGCGATCACACTTGCTGTAACTTTGGCTTGGTCAGTCAACGTGCGAGCGGACGAGCCGACTACCGCCGAACTTGATGCGCAGATTTCTCGCAGCGTCAATCGCGGGATCAACTTTCTGCTCAATCGCGGTCAAGCAGAAGACGGTTCATTCAGCAGCGAAACGGGTGTTGCTGTTACCGCCTTGTGCGTTCGTGCGATCTTGGAGCATCGTCCCGAAGCCGTCGACCTGCCTTCGGTGCAGAAGTCGCTGAAATACATCGAGTCCAAGATTCAATCCGACGGCGGCATCTACTCAAAAGGTTCCAAGTACCGTAACTACGAAACAACCGTTTCGGTAATGGCTTTGATCAAGGCCAATAAGGACAACAACTACGAAAGCGTGCTCAAACGGGCTGAAACCTTCTTGAAGGAGATTCAGTGGGACGAAGGCGAGGGTGTCGAGTCATCCGATACCGCGTTCGGTGGCGCCGGCTACGGAAAGCATCAGCGTCCCGATTTGTCGAACACGTCCTTCTTCGTCGAAGCACTTCATGAACTGGGCAATGGCGCCGATGACGAAGCGATTCAAAAGGCGCTGAAGTTCATTGTTCGTACACAAAATCTGTCCGGCCAAGGCAACGATACGGAGCACGCTGACAAGGTGGGCGATGGAGGCTTTTACTACACACCGGCTGCGGGCGGCCAAAGCCAGGCTGGTGATGATAGTGGCGGCGGCTTGCGGAGCTACGGTTCGATGACTTATGCCGGTCTGAAAAGCATGATCTATGCCGGTCTGACCAAGGACGATCCGCGTGTGATTGCCGCTATGGATTTCATCAAGAAACATTACTCGCTGAAAGAAAACCCCGGCATGGGGCAGGCGGGTTTATTCTACTATTACCACACGTTCGCCAAGGCTCTTGATGCTGCAGACCTGGAGGTCTTGGACGACGATAGTGGCGTCCCCCACTCGTGGCGTGCGGAGTTGGCGACTCAGTTGATCCAACTGCAACAGTCGGACGGCTCCTGGGTCAATTCTGAAAACGACCGCTGGATGGAGGGGGATCGGCAACTTGTGACAGCCTATGCGCTGCTCGCCCTGGCGTTCTGCAAGTCTTAACGGCAAGTTGTGCAGGGACGGTCAACGCAAAAGGCAAGCGAGCGACCTTTCAGAGCGGCTCCAGCACAAGAGCACCGCTTGCACGCACTCGGCGTCAATTGGCGCGTCAAAGGCGATCTGGCAATCCGCGTACATCGCTCCAGCTAATTCGGCTAGAATTGGGCTTTCCAATCTGCCCCATCCTCTAACTAGTTGGATCGACTCGATGAACCCGGTGATAATCTCCGCGCGATCACTTGTTTCTTGCCTGGTTTTGATGACCGTCTTTGGAAATATCGCCCACTCTGACGACAACCAAAACAAAGCCGAAGATAAAACGACTTGGGTCACCTCAATCACCCAAATTGGCGACTCGGATCAGTTCGCCGCGGCAACAGCCAACGGCTTGCTGCTTCGCGAAGCGGCCGTCATGAGCTTCAATGCCAGCGACCCAACCGCACTGACTCCGATCTACACGCATCCGGCCGCCGTCTGGTGTGTGAGATCAACCAACGATGGCGGCACGATCGCCAGCGTTGACTACCGAGGCAATTTGGTCACGTACGATGCCAAAGCCCAAAAAGCGACAACGCACGAAAAAGCATTCGAACGCTGGTGCCAGGCGATGATTGTTGCCCCCGACAATCAACATCTGGTCGCCGGCAATGAAGCTGGCAAAGTGATCGTCTGGAGTTTGGCCGAGAACAAGGCTGGCAAGAGCGTCGAATTGGATGGACACGCCGTGACTGGCCTGGCGTTTTCCCCCGATGGGACGCAGCTTGCGGCTACCGACGGTGGCGGCCACCTTCATTTGCTGAAATGGCCGGGCTTGGAAGACGCCGGCAAAATCGAAGTCAGCAAAGAAACCCTGTGGTGTGTCGCCTACGTCGATGACGGCAAGAAACTGTTGGCCGGCAGTAGCGACCGCCAACTTTATCGACTTGATGCCCAGGCCGATGCCAAGCCCGAAAGCGTTGCCAAAGGCACCGACTGGATCACCCAGATTGCGGTTTCCTCCAGCGGCCAGGTCGCGGCTGCAGAAATCGGAGGCCGTTTGCATTTTCCCTCGCTTGGTGCAACCGATTCCATGGATGCCAAGAGCGGGATCTGGTCCCTGTGCTGGAACGGCGATCAGCAACTGTTTGCCGGCACCCGCAAAGACGGCATTGTGATCGCTGGACGTTCATGGAAATGGAGTGAAGTCAAAAAACCTGAGCCCGCCAAAACGGAACCCGAAAAACCAGCGGAAGAATCGAAGCCGGCAGAGGAACCGAAACCGGACGACAAACCAAAGGACGAAGCCAAACCCAAGGACGACGCCAAAGCTGAGAAACCAGCAGACAAACCCAAGGACGACGCCAAGCCCAAAGAAGAACCGAAACCTGAGGACAAACCGGCAGAACCAAAGGCTGAAGATAAGAAACCCGAGGGCGAGCAAAAAAAGAATGAGTGACGAAGCGATCGTCGCCGAACAACCAACACGCGAATCGAGCCAACTGGAATTCGTTGTTCGCTTCGGGGCAATGCGCCTGTTGGGCGTGATGAAGTCACGCAAACCGTTCCGCTACGGCGATGAAGTGGTGGCACGGACAAGTCGTGGCACGGAAACCGGTACGGTGTTGTGCGAAGCGACTCCGGCTGCCGTCGATTCGATCAGCGAACCGACCGAAGGCCGCATCGTCCGTCGGCTCAGCGATGATGATCG
This sequence comes from Pirellulaceae bacterium, assembly GCA_041623895.1. Lineage (GTDB taxonomy): Bacteria > Planctomycetota > Planctomycetia > Pirellulales > Pirellulaceae > JBFJVZ01. Next base: position 16,704 of record JBFJVZ010000008.1, on the reverse strand, counting down.
TAGCCAAGCGGCGCACCTGTCCGAAAAGTCGGCCGAGGACTTGCAGGTTTGCCAGCGCTGCGTCGACGCCCTGAATCTGACCATGGAACTGGTTGATGTTGAACGGATTCTTGGCGGCGAACGGGTGATCGTCTACTTCCTGGCCGAAGGCCGCGTTGACTTTCGCCAATTGGTTCGCGATTTAGCCAAAGAATTCCAGACCCGCATCGAAATGCGACAGATCGGGGTCCGCGACGAGGCGAAATTGCTGGCAGATTACGGCGATTGCGGTCGACCGATTTGCTGTGCCACGCACCTGAGTAAGATGCCGCCAGTTTCCATGAAAATGGCCAAATTGCAGAAAGCGACCCTGGACCCATCGAAAATATCGGGCCGATGTGGTCGACTAAAATGTTGTTTGCGGTACGAATTCGAGACCTACCAGTCGCTGGCCTCCGAATTGCCGCCCGTGGGTTGTGAGATTCTGACCCGCGAAGGTACTGCATCGGTTTTGGCTCAAGATGTCTTGTCCCAGCATTTGATGGTTGAAACCGAAGACCACCGCCGCATCCTGGTTCCTAATTCCGATGTGATCAAGATCACGCGGCAACCGCGCGAGACAACCAAGAACAGGCGGCAAACGAGTTAGCGACAGTGGGACAAGAAGTAAGCATGAGAGATCAGAAATGAAATCGCCGTTGCAAGCGATGCGTGAACTTCTGGACGACGACACGCGTTTCAAATTCGAGGCCTATCAATTCATTCGCGAATCGTTGCAGTATGCACACGAGCACATGAATCTGCCCGATGTCGCCCACGCTTCGGAGATGCCGGAGGCGGCCTCGCGTCCCTCGCCAAAGCACGTGACGGGACAGCAGCTTTGCGAAGCGTGCCGGCTATACGCCTTGGACCAGTATGGTTTCATGGCCAAAACTGTGCTGGGTAATTGGGGAATCCGTTCGACGAGTGATCTGGGCGAATTGGTCTACAATTTGATTCGCATCGAGCAGATGCGAAAAAGCGACACCGACCGACGCGAGGACTTTGATGACGTCTATTCTTTCGACGATGCGTTCGAACCGGAATTTGAGTTTGCGCCCCGCAACGAAGACTAACGGGTTGCTCGCCAGGGTTTCCTTCCCGGCAGGATGGCGTCTTGATGCCGGGAAACGGCTGACGTTTTGGCTGACCAATCTCGTTTTTTTCTGCACGCTGTCCTGGTCCGCGTTGGCGTCTGCGCAGCCACCAGCAAGCGTTGTGGAGACGGAGAAAACGGACACCCAGACCGCTGAAACCGCGGACCGGCCGAAACCTCAAGATGAAAAGCCCCGCAAGACTTACCTGGGGCGGATTGTTGCTCAACCGATGTCGCATCTGGGCGCGCCCTGGCTGATTCGCCCCGAACGCGATCTGGAAGAGAAAGCATCGGAGTCTTTTCAGCAATTGAAACTCACTGACGGCATGACGATCTGTGACATGGGTTGCGGCAACGGTTACTGGACGCTGCCGATGGCAAAGAAAGTTGGCGAAACTGGGAAAGTTCTCGCTGTCGATATCCAGTCGGAAATGCTGCAGAAGCTTCGCCTGCGATCCGCTAAGGCAAAGCTCAACAACATCGAACCGGTACTCGGCAAGGTCAACGATCCGAATCTGCCTGCCGGCGAAGTCGATCTGCTGTTGATGGTTGACGTGTACCACGAATTCTCGCATCCGGAATCGATGCTGTGGGGGATCCGTCAGTCGCTGAAGCCCGATGGCGTCGTCGCCCTGCTGGAATATCGCGAGGAAGACCCGTCGGTGCCAATCAAGCCGCTGCACAAGATGTCGAAAAGGCAAATCATGAAGGAATACCAGGCCAACGGCTTCAAGCTGGTCCGCGAATACAACAAGCTGCCCTGGCAGCATCTGATGTTCTTTGCTCGGGACGACAGCCCGCTGGATGAAATTGAGCCGGTGCCGGCACAACAGGTGCTCAAGGATCTAGAGTAGAATCTGCCTCGCCAACGCTGACCGTGTTGCCGACCGTGTCGCAATTTGAACATTCAACGCCATGCTGGGTCAAAGGACCGCTAGGAAATGTCGAAAACGCTACGACTGAACATCATGATGTTCCTCCAGTTCTTTATCTGGGGAGCCTTCTTTGTCCCGATGGGTAAGTATCTCGGGATTATTTTCTCATCGGAAGAGAATCTTAACTCGATCATTGGTAGCGTTTATGCGACGCAAACCTGGGCTGCCGTTTTTGCTCCCCTGATTGTCGGTTTTATTGCCGATCGTTTGTTTAATAAGGAAGTAGTCAATGGCGTGCTGCATTTGCTGGGCGCCGGGATGCTGTGGTGGTGCAGCACGGTTACCGATTCGCCGGTACTGTTCTTTTGGGTGATGCTCGGATTCTTTCTCTGCTACATGCCCACCTTGGCGCTCGTCAATGCGATCACGTTTCAAAACGTCGATTCGATCGAAGACGAATTCCCCAAGATTCGACTTTGGGGAACCATCGGTTGGATTGTTTCCGGTCTCGTGGTTGCCGAATCGATGTTTGGCCTTTTCGCGCTGCCCGTCGATCTGTTTCCCGATCGCGATGGGGTCGGAAGCACCAACATTCCACTCAAGCTGGCGGCCGTGGTGAGCGTGATTTACGGTCTTTACAGTTTTACTTTGCCTGCTTCGCCGCCACAGGGACGTGATGCCCCCTTTAGCTTGACCAAAATGGTTGGACTGGATGCCGTCAGGCTTTTCAAAAACCCGAGTTATTCCGTCTTTGCCTTGTGCTCGTTCCTGATCTGCATCCCGCTGGCGTTTTACTACGCCCGGACCAACGAATTTGCCAGCAATATGGCATTTGGTGACCGCACAGCGGCGGTGATGGCACTCGGCCAAGTCAGCGAAATCTTTTTCATGGCCCTGGTACCGTTCTTCCTGAGCCGACTTGGTGTGAAATGGATGTTGTTGGTTGGGATGCTGGCGTGGGCGTTGCGCTACGCGTTGTTTGGTTTGATGCCATCCAACAATGCAATGCTCGTTCTGGGGATTTTGCTGCACGGCATTTGTTACGACTTCTTTTTTGTCACCGGTCAGCTCTACACCGATCGAATCGCACCCAAAGAAATGCGGACCAGCGCCCAGGCACTGCTGGGTCTATTGACCTATGGCGCCGGCATGTTGGTGGGGAATTACGTGCTGGGATGGTGGGGTGACAGCATCAAGCTGGATCCGACGACGAAAGAAGGCTGGCTGGCCGGTGCCGGCCAGTTTTGGTTGATGCCCGCGGGGCTGGCGGCAGCCGTTGCCGTGCTGTTCTTTGTCAGTTTTTGGGACAAGTCCAGTGCTGCGGCAGCACGCGTTGGCGAAGCAGCAAATTCGGAGTCTGAGGCGGAACCAAGGTAAGCCCGCAGGAAGGCTGAATCGGGACGAAATCCTGGATCACCGCGCAAGACATCGATGTACGTGCGCGGCAAGACGCCCAGCCTAGGTGGTCGCGAATGCGTCAATCGCGACGCCCGGATCGTTTCGTTTCAGCTGGTCGACTAACTCGTCCGGAGCTGTCAAAGACTTTGACAGCGGCGCAAACCGTTTCAGTGTGTCACAAATCTTTTCGCTACCCAGCGACTTAAAAAATTCCAGCCATGCGCCGCTGGCTTGAAAACCCAGGCCGCCTCGCATCGCCAGATCGAACTGCTGGTGGGTTGTCGCGACCTGTTCACGAAACGCGTACGCGGCCTCGATCCACATCGGGATCGACAACAGCAGCATCACGTCTTCGTCCGACAGCTGTAGCGGCTCGCCGCGCCGATATCGCTCGCATATCTGGTGGGTTACGGGAGACAAATCATCGCTGCGTTGGCCATCAAAATAATCAAAGCAGCCACGCCCGCAGGCCCGCCCATGTCTCTGGGCTTTGATCAATGCAGGCGGTATGGGCGACGGTTCGAAGCGGCCGGGAAACGATTGCCAAAATACACGGCCGGCGTCGAACACCGTGCGAATCCCGATCCAGTCCATCAGTTCAAACGGCGACATCGGCATCCCGTAGGCCACAGCCGCGCGCTCGATTTGAGCGGCCGACACACCCTGGCAAAGTAGCAACAGGGCTGCGTTCAAATACGGGCAAAGCAAGCGGTTGACAATGAACCCGGGACCGTCGGCAACCACCAGTGGAATTTTTCCCAGCGACCGAACGTGTTCGGCGCAGACTTCGATCGTTGCCGCATCCGTCAACTCACCACGAACAATTTCGACGGCATCACGCTGCCGAACCGGCATGAAGAAATGCATGCCGCAGACACGATTGGGACGCTTCAGTTTACCGGCAATATGCTCGATACGCAGCGTCGAAGTGTTGCTGCAAAGAATCGCATCCTCGCCAAAGAAACGTTCACAGGATTCAAATAGCGATTGCTTGATATCTAATTTCTCGCTAACCGATTCGATCACGACGGTCGGAGCCGACTCGGTTTCGCCGTGGTCATCGATCTTGATAGCCGGGAAGCGGCCAAGTCTGGTCCGTTGCAGGCGAGCTTCGGCGATCCCGAATTGGTCAACCGATTCGCGTAAATGAATCTCGTTTTGATCGGCGATGCAGATCGGTATGCCGGAGGCCAGATGCGATTGCAGGATCTCGCGACCCACGACCCCGACACCAATCAAATAGACGCGCACGACATGCCCCCGAGATTCAAGCAGCGAATCGTTCCTGTACGGCGCCGGTGTCAATTTCCTGGTCGGCGGTCATCATCATCGACAGGGGAACCTGGCCATAAAACGAAGCCCACAACGTGAATGTGCTGGGCGGCCCCATCAACAGATCGGTTTTGGCAAAGCTGTACAAGTCCTCGATCACATCGCCCGTTCCATAGACAACATGCAAGCCGTTAAACGCATCGGGCGTGAACCTGGCGTTGCTGCAAACCAGAAATACAACGCGTCGCGGTGAGAGTTGTTGACGGACGCGGTGCATCGCGGCGACATATTCGGAAACCTGGTAAAAGTATCGTCCGTTTTCATAGCTGGCATAATCGCCGTGGCGGATGTGGACACCGACAACAACATCAGCTTGATCGCGAGCGTTCGAGATCAGTTGCTCAACTCGCTGCGCGTTGGCATCGTGAATTTTGAAATGCTCGCGAATCGAGACCGCGTGTTGCTGTAGCAGCTCGTCACTGCGGAACAACCACCCATCCACAAGCAATGGTCGCGAACGATTTACCAATTCGGCGAATCGGGCGCTGGCCAAATCGCATTCCGTGTGAACACCGCGTAATCGAATGATGGAATAAGGATAGCCGGTCAGACCGACAGTGCTGAGCGCGCGGGAGCCCAAGTAGACCGCTTTGGCCAACAACATCCGCCGCCGCAGCGACGGCGGTGTCGGCGCCCGCTGGACGGGGTAACGGCACCAAAGATCATGCTCGGTTGCCGGAAATAAATGGGCGTACTCGGCAAAACAAGGGTTCGCCAACGTCACGCCATAGTGGCGAGCCGCCGCGATCAGATGCGCGTACAAGAACAATCGGTTTCCCAATTGTCCATAACTCTTGGTGATAACGATCATCAATCAAGAGTAGCGACGAGGGCTGATCAGCGACAAGAGCGTTTTGGGGCCCGATTTTCGCCGTGGATTGACTTGCTTCGGTCGCTGGAGAGCATTCCCGGAGGCGATGACGGACTCCGCGGTCCCTGCTAAATTCCCGTTTTGGCTGCATACACCTCTGCAAATTCAATCGCCCAAGCATCAATCATCTGATTGAATTCATCGATGTCGACTTCCTGAATAGGAACATAGTGGTTGCGATTGAAGAGCTCCCGATTCAACACCGTCCCCTTGCCACGCAGTTCCAACACCTTCAGTTCGCTGAAGGGGCGAATCGTCATCTCCATACGGCTATACTGGTTGCTGCGTCGACCGGATTTGATTCGCAAATCGTCCCGGTAGCACGCTGCGCCCCAACCGACTTCGCCGATCAGCGATTCCTGTCGAAAGCCTGGGAAATGGTCGGCAACTTGTGCGATTGCCGCTTCGATTCGATCGGATAAGGTCAGGCGAAACGAAGAGTGCATTCGTTTCAACTCTTCTTCAGTAAGCTCTTTTTGTTTCGCTTCATCTGCTTTGATTTGCGCGCGTTGCTTTCCTCGCGCAATGGCAGACTCGAGTCGGGAAGTAAAGTCTTCACTCATGAAGCAGGTGTGTCTGGCGAAGTCGGCAACTGGTCGGGCTGGTCATCAACGTTGTCGCCGGAATCCTGTTCGGCGGCCGGCGGGGATGATGGTTCTTGCTGGGCTTGCGTTGCGACTGAATCCGGCGGCGGTGAGGTTGTTTCCGCGGGCGGCGGTGAAGTTTTTTCCGCGGGCGGCGGTGAGGTTGTATCCGCCGGCGGCGGTGAAGCTTCCGCGGGCTGGGGTGGAGTTGTATCCGTCGGCGGCGGAGCCTTTGCTGCCTCCGCCTTCACCTGGGGTTCCGTCTCGGCAGAACCGGCTTCCTGCTGTTCGGCCGTTTTTTGCGACTCGTCTTCCTTACTGTAAAACTGCAACAAATCGCCGAAAGATCGAAGTGGTTCCTCGCCTTTCTTCATGGCATCGGAAATCGGGGCCGATTCACGCTTACTGACGACGCGATACGACTCTGGCTTTTTCTCATATCTTCCTCGTCCACCGTCACGACCACGTCCTCGAACGCCCGCAGAACGCCCGCGCGACCGATCCTGGCCGCCGCCGCGAGCACGGGCATGTCCAGCGGGCTTGCCCGACTGACCGCCGCTTCGGTCGCCCCCGCGCGGCGGTCGATCGCCGGCACGTTGGGGTCGCCCCCCCTTTGCCCGCGGTTGTTGGCGTTGCTCTTGCAACTCAGCTTCACGTTCCGGTGAGACCGCACTCAAGGCAACGCGGCGTTTCTTTTGGTCGATGCCCGTGACCCAGGCGGTAATCACGTCACCCACTTGAATTGCTTCGTGCAAGTCCTCGACATACTTGTCAGAGATCTTGCTGATGTGAATCAAGCCGCTGCAATCGGGGGCCAATTCAACGAAGACACCAAACGGCATCACGCCGACCACGACCCCGATTACTTCATCACCGGGATTGAGCGACTTTTGTGTCGGCATGTTTGTCAACACGGCCGGGGGACGTCCGGACAAATCGCTATCACCGAAGGGATCGCACAACCAACTAACCAGCTGATTTGCGCGTCGCGCTCCGATCTGCCATTCCTTGATGCACTTGTCAATCTTGGCCTGATCGGGACGCGGACGGCGGACGGGCTCCGGCGGCGACGGCGCCGTCTCGCTGGCAGCGGACGGTTGATCAGCCGGTCCCGGTTGATCAGGCGATCCCGGCTCCCCGGACGACTCTGATTCCCCCGCCCCCATCGACTCCGGCTGCTCAGCCGACTCCGGCTGCGGTTCAGCCTCCGCTTCCGTGGTGGCTTGCTGGCCTGAGGTAGCCGGCAAAGCACCGGCATCTAACGGTGATGTTGGTGCCTGTTCCCCCTCAGATTCATTCGTTGCCTCGCTCGGCTCACTAGTTTCAGCCACCCCGGCATCGGCAAGGGATTCTTCGGTTGAGGCAACGCTTTCTTCGACGTCAACATTCCCGGCAAAAGCATCGTCGCTCTTGTTCTCGACCGCCGCAGTGACGTCTTCAACTTCAGGTTTTTCATCGCTTGCCGGCGACTCGCTCAACGCTGGCTCCGTGGCTGGTTCCGATTCGGTCTCGAACGTGGGAGGCTGGTATCCCGGGGGCGCCGCAGGCGGCAATTCAACTTCAAGCGAGCGAGCGAGTTTTTTCGCTAGCGGATAATCGTCGGGATGAATCAGCGTCCCATCCAAAACTTCTTCACTGCCGAAAACACGAAGAAACGGTAAAGCCTGGCGACTTTCGACAACGCTTTGCCAGTCATCCAATTCCAGCAGTGCAGCTCGCGACTTGAGCAGGGCATGACGACGTCGTGAATCGATTGCCTGGGCCAAAGCGGATGTCATGCCAGGCAGTCGACCCAACCATTCGGTGGACGCCGAATTAACATCAACGCCGCCACGCGAGGCTCCACTGATGACCACATTCTCAAGTGTGGTGGCGACGGCGTCATCAGAGAGTTCGCGTTGAAAGGAAGCAAGACGCAATTTGAGCGGATCGACCTTGGCGAATGCCTGAGCCGGCTGGAGTACCGAAAATGCCAGCCAAGCTGCGGCTCGGAATCGCCGCGGCGTGCTGCGCATTTCCTGGTTGGCAACTCCGCTGCCCGCGTAGACGTCAGCTCCAGTACGATCCGCCAGGGTCCAGCGAACGGATTTCTCCGGTGACTGCCCGATTAATTCTTTGAGCGCGATCATGCAACCCCGTCGCGCCGGGCCGTTGCTGATCACGATTAAATCGATGTGATAGCGGTGAATCAGTTCACCCATCTTGGCCACGGCCTGAGATCGAAGCGTCGCGGAAAGCTGGCAGGGCAGGTCTTCACAGTGCAACACACGACCGTCGGCCGAGACGATCGAGGTGGCAGCGGTTCGCGGGCCGACCGCGTCAATCGACATCACGACTTTGGAATCCACGCAACCCCGATTGATATGACTGCGTAAATGGTCGGCCAAGATTCCAACCAGCCGCGACGAAGCGCGTTCATGGAGCTCATCCCACCACGCCGCTTCGGCAGCCTCACGAATCTTGGCTTCATGTTCAAGAACAATTTCGGTGAGCTTCGATTCAATCTGGCGATTGATTCCGGAAACCGTCCTTTGAATCTCTTTGACTAACTTTGCCGCGTCATACTCGAACGAGCATTGGGCAACTTGACTTCGCAACGCACGGCCGAGCATCACGATCTGAAACGAACTCAGTTTACCGGCTGCAAACCGCTTTCCTGCCAAGGGCTTCAGTACGCTGACCAACCAACGACGCCGACGCTGCCGCGGCGACATCTTCTTGGGCTTCCTACTCGTCTTGCCAGCCGAGCCGCCTGATGCAGCCGGCCCGCTCGATGGTGAGTCGCTGGATGCCTTCGGGTCGCTGGATACAGGCAGGGCACTGGATGACGACGGAGCACTCGATGTAGTCGGGTCGCTGGATGCCTTCGGGTCGCTGGTTGGCTCGCTGTCGCTAGACACTTCAGCCGAAGTCGCTTCAGCTTCAGTGCTCGCGACCGCTTCGGTGTTGGCTGTTGCATCCACGCTGGCGGTCGTTTCTGGGTTCACCGCTGGGGGCATCGAGCCTTGATCGGCAGGCACCTCCGCTGCACCCGTCCCACCGTCTGCATCTGTCCCGGGATCTTTGCTCGCAGCGTCAACCGTTGGACTTGGTTCGCTGGTTTCAGCTGACGCCTGCTCCGTTGTTTCTGCTTGCTTATGAGCTTTTGAAACAGATTCGGCGGCTGCGGTGTCGGCTTCCTGGTTTTCCGTCCCGGGCGCGTGAGGATCACTGATGCTAACCACGTTGATTTTGGCGTTCTTTGACAGCCATTTGACTGCTGCGGTGATCACCCGCGGGTCGCCTGCGAGGCGATTGGCGAGGGCATCATCCAGGCCTTCCCGCGCGTTGGCCACATCGCTCTGGCTGATCGATTCGAGCTTGGAAACGATGGTGTCGATATCTGCCCCGTCGCCTTTCCGCGGGTTCAGCAGACGGACGGCGAGATGGTCACCGGGGGAAGCATGGTCCGCGGTTTCCAGCTTCAATCTTCGCGCCAATCGCTCGAGCATTCGCCTGGAATTGGCTTTGCGAATGGCATGCCCCAACGATGGATCCGCCAATGGTGTCGCCTCCCAAAGAGCCCGCAGATGCTCACGCTCGGCAGCGACCGCCTGTTCTTCACGAAGGGATGCAGACAAGGCCCACAGATTTGCCTCATCAATACCGCCCAGTTCGTCGCGACGATAGCGGGCCAGGAAGGGGGGCGAATATCCTTGCTGCAAGAGTGGCAAGGCATTTCGTAGACTTGATACTTCGCAACGACCTCGGCGGGCGATTGCTTCTAGATCGACAGTCATTCGAGTCGGTCTCTTTAAAGACGCATCCCAGCTGAATAGCAGATGGAAGCGTCGACATTTGTCGCTGGCGGACCCGGACGGGCAAAAGCGCCTGGGAACCCTTAATTCAGGCTCGCTCGGATGAAACGAACCCCGTTCTTGGTAGCGAAGATAGCGCCGGCAAAGGCCGGTGTCAACCGACAGCGACCGAGCAGCGGATTAGCCGATAAATTTCAGATTCCACCTCCGTCTCGACGGCCTGGGTCTGTTTCGCCGTCGCGTGAAACTTCTCTCGATCGTTCGCCTCGGAAAAATCAGTAAATTCGGCTCAACCCGCGTAATCGGAAAAGTCGATACGCCAACTGGTGCCGATCCGTTCTCGTGTGCCGCAACATCGATCTTCGCGCGTTGTACCGCCAAACCTTCACGAGATTCACCTCCATGAGCAAGCCTCTATTGAAATCATTCCCCTGCAACGGCAATCTCTCCTGCCCTCCGCCCTGCGGGTCCGAAATCTCCGCCGACCGCCGCGAGCGGGAGTTGGACCGGATCGCAGGGATCGCCAAAGCGAAGACGATGCCAGTGGCGTTTGCCGCGTTGGTGAAGTTTCTTTCGCAAGCAATTCAAGAAGATTGCGCGTGGCTGGATGATTTCGCTGACGACACGATTCATATCGATGCCGACCTGTATGACGTTCTGCTCAGCTATCAGCAACTGCAGCAGCACAGATCGGCTGCCTGAGGGGCATCAAGCTAGAACTTAATTAACGACCGAAGAAACAGGACCTGAATACAGGGACGAATCGATGCGTTCAATTGCCGTGATCAACCAAAAAGGCGGAGTTGGTAAAACGACCAGCAGCGTCAACCTGGCAGCCGCGCTGGCCAAAACTGGGCGCCGTGTTTGCCTGGCGGACTTGGATCCACAAGCGCATGCTTCACTACACCTGGGCATCACGGCCGTCGACGGCGAGCCGAGTATGTATGAGGTATTGTGCGGCAATGCGACGATTGCACAGGCACGTCGCGACGTCAGCGATCAATTGAGCGTGATCCCGGCGAACTTGGATTTAGCCGCGGCCGAACTGGAGTTGGCCGGCGAAGTTGGCCGTGAAATGATCTTGCGCGACAAACTGCAAGAGGATGAAGAGCCGTTCGATTATCTGGTATTGGATTGCCCTCCGAGTCTGGGCGTGTTGACCGTAAACGCTTTGGTAGCCGTCAACGAAGTGTTCCTGCCGCTGCAGCCACATTTTCTGGCACTCCATGGATTGAGTAAATTGCTGCGTACGATCGAAGTCGTTTCGCGGCGATTAAACAGCAAGCTGCGACTGTCGGGCGTGATGTTGTGCATGTATGACTCCAATACACGGCTGGCAGCGGAAGTCAGCACGGACATCAATGAGTTCTTTGCCGCCTGCAAGTCGTCGCGCGAGTTCTTTCGTGATGCGAAGTTTTACGACACCAGAATCCGCCGAAATATTCGGCTCGCCGAGGCACCGAGTTTTGGCCAATCGATCTTTCAATACGCCCCCGACAGCAACGGCGCGACCGATTACCGCGCGTTGGCCGAAGAAGTGATCGCCCAGGAGCGGGCCGCGACCAGACCCCGAGCGAAAGTGGCTGCGTAGCATCTCATCCAGCTGGCAAAAGCTGGTGTAGGCCGGACCAAGCAAACGCGGCAATTGCCGGAATGCTTATTCCGTGGTTTCCCGTCGCATCGATGAATCAGCGACGATCTCACTGGCAGTGATGTTCAGCAACCCGGGAACGACACTTACCGAGGCGAGATTAATACGGACGCTAACGGTCACTGCCGACCCGGGTTCCGCCATCTCCAAGCTGATCGGGTTCATTTCAACCGTCGCGTCGTTGATACCCAGTAAGGCGAGCTCTTCGTTCACGCGATCAAGCACGTCCTGATCCGCGGCAGTGGGACGGATAGCCACGCGTGCCCCTTCCCTGGTGGCGTGAATCGCCGACTGCTTGACCAGCATGATCCTGCCAATTTCAACCAATCCAAACGTGAACAACATCATCAGCGGAGCAATCACCGCGAATTCCACGGCAGCTGTGCCACGCCGATTTCTGACACGTGAACGATGTTTTAGGAACATAATCAGTCTCGTCTTTGATGACCGGAAAGAGCTCATTCGACCAACATCACTGGCGTGACGAGGTGTGAACTGTAAGTTGTGCCTGAGTAATCGATGATCGTGCCTCGGGCAATCACCTTGGCCGGCTGAATCATGACTCGTTTTTTGTTCTTCGGTCCGGTCAACTTCACATCCAGAATCCGGACTCCTTCGAATCGAACAATCGTGTACACGGCGTTATTCCCATTGCCTTGTACTTTCGTGAAGATCGGAATGATCCGTGTTTTGCCAATCAAACTGGCCAATTCATCTTTGATGCCGGCGCTGATACCGGTGTCACCGTTCAGCTCCAGCTCACCGTTGTCATCGAAGACGAGTGGTTTTCCCAGTTCAATGAGATCCTGCCGCGAGATACCGTGCAGAATCTGTCGGGTCAAATCATCCGTGCTGTTGTCAGCACCGCCGATGTCAAGGGTGCCGCGGTTGCCGGGCGCTCCCGTTCCTTTTGGATACAGGTTAGCCTCACTGACTCCGTCCGACCCGTCGTCGACCGAACCGTTGCTGAACGCATAGTCGTCATCGGAAATGCCGTTGACCGCGTCCTGCCAGGAGGGCTCGTCCAAGGCAATCGGCAAGATGCCAATCGAGTCGCCGCTGTGCGGCTCATTGAAGCCAATGATCTGACTAAACATGGCGGCTGTTGCTGTGGTCTGTAGCGACTGAGTGTCTCTGCCAGTCAACCCGCCGAAAAAAAGCGGCAGTTCCCCGTTACTGGAACTCTGCCGACGCAAGATCAACTGCACGGCATTGGGGGTGCTCGAGGACGAGTTGAACTGACCAGTGATGGCATCGTAGGCACCGACTTCGACGTCTGAAAAATCCAGCTGCGGCGCACCTTCGCCGACAACATTGTGAGCAGAAATTGCGTTTGCGCCCTGCAAGGCCCCCATCCGCATCGACCATTGACTGCTGCCTGGCGATTGCGATTGGACTTCGTACACTTCCCAACAGGCCGCCATGGCGGCGGCGTCAGCGGCACGCTGCAACTCGTTCTGGGCCACGCGAATGTTGCCAAAGTCCAATGTCACACCCATCAGCACAACCAGTGACAGGACAAGGAATAAACCGAGTACCGCTGCTACGCCGCGGCGCCGACTCGCCATTACGCGGCGGACTTGCTTCCGCTGATCGAGTTGCTCGACCTTTCCCCTCGTGACCAATCTTGTATCCATCTTGAACATGATTTGATCTCTCACAAGCGAACTTGACTCTGGTCTTACAACTGCTGATTCAACAGGACTTTCTCTTGCCGGCCGTCGCTGTAGTAGCGAACCACGGATCGAAGTACCACGTTGTTAACCCGATTGCCACCGAAGCCAATATCAACGGCACTGAGACTTTTCTGTGCGTCGTAGCCGGATAAGTCAGACAAGCTGGTCGGCATCGCAACCAAGTATTCTGGTCCTCCAAAAACCCCCCAGTCGCCGCAGTGCCCATCCTTGACTGCAAAGTAAAGGTTGTCACCGATCAATGCCATCACGTTCGTCCAACGAATGTGATCGTGTGCGGTGGTCAACGCGACTTTTGTCTGACTTCGTTCCTCGTCAATCATGACCGCGCCGTTAACTGCCGCAACATGAAAGCCACCGCCGGAGAAGGCCTCGTCAGCAGCGTAGTTCATCTGCAGCTGGAAATAGGTGTTCTCGGATTCCCCACTGGGAGCAGTGAAAAAAGTAACTTGGGGCGAATGGCTGTTGGGATCCGGCTCATTGATCACCATTTCCCACTGCTCCTCAATCATGATCACTTTCGCCTCTTCAGCGATACACGGGACCATGCATCCAAGCGTCAATATCCCCATGCATAAGGTTCGCAGTTGCGAAGCTGCAGACAGCTTGCTGAGAGCGCATCGGTAGCGCAGGCTGGACAGTACTTTCATGACGGTCATCCCAAGTTAGATAAGAAGCGGTGGAACCGGGGAAGCGCAAAGAATCTCGTGCCTCATTCGGTAGCCTGGCGATCCTTGGCAGCCCAAGGACCCATGGCTTTGCGTCCTGACCTTGCGATCAGTTTGCCTTTGTCGTGCGGAACAAGTGTTGAATGAGAAGTGGTTTGAGACCGATGCCTCCAATCGAAATCATAGGTCGCATTTCCAGCCGATGCGGGAAAACGGTCTCAAAAAAAAGCAAGATTTCGTTTGACGACCTCTTCTTGCGGCAGGTATCGAATCCCAAGTGCGCCAGAGTAAGCGAAGGATTTTCTGAGAACATCCAACATCGAACAAGGAATGTCGAAGTAGTTGGGAACCACGGAGAATCGTGATGGACCAAAAAAAACGGTCACCGCGATAGGGGCAAGTACCACGGTGACCTAAGCGAACCAGTGGGGGCTACCACTGATTGCCTGGGAAAAGTGTAACTGCTGGACTGCCGCTTCGTAACTAATTAGTCGGCGCGATGCGAATATTTGCCGCGTGAATTCTGGCGGTTAGGAATCAGGGCTCGGTCCCTGGCGGAACTTGCCAACCAGATACCGGTAGCCTCGGTGGCGCAGAAAAAACGGCCCAAAATCCGCCTGGATTCCGGGCCGCTGGTCCGATCGCATCTTGGGTGTCAGGGGCGCTACTGATTGAGTTCTTCCTCGATCTTTTCTTTGCTCCCCTTGGTACCCAATGCCCCCCACAATCCGTAGGGGCTCATGGAACCTGGAGCACGATTGCCCGTACCACCATCGATGACGGTACCATTTCTTGAGTTACCAGCCTCGATCGAATCGGTGATGAAGATCACCGCGCCGTCACCCATCAAGATGTGAGCGCCACCCTGATGACGGCTACTGGGGGGCAACACTCCCGGCGATGTATCCCCAATCGCCATGCAAGTTTCCTTGTTCGGCGGCAGGATGGTATTGATTGCCGAGTAAGGTTGGCAGCCACTGGCCCAGCGGTAGCCACGACCCTGGTTGGCCGCTAGCAAGTCTGGCAGGCCGGGTACCCAAAAGGTGGGTAGATTGGGATCGATATCTCCACGGCAAGCCGTTGGATCGTTGAGCACGTTAGCAGCAAATGAGTGCGGTAGCGTCCTCACGTCTTGATCACCCAAGTCCGTGGCGATCTCGCCCATCAAAATGGTATTCGCCAGACCGTCAAGAATATCGCGGAATTTGCTCTCGGCTCGAGCAACAAAGGCGCCACGACCGGCCGCACGGATCCTGGCTGCATTTGGAGAATTCGGCTCAAGCTTCGGCCAGCCCCGAAGATCAGTCCAAGGAAATCCGTTGTCGGTCATATCCAGCGCGTCGCCCAAACAGGCAGCGTAATTAGTGCGTCCCATCGCTGGCCGCCCCTCGCCCGGATCACTGGGACAGCGAAAGGTCGGGACTTCCGTCACCCAGGGCGGATAGGCCGTGTTTCGCAAATTCACGCCGCTGCCGACCGTGTTATCTTCATCCGTAGGTGCCGGTCCCATCTTCGGCCACAACGGCGCCCGGATCACCCCAGGATTCTGCAGATCAACGCTATTTCGACTCGCAATCTGTTCCCACAGCGTTTGTTGCTCGATAAACGGCGTGACACCCACCAGAACACTGAGCATCATGTTGTTGCAGTCGTCACCATAAGCGATAAACCAATCACCGGCCGCTGGGGCTCGACGAGTACCCCCCATGTGATTCGGCAACTGCTTGAAGGCCGAGTGGTAGTTGTGCATTCCAAGGCCGATCTGCTTGAAATTGTTGCTGCAACTCATGCGGCGGGCCGCCTCACGTGCGGCCTGAACCGCCGGTAGCAGCAGGCCAACCAGAATGCCGATGATCGCAATCACGACCAGCAGTTCAACAAGTGTGAAGCCTCGGGAGGCATCAATCGATTTTCGTTTCATGGAATTAGACCTCAAAATAATGTGGCAAGACGATAATTATTCTAACCGCCCAGGCACGGCAGATCGAACTGTTCCGATCTACAGCGACCGTGGCTGTGTATCCTGCCCCCCAGTAAACCGCGGCTGGAAGCCAAAAGTGGCGAAGATTCCATTCCCGGTCAAAATAATAACAGGGCAAATCCGCTACTGCTGCTGTTTCCTTGCCTCGATGGCTCGCTTGGCGTTCGCTTTTTCCTGCTCCGTCTGCTCATATTGGTCGCCTTCAATGACCACGTTCCCCTCAGATCCACAACCAGTGAAAAGACAACAGGTAACCACCAACGACAGACTTGCCAGCTTGATCGATTTCAACGGAAATCTCCTCCCAAAAGAAATAGCGGTGACGACGATTGGACACACGACGCGAACTCCAGTTTGAATCACCATGCCGGTAATCGGTATTCCAAAATCTCAAATGACAACGAGTGACAAGTTTGCCGGCGTCTAGTGACGCTGTTTCGCCAATTCCCCGACGATCCGCTCAGCGTTCTTCTGCTCTCGCTCTGTGAACTCGTACTTGGTTCGTTGATCTTGTTGCCCCATCTCCGCAGCCCAAGATCAGGCAGCCGAACAGGATCAACATTGTGAGTTTGACCAATCGGAAAGATTTTTTTCTCCCTACCGAAGCACAAACTTCACATAAGATACCGCGTAATCCGTGTGGTGAACGCGCCCCAAAAAAGTCGTCACGCTTTCTGGTGGGCCTTCTTAAGGCCAGGATCTGCACAGTGTCCGGCTTGAGAGCCCCGAAGTCCGGCTT
>JBFJVZ010000007.1:0-44790 GCA_041623895.1 Pirellulaceae bacterium | reverse complement strand
TGCAGGATGATCCCGAATTGTGGAGCGGATGTATTTCGGGTGCTTTACAAGAGCGTGATTTTTTGGAAGCCTTTGTCGCGGCCGGTTTCCATGGGGTGGAAATGCCGATGTTACAAGAGGAACCATGGCGAACTGTCGAAGGCATTGAATTCAGATCCACCACGGTGATCGCTTACAAGGGCAAGGAAGGTCCCTGCATCGAGCACAACGAGGCCGTGATTTATCGGGGGCCGTTCAAACGAGTCCACGACGACGACGGTCACGTGTTTGAACGTGGTAAGCGAACAGCGGTTTGTCGAAAGACTTTCAAGCTGCTGACCAGCGAGCCTTACGCGGATCGCTTCATCGCGGTGCCGCCGCGGGTTGCGATCGAGCCCGAGCGGGCGAAACCGTTTCCCTGCAATGGCAGGTTGATGGAACGCTCGCCGCGAGTCACCAAGGGCGAAGACTACCGCCTGACACAGCTGGGCGACGACGGCTGTGAGCCCGGCGGTGGGTGTTGTTAAGCGACCGGGCCGCAGGCGACGTCGGAAGAGCCGCGAATTTTCGTACCATCAAACGCGAAACACTTTAGCTTGAGCAGCAGTTCCTAAGCCGGACGCTCTCCAGCTCCTGGCCTACGAAAGTGGTGCATCATTTATCAAGACGCTTTAGCTGAAATTCTCGACGATTCCGACACCTTGGACGCCGGAGGCACGGAGTCGATAGGATAATTCGTCGATCGTGCCATCGTCGGTGCGCGACGGGTCGCGAGCGATGATGGCCGTGTCAGCCAAAGCTGCGAATTGCAGTATTCGGGGCATGGCGCAGGTGGGTCCATCAATGACGACCAGGTCGAATTGATCTGTCAGCGTCTGCATCAACTGCTCGACTTCGCTAGCAGACGCGCCAGCGGCTTTCGCTGCTGAGGGAATCAGCGGGAAAAACACCACACCATCTTGAATCGAAGCAACGGCGACTTGGTTGATTGGCGTCCCGCCGCGAAGCGTATCGACCCAGCCGTACTCCAAATCCAATCGCAGGTCATCGGCCAGGGTCGGGTCTTCCGTGTCGCCGTCGACCAGGGCTACATTCAGGCCCGTGGCTGCCGCAGCGATCGCGATTCCGACCGCTACGGTCGATCTACCTTCGCCGGAGTGTGCACTGGTGACGACAAGACTTTTTAATCCGTCATTGACGGCCTCACGCATCCGGCTGGCGATGTCTTGAAAGAATTCTTCGTCAAAGAACAGATCGGCCGTCGTCGAAGGGATCTCGAACATGTCGACTTCCCAGGCAGCCTCGAAGCCGTCCGCTTCGTTTGCGTCGGGGGTGACTTGTTCCAGATCGTGCTCAATCTGACTGGCAACAAAGGAAGCTTCCGTTGCGAACGCTGTTGCTTCCGCCGTGCCTGTCGACTCAGCGACCGCTGCGGGCTCGTCCGACGTCAATTGTTCTGCGCTGATGTCCGCTGGTTGTTCGCTGACCGCCGCTGGTTGTTCGCTGACAGCTGCTGAGGGTTCGGTGATGGTTGCCGGTTGTGCGGTCATCGGATCCACGTTTTCGCCGGCAACGACTTCCGATTCTTCGTCCGCCTCGGTCGCTGGGATTTCTTTAACAGCACCGAAGACATAATCGCAGCGAAAATGTTCCGCTGGCCTGATTGGTGGTGCCGGGCCGAGGTGAGGATTGGGCACAGTGCTGTCGGCCGCAGTATCGCTGCGTAACAACTGTTTACCGTCGCCGTCGATCCAAACGTCAGCGCCCTCGGCTGCCGCCGGATCGCTTTGTAGTTGGCCAGCTTCCCGATTCGCTGACTCCACCGGGTTGGCGTGTTGCCCGGAAGTATCGCGGCTCGGTCGCGTGCGTCGGGCAAATGCCCTAACGAATGCATGGTCAATTGAAGACATAATCTTTCAATCGGTTTGTGAGGTTTGGATAGTGGTGTTGGCTGGCGGCGGTGGCAGGTAGCGAGACCAATCACCAATGCCTAAAGGTGTCGACGAGTAACGAACCGGCTCGGTGGCTGGCTTCTCCGTGACTTCGGGCGGTGGCAAGACAAGTTCACTGGAAGTTTGCTCGGCAACCTCTGCGTTATTGGCGGCCGCTTCATCGTTGTTCGGTTGCTGAGTCGGTTGCGGTGCGTCGAGCTCACTTTCCGGGGTCTTGCTGGGGGCTTTGCTGGCTTCCCCTGCCGTCGAATCCGCGCTTGGTGGTTCGCTTGGTAACGTGCTGGTCGTGGATCGGACTGAGGCAGGCGATGCGGCGGTCAGATCAGTTGGGCCGATGGCAACCGTACTTTCGGCTACCGAGTTTGCATCGGACGAGGGTACTGCTGCAGGTGCTTCGGGCGAGTCGTTGGCAGGGGATACAGCCAAAGGCGCCGAGAGTACGGCATTCGCCCCCGCTGGTGTGGTGTTGTTAACGATGTCCGTATCAACATGCGAATTGACGTCGTCGTGATTGACGTCCGCATCTTCCTCGGGTTTCTGAGCGATCTCGACTCCCTCGGAAACAGCGAAACCTTCCAGCATCACCTCCTCGGCCACTTCGGCGTCATCTTTGGCGATCAGCGGCTGATCGGAATCTTTGCCGGCATTGAACGCGACAAACACGGCCGAGACCACGGTTAACAGCAGCACACCGATGACGATAGTTCGCATACCCCAGTTGCCAATCAAGGATTCTGTGCGGCCCACGGGTGATTCGGCCGCAGGCTCGTTGGGCATCACGGGAGACTGATTGACTTCAACAGGATTTTCATTGGCAACCGGTAGCGGCTTTTCTGCTTGCTTTGAAAATGCTGGCTGGCTGGAGGTCTCACACGCCTCCTCGGGGCATGGGTCGGTGGCTGCCAGGTTTGGCAGCGTGAACAAGGTGGGAGGCAGAGCGGTGGAGGCGTGTTCCTCGCTGATGCTGGCGTTGAATCGCCGCGCCGCGGGATTGTCGTTGGGCCGATTTGGGGCGACAGTCATGCGATCATCCCTGATGCATTGAGTCATTGGCTGGTCGTTTTGATGACGGGAGCGAACCCGAATCATCCTCATCGCTCTAGATCGGTGAGAATCGTCCGTGTCTTGAGGGATTTGCGGGATAGCGAAAATGAACCTATTACGGCAAGGTTGAATGTATATCTTCTTGCCCGGTTCACCTTGTGATTGACCCGATATGTGAGGAAGATGGCGAGTTATCCCCAAGTTCCCCGACCGTGAAACTCAGCGTTATGCTTCAAGTTGATTCCAAAGCCGCCATTCTCCACCACCTGATCCGCGAGCGAATTCTACTGTTGGACGGTGCGATGGGCACGATGATCCAACGTCTGGGCCTGGACGAGGCGGCTGTCCGTGGCGAGCGATTCGCCGAACACCACAAAGATCTCAAAAACTTTTCCGATATTCTCTGCCTGACGCATCCGGACAAGATTACGGACATCCACGGGGCCTACTACGAGGCCGGCAGCGATATCGTCGAAACGAATTCCTTCGGTGCCTCGCCGGTTGGGATGATCGAGTTTGATTTACCGAATGAGTTGGTCAAAGAAATCAACTTCGCCGCTGTCGGCTGTGCGCGCAGAGCCGCCGATGAGTGGAACGAGCGGACGCCCGAGAAACCTCGTTTTGTCGCCGGTTCAATCGGACCCACGACGATGCAGTTGGCGATCAGCACCAAAGTCGACGATCCCGCCTTTCGGAGTACGACGTTTGAGGCGATGGTCGACAGCTATCGGGCGCAGGTGGAAGCCCTCTGTGAAGCCGGTGTCGATATCTTGTTGCCAGAGACGGCGATCGACACGTTGAACTTGAAGTCATGTCTGTTTGCGATCCAAGACTACTTTGATTCCGGTGGTCGCGTCGTGCCGGTGATGGTTAGCGGCACGTTCGATAAAGGTGGGCGAACGTTTGTCAGCGGCCAGAGTGTGGAAGCGTTCGTAACGGCTTTGGAGCACTTCCCACTCCTGTCGATCGGGATGAATTGTGCCCTCGGCCCGGATGTGATGCGGCCTCACGTCGAAGAGATGTCGAAGGCGACCAATCTGCCGATTAGTTGCCACCCCAATGCTGGCCTGCCCAACGAGATGGGCCAATTCGATCTCGGTCCGAAAGAGATGGCGGAGATCGTTGGCGAGTTTGCTGATAACGGTTGGATCAACATTCTGGGTGGTTGCTGTGGCACAACGCCCGATCACATTCGAGCCATGGCCGGGCGGATTGCGGGCAAGAAGCCAAAACAAGAATCGGCAGGCCCCGTCTACACGCGCTTGTCGGGCCAATTGCCGATGGTGATGCGGCCGGAGATCCCTTTCACGATGGTTGGTGAACGCACGAATGTGACCGGCAGCCGCAAGTTCGCACGTTTGATCCGTGATGACAACTACGACGAAGCGGTCGAAGTTGCCCGCGAGCAGGTGCAAAATGGGGCCACGATTATCGACGTCAACTTTGACGATGCGCTGCTGGATGGCGCTGAAGCAATGACGCGGTTTTTGCGTTTGATTTCCGGTGACGATGTCGTCGCGGCTGTTCCCGTGATGATCGACAGCAGTAAGTGGGAAGTCATTGAGGCGGGGCTGCGGAACACGCAGGGCAAGGCAATCGTGAACTCAATTTCGCTGAAAGATGGCGAAGCAGAGTTTCTTCGCCGCGCCCGCCTGGTTCGACAATATGGTGCCGCTACCGTTGTGATGGCGTTTGACGAACAAGGTCAGGCGGCCGACGAAGACAACAAAGTCCGCATCTGCAAACGTGCCTACGATCTGCTGGTCGGTGAAGTCGGTTTTCCGCCCGAGGACATCATTTTTGATCCCAACATCTTGACGGTCGCCACCGGTATCGAGGAACACAATAACTATGCCGTTGACTTTATCAATGCCATTCGCCGCATCAAACAGGAATGCCCGGGAGCAAAAACCAGCGGCGGCGTGAGCAATATCAGTTTCAGCTTTCGGGGCAACGATCGAGTCCGTGAGGCGATGCACAGTGCGTTTCTTTACCACGCTGTCAAAGCCGGCTTGGACATGGGTATCGTCAACGCCGGACAATTGGAGGTCTATGAAGAGATCCCGGCGGACCTGCTGCAGCATGTTGAAGACGTCTTACTGAATCGCCGCCCCGATGCAACGGATCGAATCTTGGAGTTTGCCGAAACGGTCAAGGGCAGCGGTAAGAAGAAGGCCAGCGAAGATTTGTCCTGGCGCGACGCTCCCGTTGCCGAGCGCATGAAGCACGCTTTGATCAAGGGTATCGATAAGTACATTGTCGAAGACACCGAAGAAGCTCGCCAATATTTCGACCGCTGCCTGCAAGTCATCGAAGGACCATTGATGGACGGCATGCAAATTGTCGGCGATCTGTTCGGTGAGGGGAAAATGTTCTTGCCCCAAGTGGTCAAGTCGGCACGCGTGATGAAGAAAGCCGTCGCCTACCTGGAACCCTTCATGGAGGCAGAAAAGAAGGCCGCCGGACTGCAGAGTGCGTCCGACCGCGGAACGTTCCTGATAGCGACCGTCAAAGGTGACGTGCACGACATCGGCAAAAATATTGTTGGCGTCGTTTTGCAATGCAATAATTACAAAGTCATCGACTTGGGAGTGATGGTTGCCTGCGAAACGATTCTCGAAGAGGCCGTCAAACACAATGCCAACATGATCGGCTTGAGCGGCCTGATCACGCCCAGTTTGGACGAAATGGTTGGCGTCGCCCGCGAAATGAAACGGCGAAACCTGAATTTGCCTTTGCTGATCGGCGGGGCGACCACGAGCGCCAAGCACACCGCCGTCAAAATCGCGCCGGTCTACGAAGGACCCGTCGTTCACGTGTTGGACGCCAGCCGCAGTGTCGGCGTGGTCGAACGACTGATCAGCGACGAGTTGCGAGATCCGTTCTTGGCGGAGAATACAAAACTTCAGACACAACTCGTTGCCAGTTACGAAGGCCGAAAACAAAAGTTGGTGCCGTACGCCGAGGCGCTCCAGAAACGGTTCGCCAGCAAGTGGAACGAAGTGCAAATCGACAAGCCGGCATTCACGGGCGTCCGTGTGCTCAAGGATATTCCGATTGCCGAGATTAGGCCTTTCATCGATTGGTCGCCCTTCTTCATGACCTGGGAGCTAAAAGGCAAGTACCCCAAGATCTTTGCCGACGAGACCGTTGGTGCGCAAGCCAAAGAGTTGTTTGATGACGCCAATCGCTTGCTGGATCAGGTCATCGCGGATCATTCGTTGGCTGCCAACGCCGTTTACGGTTTTTGGCCGGCGGCGAGCGAAGGGGATGACATTGTGCTGTTTACGGACCAGTTACGAACGGACGAACTTGCCAGGCTTCATTGCCTTCGTCAGCAGTGGGAACGCAAAGGCCAGACGGACTTCCGCTCGTTGGCAGATTACGTTGCCCCCATTGATAGCGGACGTGAAGACTACATTGGCGGTTTTGTCGTCACCGCAGGCGTGGGCGCGGAAGCCTTGGCCCAGCAATACCGAGACAAGCACGATGATTACTCGGCGATCATGGTTCAGGCTGTCGCTGACCGTCTGGCTGAAGCACTCGCCGAATTCTTGCACCAAAGGGCCCGGGAAGATTGGGGATTTGGCAAAGAAGAGCGTTTGTCAACCGACGATTTGATCGCCGAAAAGTACCGCGGCATCCGCCCCGCCGCCGGCTATCCCGCCTGTCCCGATCACACCGAAAAACGGACGTTGTTCGACTTGCTAGATGCGGAAGCCAACACCGGTGTGCAATTGACCTCGAGTTTCGCAATGACACCGGCGGCCAGCGTCAGCGGTTTGTACTTCGCACATCCCGAGGCCAGGTACTTTGCCGTCGATCGTGTGACCAAGGACCAAATCGAGTCGTACGCCAAACGCAAAGGCAAAACGATCGCAGAGATCGAAAAATGGCTGGGACCCAACTTGGCCTACGAGCCGGCCTAGGGGTTGAGATCTGAGATCTGAGATTCTAAGTTTCAGATTCGCGCGTCCGTTCTTCGGCTTTTCTCTTCAGCCGCTCTTCCAGCTGCTGCCGGTGCTTGGCCTGCTCTGCGTCAAATCTCTCTCGCCGTAGCTTCCGCTGATAACGATCTCTTGTTTGATCATTCAAGTACCTTTGGCCTTCAATATCGCCATTCTGCAAGCTGCCCGCCCAGCCACGAATCTGACGAGCAATATTCTCTGAGGTTGATTTCATTTCCGTGATCTCGCCGCCAAGGTTACTGAACCCCTCCATTCGCTCCATCACGCACAGCATCGAACGAACCTCAGCGGCAGAGCCGCGAGCGATGTAAAGAAATTGAAGCAGTTCTTTGGTGCTGCCGCGTTCGAATCCTTCGGCAATGTTATTGCTGATCGAGAGCGCGGCGCGTTGAAGCTGATTTGCCAAGTCGCCTTTGCCGCGAAACGCATCGTTCGTTGTCCAAGAAAACATCTCCGCTGCTAAGCCAGCTGCCTTCTGCCAAACAGGCAGTTCCTCAAAGCGTTGATAAGATGCCATGTCATGCCCCTAAGATTTGAGATTTGAGATTTGAGATTTGAGATTTGAGATTTGAGATTTGAGATTTGAGATTTGAGATTCTACTCTTTTTGTATCGACTCGAATCGATACCAATGATACTCCCCTGGTAATGCTTCCTCCGCCGCAACTTCCAAATGCAGTACGCGGCGATGATCAGTTGTCTTGGCACTCGCAGCCTTGCTGCCGTGCGACAGCAGCGGACGCATCACGAACACGTCACCCGCTTGGCAGTGGATGGTTTGCAGGTTGGCTTCGGCTTGCGGCCGATCAACGTGTGATCCGGGAATCACCACCAGCGGACCGTTGTCGTCGTGCATCGCATCCAAATGTAAACGGAGGGTGATCATTTGGCTGAGCAGTTCTTCCGTCGCTGCGACATGCGGTACGCCTGCTTTGACGGTGGGTTTTGAGAACGGATCCGGGGGTTGATGGTGCCTTGCAACAGCGACGGTGCGGTCGCGGTGCATCGATAGCGACCAGCCGCGTCCCGGCGGTTTGTCGAAGTAAAGAATCCGAACGAGCCCGGCGGCCGGCCCGATTTGCTCGATCAAAAAGTTGCGGACCGCAGCTTTCTGTGTGATCGCGCGCCAACCGGACCACGCGTCGATCAAGTTGCGGCCGCCGACCACCCTGCCCTGCCCTGCTTCGATCGCATCGCCCGGACGATTGGAAAACGCGCGATCGATTTCTGCAATCAATGATTCGCACTCGGCGTGCGACATCACCTTGGCCAGGATCGTGTAACCACTCTCTAGCAGTTCTTCAGCAGGATCCATCTACGTTGCGCTCAGCAATTTGGCCAACTGCCGTCCTGCTTCGCGAGCGGATTGGTCGTCCTCGGCGGTGATCACTCTGCCGTCGACCAGCACGTCGTCCGCGCGCGAGCCCGGATGACCGATCGATCCGGCCGGGACCAGCCGTCCACCGTTTTGCTCCACGTGCCAGCGAATTGATGGTGCGCCACGGCGACCGTTATAGACTCCGCTAGGCGCGGCTCGTGTTGGCGCCGTCACACGTTTGCCATCCAGCAAGCTTTTCCCGTTCACTCGTGACCAGGCCAATACGGAAACGCCGTTACAGATTCCGCAAATGTATTTGTCTTGAGCTGCGAACGCGTTGATCAGTTGATTTGCCGCCTTCTTGATCGTTTGATTTCCGTTGTAGGTTGCATTGTCGTAACGCCCAGCAAATGCAAACTGGTACATCGACGCACCCCAGCCGCCGGAAAAAACGATCGCTTCATAACGGCTTGGATCGACTTCCGCCAGTGTCAAATCCGGTCTTACGCCCCCTCGGTCCGCGCCCTGTCCTGAATTGGCGTGTGGAAAACACGGCGATCGATTACCGGCGGCGACATCGACGGTGAAACCGGCTTGTTCCAGTTCCTGACGTGGATCAGCGTACTCGCGGTAAAAGAAATGTTGATCGGCAATCACGATCAGTACGCGTTTCGAACCCGCATTTTTGCGCGGCAGCGAGGGCCGCGCCGGCGACTTCGCGATTTTCGCAGGACGTTTCGACATCGCTACCTTGGGCTGCGATGCAGCGATCGGCTCAGCGGACACCGCGCGCAGCCCAAGACGATGAAACGTCGTCTCGGATTGGTAGGCGCCGACGCCCAAGGTCACTTGATCGGACATTTGCCAAAGTGAATGAAGCGAAAGATTGGAGCCATCACCGCGATAGGTCGCCAGGACTTGATCGTCCAGCAGCACCGTGACCGAGTCGGTTCGAACGCGCACTTCCGCGGTGTATTTTCGCCCGTTCTCTAAACGCTGGCTGCCTGACTTCACAGCATGCTTCTGCATGGTTTGACCATCGATTTGCTGGATGCCGGCGAGGTGCTTTCCCCAAGCATCGATCTCAAACGTGGCTCGACCACTGCCGCTGGTGAAGAACAGAGCGATCGAATGTTGCCCGGAATGCCGGGTGAACTCGCTGCGAAAATCATATTCCCGCGGTAATTTGACCGGGATCGCGATCCGAGCACTGGTTGCAGCATCCGTGCGAAGTCCGTCAGCCGTTTTCCGCCATTGACCGGCGATGGCGTCACGCCGCGGATCAACGTTATCGATCTGATCGTGCCAGCGAGCTGATTGGCCCACCGATTGGCCCACCGATTGGCCCCATGCGTGAGACACAACAAGGCAAGCAGCCAGGGCATAGAGTTTGAAACAATGGGTGACCATCGACGTGATCCGAATTGGCGATACGATTAACAAACTCCCCAAGATAACAAGTGTAATTGCTGAGTGTGTGCTGATGAAGCGAACGAACTGCGGGCACTGGATTGATGGGATCGAGACGTCGTTTGATCCGCAAGCGTCATTCGATGTGCTCAATCCGCTTGATGATTCGCTCTACGCGCGTGCCGCGCGGGGGACAGAAGACGACATCGATGCCGCGGTCAGGGCGGCGCATGGGGCTTTTGCGGACTACGCGGATTCGCCTCCGGGCCGGCGTGAAACCTGGCTGATCAAGTCAGCCGAATTGCTGGAACGTGATGCCGCCGAGTTCGAGCAGGTTCTGGTTGATGAAATCGGATCACCGATCCAAAAAGCCAAGTATGAAGTAGCCGCGGCCATCGAAACGCTGCGAGCAGCTGCTGGCATCCCGCGGCAGGTGGCCGGCCAATCTCTGCCAACGGGCACCGCCGCCCGTCTCAGCATCAGTGTTCGCAAACCGATCGGGGTGATCGCCGGCATCACTCCGTTCAACGTGCCTCTGATCAAAGCGATCAAGCACAGCGCGATGCCGCTGGCGACGGGCAATACGGTGGTCTTGTTGCCTTCGGAAGAAGCACCCGTGATTGCTTTACGGCTGGCAAAGCTTTACGCCCAGGCGGGATTTCCCAATGGAGCCTTCAACGTTGTGTGCGGCAGTGGATACGACATTGGAGATCCGCTGGTGACACATCCACACGTGCGGATGGTTACGTTTACCGGGTCGACAAAAGTCGGCAATCACATTCGCGGATTGTGTGGCAAGCACGGGAAACGTGTCACCTTGGAGATGGGCGGCAAAAACGCATTGATCGTTTTGGCCGATGCCGACGTCGATGCCGCGGTCCGCGCGGCGACATTTAGCAGCTTTATGTTTCAAGGCCAGATTTGCATGTCGGCCAGTCGGATTTTTGTCCAGCGAACCATCGCGCAGCGTTTTCTGCAAGCATTCTCCCGTGCCGCCAGCTCGCTGGTCATGGGTGATTTAAGAGACCCAAAAACGGTCATCGGTCCGATCATCAACGAAAAGCAGCGCCAACGCATTGATTCGCACCTTCAAGATGCGGTTGACAAGGGTGCAAACGTTGTGATCGGCGGAGACTGGGATGGAAACTGTTGCCGGCCCACGATCTTGACCGGCGTGACCGATGACATGCTGATTCACCACGAAGAGACATTTGGCCCGGTGACTTGCGTAAGCGTCGTGGAAACCAGCGAAGATGCATTGGCCGCCGCCAACCAAACAAGTTTCGGACTGGTCGCGTCCGTGTTTACGGCGGATATTGATGCTGCGCTCAGATTCGCCCAGCAGCTGAATGTGGGTATGGTACACATCAACGGCGTGACGATTCAGCAAGAGCCACACGTACCCTTCGGCGGTGTTGGCGATAGTGGTTTCGGACGCGAAGGAACGAATGCGGCGATCGAAGAAATGACGGAATGGAAATGGATCACGATCGACCAAAGTCGTCGCAGCTAGCGGCAATTTCATCATTGATGTGGGATCATCGGTAGGCCAGGACTTGTCCTGGCGCCTTATTGCCAGGACAAGTCCTGGCCTACGAGATATCTGAAAATGCAGCTAGCGGCAACCGCTTGCCGAGGAGAGATCAATGCTCGATCAGCATCAAAGCCGCAAGGGATCATTGCTGACTGGTCAGAATCGGATGCACCAGCGGTTCGAGTATCTCGGTGAATTGAGGCAGATTCGCCGGAGCATCCTTATGCAAACAAAGCATATTGAGTGAAACGATGCCGGGGAAAAGATTTTCCGAGTCACCGAAAAAGGTGTTGGGGTTGAATAGCGGCGGAAGGTGCCACCACAACCGATAGTCCATGCTCATCACCAGCTCGATCAACTGCTCCGATTGGTCGGCTCGATCATTTTCCAAGTACAACACGGGTTTGAATTTCGCGATGCTTTCCCGGGCACCTTTCAGCACGTTCGCTTCCATGCCTTCGACGTCGATCTTCAGCAATTTCAATCGTGGGTAGGTGAAAACTTCATCGAAGGTTTTGACCTCCACCTGCGTACCCTGGTCGTAGCGTCGATCGAGTCCAATGCCGGCGTAGTTAAACGGTTGATCGTATCGATAATAGGGAACGGTGATGGTATCGGGTTGATCGCCGATCCCACAGTGAAACGCATCGACGTTGGTGATGCTGTTGAGTGACAGATTGGCACACAGATTTTGAAAGATCACCGGCTGCGGCTCAAACGCAAGCACTCGACCCGACGATCCGACCAACTTTGCCAGGCCAACGGTGTGGGCACCAATGTTCGCGCCGATATCAGCAGCAATGTCGCCGGGCGCCACGATTTGACGAAGCAAGTCCATTTCCAGCTGTGAATACTCACCGTATTTGATCAGTGCCCGGCCAACGAATGCATCATTCTGATTGGCAACGAAATAGCCGTCGCGGGCGTTGACCAGCTGATTGAAGCCGCCCAGGTCAGTGACTCGATCCATGCAACCTACCGTTGAAAAAGCAGTCATTCTAGCGACTGCTGTCATCGAATTCTCCGAATTCGGTCCCAGCGTTCGGCGACTTTGGCCAAAGAAAAACCGCCTGAAGTGACGGGCACCTCAGACGGTTTCGACTAAATCAGCTTGGTTAGCTTGTCGGTCAAGCCGCTTTCGCCAACCAGGACTTGCAGCGTTCCGCTGGCGGCAACGCGTTCCAGGGTTTCCAGTTCGCGGAGCCGCATCAAAGCTGGGTTATCCGCCAGCAACTTGGCCGTGTTGGCCTGACTGCGGATGGCCGCCGTTTCCTCCCGGCGCGTGATCAAGTTGGCTTCGGCCGCCTTGCGCGCCTCGACCACTCGGTTCATCAGTTCCTTCATGTCACCGGGCAAGATCACGTCACGCAGACCGACGCTAATCAGCTCGATCCCCAGTCGCGTGCCGGCTTCGCTAACCGTCGTGGCCAGTTCACCAGCCAGCGAATCCCGGTCAGCAAGCAGCGCATCCAAATCTCGCTGCCCAATCGCCGTTCGCAATGCCAGTTGAACCTCGCGGTACAGCGCCTGCCGCAGGTCGGCCGTTGCCTGGACTGCTCGCGCCGGGTCGACGATCCGGTAGGCCACGTTCACATTCAGCCGCAGCGTCACGCGATCGGCGGTCATCAGTTCCTGGCCGCCGATATCCAGCAGCGTTTCCCGAGTGTCGACTTCGACGATCGTCGCCTTGCGGCCGGATCGCCAAAACGCGTAGATACCGGGAGTTACCGTTTCTACAAACCGTCCATCGACAATCTTTACGCCGATCAGGCCGACGTTGATTCGGCAAACGTCCAGCATGCTCTGTGCCGTCGTGCTCTGCACGATCGCCGGCAAGGCCGGGTGCTGCAATTGCAGGCCGTCGCCGTCGATGTCCAGCACTTCAACACGAACCGTGTGCGGATCATTCCAAAACGCATACAGACCTGGTGCCAGCGTCATGAAGAATCGATCGTCGATCCATACCAAACCGCGCTGGTTGTCGTTCAGGTCAACGACCGTTACCAAATCGTCAAGCAATCCGCTACGGACAAGGTCCGGCAGTCGACTGTCAAGAATGGAAACATCGCGGCGGTCGAAAACGAGCACTTTCGTCAGGCCCCAGACAAGGTGTCGGCCCGCGTCCAGACGCGCGCTCGGTACGCCACGTCGAAAGACGATCGCCGTCTGGTAGTCACGTACGAGAATGTTTCGGAAGCCGATCATGGGGTGTCTCCTAAAAAATGGTGGCCGGGCTCACCCTGCGATCCGCACAACCCATTCGCCCTTGCGGGGAGCAACTGCGGTCGATGAGACCGTCATTCTGTTCGTACTTGATTGGCGACACTGTCCTTGACTGGATCTACCGAGTCAGGAGTAGTGCCGCTGCACAAGCACCGCGGGAAAGCGGTCGCACGGACTGTGGAAGCCCTCAAAGCGCGGACGTCATGGTGCGCCCAAGTCAAACGCTGCGACGGTCACAAAGTGACGCATCTGCAACGTTATCAAGACTTGGCCGCGTGTCGTTTGGTTCGCCGGTAAACCCAGCACACCGGTGGAGGTGCGTCTTCGAACGCACCGGGCCTGTCGACCCGGAACTCTGGACGGGAGTCGAACCCGCGACTTACAGATTCATGGTCTGTTGCTCTACCCACTGAGCTACCAGGGTCAGGCGGACTGGCTTTACAAGCCGGTGGGGAACGCATCGAAAGTGGACAGCAAAGCCAAAGCAAGCCCGCCGCACCGATCACGCCTCCGGGCACCAGTCGCGCCGTCAAGTGACAGGAAAAGATCAGATGGGCGTCACCAAGGTTCACGGATTGGCCGAGGAAATAGGCGAATCGTGATGTTTTCGCGAACCAAGGGCGTCCCAAACGTGACTAAAGTAGCGAACACGTAAAGTGGTTGGTCGCCAGAACGCGAATCTCGCAGCGACGACAACATTCTGCCGGGTCTGTGAAAACCGCTTTGTACGTTATCTTTTCGGCATGGATATTTCAACAGAATTGGCTGACCGCGTGATGCGGTTGGTCGTCTCAGCCGACTATCGGCCCGCAAAGCCAAAGAAGATTGCTGAGCAATTGAAGCTCGACCCGGATGATTATCGAGAGCTTCGGCGAGTGATCAAGCAGTTGGTTTTGGAAGGCCGGTTAGTCTATGGATCTAATCATTTGGTTTTAAGTACAGGATCGGTCGGAGGACCGAGTGACAGAATGCGGGGCACCTTTCGCCGCGCGATGGGTGGTGGTGGCTTTGGTTTCTTGCGCCCCGGCGACGGCGGTGGCGAAGGAGCTTCCGAAATCCCGGATGACATTTTTATTCCACCGGGATCGACCGCTGGCGCGATGGAGGGTGACCTGGTCGAGGCGAAGATACGGCCCTCGCGGAAAGGTGGCAACGAAGGCCTTGTCATCAAAATCTTGCAGCGCGCTCGCCGGCAATTCACCGGCACGTTTCGCAGCGAAGACGGCGAGTCAGTCGTCTACCTGGACGGAACTCACTACGAGCATCCGGTCGCAGTCGGTGACGTGCGAGGCTTGCCACTGAGTAGCGACGACAAAGTCTTTGTGGAGATTGTCGAGTTCCCAGACGAACAGGGCTTCGGCGGCGAAGCGGTGATCTTGGAGCGATTGGGCAGCAGCACCAATCCGGCGATCGACACACTGTCGATCATGCGGCAATACGGTTTGCCCGATGAGTTTCCCGAAGCGGTGCTGAACGACGCCCGCGCCCAGGCCGATGCGTTCAACGACGATGTGATCCCGGAGGGCCGCAAGGACCTGACGAAGATGCTGACGATCACGATCGATCCATTTGACGCTCGTGACTTTGACGATGCGATATCACTGCAGCGTGAGGACGGGTGTTGGCGGCTGTGGGTGCATATCGCGGACGTCAGTCAATTTGTTCCGCTCGGCAGCAAACTGGATGAAGAAGCGAGAAAGAGGGGCACCAGCGTTTACTTGCCCGATCGCGTCGTACCAATGATTCCCGAAATCATCAGCAACCATCTGGCCAGCCTACAGCCAGAACGTACGCGGTTGGTCAAGACGTGCGAGATCGAAATCCGGGATGACCTGACGGTCACGCACACCGAAGTGCACAACGCAGCGATCCACAGTGATATGCGTTTGAACTACGGGCAAGTCGACCAATTCTTGGCCAATCCCGATCAGTTTCGCAGCAAGTGGGGTGGCCAAGTTTGTGACTTGCTCTCTCGCATGCACGAGTTGGCGATGCAGATGCGGCGGTCACGTTTCAAGCACGGTGCGCTGTCGATGGACATGCCCGACGTCAAGCTGGAATTCGACAAGTCCGGAAAAGTCAAAGGGGCACAGCGAGTCGAGCACACGGAAAGTCACCAGATCATCGAAGAATTCATGTTGGCGGCCAACGAAGCGGTAGCGACCTGGCTGGACGACTTGGGTTTGCACTTTTTGCGCCGCATTCACCCGCCGCCCGAGCGTCGCAAACTTCGTCAACTTGGCTTGTTCTGCAAAGACTTGGGCTTGAAAGTTGGCTCGATCGAAAGTCGCTTTGAGATCCAAAGCGTGCTCGACCAGGTTGCCGGGACAGTGCTGGAGGACGCCGTCAATTTCTCGGTGCTCAAGAGCATGAACAAGGCGGTTTATGGTCCGCAACGAGACGGGCATTATGCGCTGGACATCGAGCACTACTGCCACTTCACCAGCCCGATTCGCCGCTATCCCGATCTGACCGTGCATCGTTTGCTGCAGAAACTGCTTGATGGAAAGCCGACACCGCACGATCCCTTTGCGGTGCTGGTCCAACTAGGTCATCACTGCAGCGACATGGAACGCAACGCCGAGCGTGCCGAGCGAGAACTGATCGAGTTGAAGTTATTGCACTTTCTGAAAAAGCATATTGGCCAGACGATGGAAGCGGTGATCAGCCGAGTCTTTGCCGATGGGCTGCACGCCAGGTGTGTCAAGTTGCCCGTGGACGGTTTTGTGCCGATCACCACGCTGCCGAAAGACAAGTATCGATTCGAGCGGCGGGGTCAGATGATCAGCGGTTACAAGGAGGGCAACCGATTTCGATTGGGAGACCAGCTAACGGTCAAAGTTGAAAAAGTCGACTTGCAAGATCGCCAACTGTACCTGGAAGTGGTGAAAAATCATTCGGCAGGTCGCGGCGAAAAGGCCGCCAAGAAAACGAAGACGAGCAAGTCGAAATACAAAACCAAACGAAAAAAAGATCGCCGCGAGAAAAAGAAAAAGAAACGTAAGCGGTAGCCGCGCGGTTTCCATGCTCGCCGAATTGTCCCCACGCGGTTTTGTCCGGCAGGATCTTGAGCGAAAACCGAGCGTTCCAACTCACGAAGCCGTGACCATATCCGCATGGAGTATTTCTTTATTCTAACCGTTTCGCTTGCATCTTGGTCGCGTCAATTGTCGCGGCAGGCTTTCCCGCCGCATTCCTGTGGTTGGGCGTGTCGTCCATCTTCGGCGCTTGCTCGGTCTTGTGGTTCCCGGCATGGTTGGTCGCCGGCGTGACGCTGGTTCGCCACAATGGTGATCGAATCGTGCTCGTTGGGCGAGCACGAAACGCGGGCTGAAGATCGTCGTTTCGATCGCTGGCGGGCGAGACAGACTGAGCTCGACTGATGGCGTTTTCGACACGCGTTGTCAGGCGATTCGTTCGAATTTTCTCGCGGGACAGTGACGGCTACTTTGCTGCGAGTTTGGTCGATACACTGACGTTCATGACTACACAGCTTGCCACAACACCTTTGGATTCCTGGCACCGCACCGCCGGCGCGAAAATGGTTCCGTTTGCCGGTTTCGAGATGCCGATTCAGTACGCCTCGATCATCAGCGAACATCAGGCTTGCCGGTCGGCGGCGGCCCTGTTTGACGTTTCCCACATGGGGCGAATTCGCTTTGACGGCGCGGGCAGCGCAGATCTCTTGGACCATCTGCTCACCCGTCGCGTGGCCGACATGCCAATCGGCGGTGTTCGCTACGCATTGATGTGCAATGCCGACGGTGGTGTGCTTGACGACGTTTTGGTATCGCACCTGGAGACGCCTTCACAAAGTCGCTATCACCTGTTGGTCGTCAACGCGTCTAATCGGCAGAAGATCATCAAATGGATTCAGCCGCACCTGGCCGACTTTCCCACCGTCACGGTTTCTGACCGCACGGAACTGACTGCGATGATTGCCGTTCAGGGTCCCCAGGCGATCGAGATCTGCAAGCGGCTGTTCAAATTCGACCCCAGTCGCTTGAAATATTATCGCGCCGCGGTTACCGAACAGTTTGGCAAGCCGGTGATTGTTAGCCGCACCGGCTACACCGGAGAAGACGGATTTGAGCTGATTGTGCGAGCCGAAGAAGCGGAACGGATTTGGGAAAATATATTGTTGGCCGGACGCGATCAGGGATTCGCCGCCGCGGGGCTTGGTGCTCGCGATACACTGCGGTTGGAAGCGAGCATGCCGCTATACGGCCACGAATTAGACGAAACCATCGATCCTCTTTCCGCTGGGCTTGCCTTCGCTTGCAACCTGGAAGACCGCTGCTTCATTGGCGATCAAGCATTACGCGAGATTGCTGCCGCGGGACCGAGCCGTGTTCGCATCGGATTGCTTCCCGAGGGGAAGCGGCCGGCACGGGAGGGATGTCCCGTACTGCACAGCGATGGCCGACCGCTGGGCGTCGTCACCAGTGGCGGGCCGTCACCGACTCTTGGATATCCGATCGCGATGGCGTACGTTGATTCTGTGCATGCCGCTGATGCCGAATTCCAGATCGATATTCGCGGAAAGATGGTCTCAGCACGCCAAACGAAAATGCCGTTTTACAAACGATCCAGATAATCAATCGCAAGAGGAGTCCGAAATGTCGCGAGACAAAACCAAGCTTCTGTACGCGGAGACGCACGAATGGGTGGATATCTCCGAAGAGAGCGGAAAAAAAATTGCCACGGTCGGTATCTCGGGATTCGCGATCGAACAGTTGAACGATCTGGTTTACATGGATTTGCCGGAAGTCGGTCGGACCGTCGCCGCCGGTGAAGAATTTGGTGAAGTTGAATCGGTCAAGGCCGTCAGTCCGCTGTACAGTCCGGTCAGTGGCGAAGTGATCGACGTCCACAGCGATTTGCCCGACAATTTGGAAGGGATTAATGACGATCCCTATGATTTCGGCTGGATCGTCAAGATTCGAGTCGACGACGATTCGTCGCTGGCGTCGTTGCTTGACTATGGGACTTACGAAAAACAATGTGCCGAAGCGGGCTGATGCGTGCCGGGCTTTTTCTAAAATGCTGACATGCGAGCACGATTACTGCCACTGACCGCCGGTTCGGCTTCATGGAACATGGCTGCCGACCAGGCAATTATCGAGTCCGTGGAACACTCATCGGTACCAACGCTTCGCTTCTATGGTTGGACTGAACCAACCTTGTCACTGGGATACTTCCAGCACTATGAGTCGAGGAATCAGCATCCAGCAAGCAGTCAGGCAACGTGCGTGCGGAGGTCGACCGGTGGCGGAGCAATCTTGCACGATCACGAGTTAACGTACTGTTTGGTAGTGCCGATGGCCGCGTCGGCAACGCGCCAGCGGCAAGATTTGTATCGTCATATGCACACAACGATCGCGGATGTGCTTGCTGAGCTGGGTGTCACGGCGCGCGCCTACCGCCTTGAGGCCCAGGGCGGAGGCGATCGTTCAGCATTTTTGTGTTTCCAAAGACGAACGGACGAGGATTTGGTGGTCAGCGGATACAAGATCCTGGGGAGTGCCCAACGACGATCACGTCATGCTGTCTTGCAGCACGGAAGTTTGCTGCTGCGAGCAAGTGCCTATGCTCCTGAGTTGCCCGGCATATCGGACTTAACGGCAAGCCACGTGGAACCGGCGGAATTGGTCAAGCCGATCGCCCAGGGACTTGGCCAGAGGCTGGACCTGGTCTGGACATCAGGTCGACTGAGCGAGCAAGAGCGGCTTCGCGGGCACCAGATCGAGGCTGAGAGATTTGGGAACAGCGTTTGGAATCGCCGCCGCTAAACAGCATCGCTATGGCTAGACAGGGGGGTGTGGTGGGGGCGCGTTAATCTTTGCCAAGGTCTGCTAAATGGCCTCTAAGTCGCGAGAAAGCGCGTAAACAGCGAATTGTGGCATTCTCGATCACTGGAATCTGCGTAGAATAGTCTTGGCTCGGGTCGCGCAAAAATCGCGAGGGTAGACACGAGTTCAAGCTGCCTCTTGGCACGGAGTGAATCGTCCGCCACACGGACGGGTCACTCGGGACATCAAGGTTCGTTTGGTTGGCTCGGTGTCGTCTGGCGGCATTTGAGGGATCAGTGGAGATGAAGGTGATCTATGCAAGTGAAGCTCAAGGTCTTGTCGGGGAGTCATGCGGGCAAGGAAATTGGGTTAACCACGGACAAGTTTCTGATTGGGCGTAGCGAATCTTGCCAATTGCGCCCCAAGAGTGAATCGGTCAGTCGCAAGCATTGCATCATCGTGATCCGTGATAACCGAGTCTTGATTCAGGACCTGAATAGTCGAAACGGCACGTACGTTAACGACAAACGACTTCCCACGGACAAGGCAAAAGTCCTCAGCCCCGGCGACGAAATCAAAGTTGGAAAACTGAAATTCGAGGCGGTCATTGAGGTTGGCTTGCAGGCTCCGAAGAAGCCCCACGTTGCTGACATGGGAGACGCGGCCGCCAGAACGGTCGAGGCGGGCGCCGATAGCAAGTTCGAGGAAGTCGACGTCACTAGTTGGCTGGACGAGGCGGATCAGATTGACCGAGTCCGTAAGCTCTCCGATCCAGAAACCCGACAATTTCGTTTGGATGAAGCCAAGGAAAAGGAAGAGGAACCGAAGTCAGATAGTGGTGACAGCACCGAGTTGTCCGTCAGTGACTCCGTAGCCGAGGGTTCAGGCAAGTTATCAGAGCTGAAGAAGCAAAAGAAAGAGAAGAAAGGGCCAGGCAAATTGCCTGCACATTACAAAGCGGCGTTGGCGGATAGCTCTCGTGATGCCGCCGATGACGCGTTGAAACGATTCTTCAGCGGCCGCTAGATTCGTCTTCCTTGAACCGACGTGTTGCCGGAGCCGAGGGGACGCGAATTGCTTGGATTGAGCCAGGAAGAATCGAGGAAAGTCGATGAACGAATCCAATGCGTTCTTGGCCGAACAAGTACGTCGAAACGATCCCACGGCTTTCGCAACTTTGTTTGGGCGATATCATTCCCTGGTATTCAATGTCTGCCTGAAAATGCTCAGACACCGCCAGGATGCCGAGGACGTGACTCAGGAAACATTTTCCCGGGTTGCCAAGTACCTTCACCGTTGGGATTCTCAGAAACCGATCGAGCCTTGGTTGATCGCGATCGCGGGAAACCGATGTCGAACTCATCTTTCCAGGCGGCAAAACTTCCAGCCGCTGTCGGCGACCTCTGAACCCACCACCAACCGTACCAACCAGGCTCGAGATGCCGAGTCGCTGCGGGAAGAGCTTGATCTGGCGTTGTTGTCGCTACCCGAAAACCAACAGCGAGCGTTCATACTTTTTCATCAGCACGCGCTGAATTATGCTGAGATTGCGGAGCGCATGGCATCTCCCCTGGGCACGGTGAAGACATGGGTGCACCGGGCGAGAATCAAGCTGATTGATCACTTACGGCAAAGAGATGTGCTGCCTGAGGAACATCATCTGTGTGAGGCGGTGAAATGAAGTGCAGTGATTTCGAGCATCGCATGCAGTGTCTGATCGACGCCAACCGTCCGCTGGACGACGATCAACTTTTGCAGTCGCACGCGCGGCTGTGCCCAGATTGTCAACAGCGAATGATCGTCTGGCAGCAGATCGATTCGGTTTTGTCTATCCAACCATCAAGCCGACAGCCACCAAGCCGACAGCCGAGGCCTCACTCACTTAGCGGACAACTGAATTCGAGCTGGTCGCTGATTGCGGCCCTGGCCGCTGTGCTGCTGCTGGGATTTTTTGTCCAGTTGCCGCGACACGAAGAAGAAGGCGAGACTGTCATTGCCGCCCAGTCATTCGAGTCTGACGAGCAGCAGGCCATTGTCGATCCGGCACGTTGGTGGCGCCACGTTCAAGATCGAGACTGGATCGGGCAAACGATGCCGGCGGTTCATTCGGTGCGCGACGGCGTTGCCCCGCTGGGAAGGTCATTGCTGCAAGCGGTCGCCATCCTGACCACCGGGCGTGGGGAAACCACATCGTGAGTATCCTGACCGTCGACCATCGAAAAAGCACGTCGATCGTGCTGGCGTTTGGAGTCTGGTTGTTGGGGATCACGCCATCTTTGGCAGACCAGCAAGTGCGGTTGAAAAACGGGCTCGCGTTAAACGGATTGATCGCCGATATCGCCTCGCTGAATCAAAACCCCTTCGCGTCCGCAGCTGGTGGCGGTGGAGTGCAAACGCGGCCAATTATGTTGATCGATGATGGTATGACACGGATCTACATCCACCGCAACGGCATGTTGGCTGCAGATCCTATCGATATTCGTGGAGTCGACACGTTTTTTGAGTTCAAACAACTGACGCCCCTGAATGGTCAGGCCTTTCAAGGCATCGGCTCAATTTTTGGCGTCACTAAATTTAACGAATTTGGCCGCCGAGCGATCACGGTGCGAGGCCCTGAGGGCAGCCCGTTGACAATCATTCAAGGCATCACGGAGTTGAATTCTCAATACGCCAAGCTGGAAGCCTTGAAGGCCACGCCCTCCTATCTCTGGGACATGCGCGTCGCCACAAGTTCGCTTTCTTCCGAGGCGCTGCGAAAGATCTTCAAAAGGCGCCTGGACCAAAACGACATCGAACGCCGGCTGGACGTCGTTCGCTTCTTTATTGAGACCCGGCGCTATGCCGATGCTCATGATGAATTGACCCAGGTCCTGAAGGATTATCCCGAAGAACAGGACTTGCGGGCTCAGCTGATCTCGATCACAGAATTTCAGGCGACCCAGTTGCTTGATGAAGCGAAACGTCGCGCCGAAGCTGGTCAAGAAGTGTTTGCTCGAAAGATCTACCAAGGTTTTCCGCTGCAGGCCGTTGGCCGCGTCACGCGTTTGCAAGTCCAAGACGCTGTGGGGAAATTGGATCAAACTGCCGATCGAGCCAAGACACTGGTTGCGACGCTGCGTCAACAAGTCAAACAGCTGAATGAGGTTCAGGCGGCCAAGTTGAAACCAGTGATCGATGAAATCGAGGCGGGGCTTTCCTCGGCGACACTGACCCGCATGAACGACTATCTGCAGTTTGGCAACGAGGAAAAGATTCCGCTGGAGGATCGCATTGCACTGGCCGTCGCCGGCTGGTTGCTGGGACCCGGTTCCGGCGAGCAGAACTTGACGATCACGATCTCGCTGATTCGGGTACGCGAATTAGTTTCCGAATACTTGCGGACGGATGACCCGGCGCGACGACAAGCGATTATCCAAGAGCTTCAGAATCTTGAAGGGGCCGAGCCCGAGTACGTCGCGCGGATGTTGCCGCTGCTGACTCCGCCAAGAACCTGGCCCGAGGAATCTGAAGTAGCGCCGGGGATGCACTCCGTGACCGCGCCGCCAGTCGACAACGCAACTCAGATATTGCCCGATTACGTGATCCAACTGCCGCCGGAATACGATCCACTTCGTGAATACCCATGTGTGGTCGCCTTGCATCCGCCTCGCGGCGCCGCCGAGCAGCAGCTTGACTGGTGGGCGGGGCAGTTCGACGCAGAATCCCAGCAACGAATTGGCCAGGCGACACGACACGGGTACATTGTGCTCGCGCCCCGCTGGACACGGCCCGGACAGCGGGTTTACGAGTACACGCCGCGAGAGCACCAGCGCGTACTGGTCTCGCTGAGGGACGCGATGCGACGCGCCTCCATCGACGCCGACCGCATTTTTTTGGTTGGCCACGGCGAGGGTGCCACGGCTGCTTGGGACATCGCCGTCTCGCATCCCGACATTTGGGCGGGAATGATTTCAATTAGTGCCGAGCCCGGCAAGACGATCGCGCATTATTTCCCCAACGCCGAAAATGTACCGCTGTACATGGTGATGGGAGAATTGGATGGCGCACCTGCTCCGCTGATTCGAAGCGGTCCGATCTTGGACGACTATGTCAAGGTTCGCAATGATGCCATGGTCGTGATGTACCGGGGACACGGCCACGAATACTTTCCCGAAGAACTGCCTCGCATGTTCGAATGGATGAATCTTGCTTCGCACGTGCGTAAGGGCATACCGGACAAGATCGAAACCACCACGATGCGGGAAGGCGATACGTTTTTCTGGTGGTTGGAGCTTGACGGCTTAAAACCGGGCACCGCGATCAATCCGGTTTTGTGGGAGCAGGCAGAGCGGATACGCGGCAAGCTGGTTTCCGCTTTTATCGGCGCGGAGAATCAAATTCGCATTGGCCAAGGGCCGACCGATCGCTTCACAATTTGGCTGAGACCAGACATGGGGATCGATCTGGCAAAGCGGGTTACGGTCAGATATGGCAGGAGACCGTTCTATTTCGACTTTGACGGATCGCTAACCGTCCTGCTGGAAGATGCCCGCCAGCGAGCCGACCGAAAACGCCCGTTTTGGGCGAAGATCGTGGTTCCTTGATGCCCGCTGAACCCTGCTGGTTGCGTCCGCATACAATGGTTGGCATTGTCCGCTAACTGACTTGAGGAGCTTGATTGTGAAGCGACGTGATTTCTTGACGACCAATGTTTTGCTTGCCGGATCGGCCGCAGCGGCTTCCTCGCTATTGGCGCAGGACGACCAGGCGTCGTCAGATCCGACCAAGCAGCAGCCCAGCGGCAAAGTTCATCAATCGATCATGGGCTGGTGTTTCAAGCCGATGGATGCCATCACTTTGGCCAAACATTGCCAGCGAATCGGACTGGAAGCGATGGAGGGCATTCCATCAGCAACCTATGACGAAGTCACCAAGCTGGGCCTGAAGATTTCCTTGGTTGGCAGCCACGGTTTTGCCAAAGGCCCGCTTGATCCGGATAACCATGCCGAGGTGGAAAAGAAGCTTCGCGATGGGATCGATTTGGCGGTCAATTACGGTGCGCCAAACGTCATCACTTTTACCGGGATGCGTAAAGAAGGCATTAGCGACCAGGCGGCGCGCAAAAACTGTCTGGCCTGCTGGAAACGAATCCTTCCCTATGCCGAAGAAAAGGGCGTCGGCTTGGTGCTGGAACATCTGAATAGTCGAGCACACTACAACGCAGATGGCACCATTCATCCGATGAAAGGACATCCGGGCTATTGGGGCGACGACCTGCACTTGTGTGCCGATTTGGTCAAGGCCATCGACTCTCCCAATTTCAAGTTGCTGTTTGATATCTATCACGTGCAAATCATGAATGGCGATCTGATCCGGAATATCGACCGCTATCACCAAATTGTGGGGCACTATCACACCGCAGGGAATCCAGGCCGACGTGAGCTGGATGAAGACCAAGAAATTTATTATCCCGCTGTCATTCGTGCGATAATAAAGACAGGATTCCAGGGCTACATTGCTCAGGAGTTCATTCCCACCGCCGATGATCCGATCGC
The DNA here is from genome assembly GCA_041623895.1 of Pirellulaceae bacterium. Lineage (GTDB taxonomy): Bacteria > Planctomycetota > Planctomycetia > Pirellulales > Pirellulaceae > JBFJVZ01. Next base: position 20,037 of record JBFJVZ010000007.1, on the reverse strand, counting down.
GTCGCTACAGCAGGCGTTTGACGTTTGTAACGTGTAGGGCGACCGGGGTGGTTACTGGGAACCTTGACTGTCGGAATTGCGTCCAAGCGCAATTAGATCGCGACGACACAGCCCTGCCTTGCTTACCCTTCCCTGCCCCACCCTACCTACAGTTTGGTTCGACACTTCGATTTTCCAACGATGGTTTTGAGCCCGCAAACAAGCGACGACGATCGCCAATCGCGTTCCAAGCAGCAGTCTGATCATGGCAGCTTTGCTTCTGCGTTGACCGCTGATGATTTTAGTCGTCTTGGTGTGCGGCCTCATGAGTCACGCCAGAGCGTGATTCGACAAGCTGCGATCAAAAGCAGTAAGACGTTGGCGCGGCGACAGCTGGTTTCACCCTCGCCGGGGACGGAATTGCAGCTGTCAATGATTGCGACGTCGACGTATCGGCTGTTGGATCCGCGCAACCGAGTGAATACAAGTCAGCGCACCAGTGTCGGTCGGATTTTTCCCAACGCAATGCGATGGGCCGGCAGGACACAGTTTTCAAACGGTCAGGATTCCGCTGTTCGCGAATCTTCCAGCCAGGTAGGTTCGCAGCGTGAGCAAACAAGTCCCGGGCCGGCGGCCTTGAATGATTCGAATACTGTGGTTTTGGCCACGGGGTCGCAGTTAAATCTGCCCTGGCTAAGTAGCTTGGACGAGAGCGATCTTTTGCGCCGCCGACGGTTCAACATTCCTTGGTTTCGCATGCAATTGCATCAGCCAGCCGTCTCGTTCTTGTTGATCTGCTTGCTGACCGCAGCGACGATTTGGGTGTGGGATCTGAATCCGCAGTCCGGCGAGACCCTGGCGCGTGTCGAAGCGACGACGTTAGTACCGAATTCTCGGCTCGAGGTACGGGAACCCCCTCAGGCAACGTCAACCAGTCCGCCGGAACCGGATGTTGCTGCCAGTCCGTTAGCTGCGGCCAAGCCGACCGAGGTGAGCAATCCGACAGTCAACAATGAAGGTTCTTCACTAGCAGAGCTGGAGGGGTTCGGCGCAGCGCCTTCAGAACAGAGCGGCGAGCGACCTTCGACCTCACCGGCATTTGACGCGCCGCCGATAAAAGTCGTCGAAGTTGACGAGGCCATGCAGCCGAGACTGGCGATCGATGCCGATATCGAATTGGAAATGCTCTTGGAAGACATTCGTTCCATGTCAGAACTTGACTTGCCGGCTCCGGTCGGGCAGCAGGACGATGAGCCCGCCGACGCTGTTCGCCGGCGACGCGTGCCGCCTGACGATCGGGTTGTCGCGGAAGCACGCAGGCAGCTTGTGGCGGCAGTGCCAGAACTTCTGCTTCAACCTTCACGGAAGAACGCGGGCGATACTTTGTCGGCGTTGAGTGAGTTTCAGCAGACGGCTGCTGCCAACAGCGCAATGGATTGGGCGATTCGAGTCGCGATGGCACAGTGCGAATGGCTGGTCGGGGACATCGCCTCTGCAGGGCGGCGACTTCAGCCATTAAGCGACGAATATGACATTGACATCAACCAGTTGCTTGTCAGGTCCTTTATCGAAATGCCGCGCCGGTTCGACTCGGCCCGGGATCGAATGGCGCTGATTGAGAATGGATTTTCCCTGGCTGATCGATTGTTGATCCATGAACTCCGTGCGGATTGCCGCAGCGTCCTGGCGGCTGTGCAGTCATCCACGGATACATTCGACGATGACACGCTGATGAAATCCTTGGATGAATTCCAGGAAGCTGCCATCGCGGCGGACAAGCTGGGTGAGAGGGCTTTGCGAATAATGCAGCAGCCGCCTGCCGACGTTAGCTCTGCTCAGGCGGGGATTACGGGGCGGTACTTTTGCTTGGTGCTGCGGCAGTGGGAAACCGGTTTGCCTTGGTTGGCGCAAGGCACGGATCCACGGTTAGCGGCGCTGGCAACCGATGAACTAGCGATCAAATCCGATGCGGGTTTGGATGTGCGGTTGGAGATCGCCGGGCGTTGGCTCGGGGCAGCCGATCGAAATGACGGTCGCGAAGCCGATTCGATGCGATTGCATGCGATCGAAGTCTTGCGGCCAAGCGATCTTTCTCCCAGAGGATTACGGCAGTTGGAAGCTGAACGCCTGATCGATGAAACGGTCAAAAAGCTGCCGACATATCTGCAGAATCAAATCATGGTTGAAATAAGGAACCCAGCGGACGACAAGCAGCCTGAACCCGTGATTGGACCGGCCAGAGCAGAAGCTGTCGAACAACTTGAGCTGGGACAGCTGAATGGTCGAATCTTTGCCGATCAAAAAGATTTGGGCGTCCGCTTGGAGTACCAGCCATCAGTGGCAATCGGCTCCGATGCGTTCGCCGAAATTGCCACCAAGCTTGGTGCGGATGCGTCCAGCTGGACGATCAGATTGGCAGGACAGTTTGCTGTCGTCGCGGCGACGAAGATTCGCGTGCGTCTGGCTGAAACCACGCCCGAGGTATCGCAGGAGATTTGGGTGGACGATCAGCAGATTCCCCTTGATGCTAATGCACCGACGATCTTGGTTTCTGTCGAACCGGGTCAGCATGTGATCCGCTGGGTGGTGACGGCTGCTAAAATCAAACAGCTTTTCTTAGCTGTCCAGGACGTGGAAACGGGCCAGCCAATCTTCGTTCAGCCCATCCAGAATTCGCCCGAGGATGACAATCGGGCAGAGCCGACGATAAAAATCGTGCAAGGTACGCAATGATCATGCCGGCGAGCAGCCAGCCCGGACGCTGGTGAGCGTGAGCTTCTTCCGGCGTTGCGGCGGGTGGAAAATTGCTGAATTCGTACTCTGGTGGTGGCCGCTGCGCTACAATTGCCGAGTCGAAACCTTTCTTTCTAAACATAGCTGGCCCCTAATGAATGCGATCATGACAGCACCGAAACCAACCACTCTGAAGGAATTGCAGGACAGTGGTTGGAAATCGAAGCCGGTCAAGAATGAATTGCGCGATAATTTCATACGCATGCTCGCCGGCGGCGAAGAGTTGTTCCCGGGAATTGTTGGCTACGACGACACGGTGATCCCCGAAATCAATCTGGCACTGTTGGCCGGGCACGACATGCTGTTCTTGGGTGAAAAAGGACAAGCCAAAAGCCGGATCATGCGGATGCTAACCCGCTTTTTGGATGAATGGATTCCGTACATCGATCACCCGGAGATGGCAATTCACGAAGATCCCCAGCATCCGATTTCGGCACTTGGCCGCCGCCTGATCGACCAGCACGATCCGGAAGACATCAAGATCGCGTGGTGGCATCGGGACGGGCGTTATGCGGAACGGTTGAGTCCGGGGACTAAATTCGCCGACGTGATTGGTGAGATTGACCCCGCGAAACTAACCGGTGGTGTCAGCATGAGTGCCGAAGAGGCGCTCTCCTTTGGCTTGATTCCGAGAATGCATCGGGGCATCTTTGCGATGAACGAGCTGCCGGAATTAGATGACTTGGTCCAGGTCGGTCTGTTCAATATTCTCGAAGAGCGCGATGTACAGATTCGCGGCTACCCGATTCGGTTTGACTTGGACGTGGTGATTTTGTTTTCGGCAAACCCATCGACGTATAACCGCAGTGGTAAGGTGATTCCGCAGTTAAAGGATCGGATCGGCTCGATTGTGCAAACGCACTATCCGCGCGAACGAGAGCAGGGTGTGGAAATCATCCAGCAGGAGATCGGCGACGAATTGGGAGGCGAATTCCCGGTACAGGTACCGTACTTCATGTACGAGATTGTCGAAGAGATCACTAAACAGGCGCGGCAAAGTAAGTACGTTGATCATTCTTCTGGCGTATCGGCGCGACTATCACTGGCAAATTTTCGGACCGTCGTGGCGGCCGCGCGGCAACGCGGCGTCATCCACAACGAGCGTCCCGCGGTGCCGCGAATTAGCGATCTGGGGCATTTGTACTCCAGCAGCCTCGGTAAATTGGAACTGGATCTGATGGGGACGCATCAGATGAGCGAGCGACAGGTTTTGGACGACGTGATTGCCAGGGCGATTCAGCTTGTTTTTTCCGAATACGTCGAGCAACATGGTTTAGCCGACATCGCTGAAATCTTCCGTAGCGGCGTCAGGGTCGAAGTGGGTGATATGTTGCCCAGCAGCGAGTATGCCGAACGATTGCAGAACGTGCCGCCCGCCTGGGATTTGGCATTCGAGGTCAACGCCAGCGAGAACGAAGCAGTCCGCGCCAGCTGCGTCGAGTTTGTTTTGGCGGGGCTGTACAGCATGGATCGGATCAGCCGATCCCAACGGCACGGAAAAATCGAATACGAGATTTAAATGCAAAGCGACCGAAAACCGTATCGTCCCGGCGGAGTCATTCACGCTTACCAGAAGTACGATCCGGTCGAGTTTCCTCCGCCCACGCAACCTCCCCCCGACATGGTGACGCCCGCATTTGAGCGGGCGCTGATGTATGGCAACTTTCGTGAGTTAAGCGAAGAGGAGTTGGCGCGGGCGATTCGCTTGGACCCCAGCCAGATTGCCGGATTGGGGCCTAGTCTGGATATGTTGCGTGCGATGCTGGAAGAGCGAAAACGCAAAATCTTGGAGACCTACGAGTCGCGGAGCGTGCAAAAAAAAGCCCGCAAAGCATTCTTCCAGGCAGCGAAAAACTTGCGTCTGCCGCGCGGTTTGGAAAAAACATTCCGCCGAGCGATCCAGCAAGAACAGCCATATCTGTTGGAGGCACTTTGGTACCAGACCGGCGATGACAACGGCGAAATTGCTCGCGGCTTATTGCAGGTCAGCCAGCGAATGAGCGACAAGCACAGTATCGAGGAGCTGGACAGTAAATACGAATTTGTCGGCCACCAATCGATGTCGGTGGACAAAGCACTGGAAATCAAAGCAGAGCTGGAGAAGATCGACGAGTTGCTGAAGCAGTTGGAGGAGGCAGCCAAAACGGCTCAAATTGGCATCATTGACATGGAGATGATGCGTGAGTTCGCTGAGCCGGGTGACATGGAAGAACTCGAGGAAATGCGACGCCAGATCGAAAACTTGATTCGCGAACAAGCGGAACGCCAGGGTCTGGAGAGCGATCAGCAAGGAGGATTTCGGCTGACCCCCAAAGCTTACAAGATTTTCCAGGGCAGACTGCTGGAGCGGATCTTCAGCGAGTTGGCCCCCTCACGCTCAGGCCGGCATCAGGGCGACGTGGTGGGCGAAGGTGCCGTCGAAATGCAACGGACCAAACCGTACGAATTCGGCGATAGCGTCGCTAACATCGATATGCCGCAAACGGTTGTCAATGCGCTGTTGCGGCAAGGAGACGAACGTCCACTGAGGCTGCGCGGCGACGATATCGAAGTCCACAAGACTCGCAACCATCCCAAGTGCGCGACCTGCGTGATCATGGACATGAGTGGTTCGATGCGCTATGACGGGCAGTACATCAACGTCAAAAGAATGGCCCTCGCTTTGCAGGGACTGATCCAAAGCGAGTACCCGGGCGACTTCTTGCGATTCATCCAGATGTATACATTTGCCAAGCTTTGCAGTCCGGGTGAAATCATCGAACTGATGCCCAAGCCGGTGACCATTCACGATCCCTGGGTACGTTTGAAAGCCGATCTGAGCGATAACGAGATCAGCGAACAGATGATTCATCCGCACTTTACCAACATTCAACATTCGCTCCGCTTGGCACGGCAAAACCTGGTCAATACCGATACACCCAACCGCCAAATCGTGCTGATCACCGATGGGTTGCCAACCGCGCACTTCGAGGACGAGTGGTTGTATATGCTTTATCCGCCCGATCCGGCGACCGAACAGGCGACGATGCGTGAAGGTGCTCTGTGTCAAAAAGAAGGAATCACGCTCAACATTTTTTTGGTGCCAAGTTGGTCTCAAAGTGAAGAAGACATTCGCTTCGCCCATCGGTTGGCGGAAACCACCAAGGGCAGAGTCTTTTTTACCAGCGGTCGCGATTTGGATCGTTTTGTGCTCTGGGACTACGTTCAGAATCGGCGTGATATCATTGCGTAATGCACGCTGATGAAACTCCGCATTTGAATCCCTACGCGCCGTCAATGGTCAGTTCAGAGGCGGCAACTGGCGATGACGATGATTCTTTCCCGGAATACGGTATACCGTTCTCTGGAGTCATTGATTTGCCGTTGGTGCGGCACACTCGCAAAGTTTCCTTGGTGACCGGTGTGATACTGGCCCTGTCTTTCATCGGCATCCTGATGGCTGGCGCGCTGATGGCGAGCAACGAATGGTCGTTGGCCGTGTTGACGAGTTCCGCAGTAATTACTGGGTTTGCTTTGTGGTTCTTTATTCCGAGTCAAACAGATCGGCCGTTGTTGAAGTTCAATTGGATGCAAGGTGTCACCAGTGGTTTGTTGCGCAAGCAGCGGCTGGATATTCGCTGGAACGGGGGCGAATCCGAAGGAAGTTTCTTGTTTCCACAAACAGGGACCGAATTGGAATTCTTGAATCGACGGGGAAGACTGTTCATGATTCGCAAGATTCCGTGTTTCATTCCAAGACAGGCAGTCGCGGAGGGCCTGTGGAGCCATGTCAAGGGATTCCGCGCGGAGCACGTCCAAGGAAAGTCACAGCAACTTCTCAATCCGCCACTGGATCCTTCCGCCGAGCCGGCCATCGTCTGGGGTGCGGCCGACGCATCGTTCTTTTTTGATCGCAAGAAACATGATTTCATCTGCGCTGCTCCGCTACGTTCACGATGGGTGTTTGTGCTTTCGGTGATCATTCTGGGATTGCTATTACGACTACCCCAAACGGGTGAACGTGCAAACGCCATCATCGTTGTTGGGATGGCGATGTTCTTTTCTGGCGTGCTGTGGTTGTCCGTCGAGTGGCGGCGGCGCGATTGGGGGTCCCCTGCCCTGCCGTCACTGCGTCCGCCGAAGCTGACTGAACCAGGGCCGAATTACCAACGCTGGATCGATGGGAATCGCCTGCTGGTCGGTTACCACGATGCCTGGATCTGTGTTCCCTGGGAAGCCGTGCAACAGGCCGTAGTGTCACCGTACGGGATTCAGTTCAGCTTCACGCCGCTAGAGTTGGATGCCTGGTTCTTGGAGCGTGGTACGTTCAGGGAGGACGATTGGCAGGCAATCGTGGGCCACGTATGCTCAAGAACCAACACGGTTGTCGCTTGGGGTAGTCTTCGGCGATTCGTCGGAAAGGCAGTCAAACGCGATGTCTGATCCCCAAGGCTTTCACCTGATCGTCAATCTCAGTGCGGCGGAAACTCGGCGGCGACTTCGGGGCTTCGGCCACGGGGTGCGAAAAATCCACAGTGCAGGCAAGAATCAAGCAGTGGTGATTCATACGGCAACCGGCGAGCACCGTGAGGAATTAGAAAAGAAATTCGCCGACGTGGGTTATTCAACGGATCAGTCGGATGAGTGAGCTCGTGTGATGCGGTACAATCAACGTGATGATTGTGTCTCATGGGCAGCGCGAGTGATCAGATCGTATGCAGCACCCGGAATACTTTGTCGGTTGGGGCACTCTCTCGCTAATCAATGCCGGTTTGGCACAGTCCAAGGGCCGAAGCGGTTTTTTGTGGTGGCTGGCCTCGTTGCTGATTGGCCCCTTGGGGACATTCTTGATCGTGTTTTTGCCGCCTGTGTCAGCCGACTGACGAACTGTGCGTCTACGCACGCCCTTGTGACGCTACATTCCGTCGCATGCTCCGGAAAGTTTGCCAGCATGCTTTGTTTGACTGCCGATCTCTAGTCATCATGTGAAGCACGCAAACGTCGGTACGGCAAATGACAGTTCATTTCGATTTCGGAGCAACCATGTTTTCACGACTGATCGCATCGACGGGGATCATTCTGGCAATCATGTTTGCATCCGCTTGCGCCGATGATTCGAACGATACGTCGCCGAGCGTTGCACCGGCGACATCGGTGCAGGAAGCCCGAGCTCGCGCGCGTATCTTGCACGAGGCGTTTCACGGTGCGTTACAGGTCATGCACCGAGATTTCTTTGACGAGGATGATGCTCGCGTCCTGCCATCCGGTTCTTTAGAAGACGTGTTCGCGGCCTTGAAACATTCCTACAACATTCAGGTTCGCTGGCTAGCGGTCAATGCAAAGGCAATGAACATTGACCATGAGGCCGGCAGCGACTTTGAGAAGCAGGCCGTTGCGGCTTTGGCCTCAGGCGAGAAGGAATACGAGTTGGTCACGGCCGATGAATACTTGCATGTGGGGACGATCCGCCTGGCATCCCAGTGCCTCAAGTGTCATTTGCCCCAGCGGACCAGCACTGCGGACCGCGCTGCGGCCTTGTCGATCAGAATGCCGCTGAAGCAAGCGACGCAGCAGCAAAACTCAAGCGAGTGAATCGATACGGTCTTGGACTCGATCGGATACCGTTTTTGAGTGTTGTATCGAATGCGCTGGCTCGGAAGCTGGTTGCTACGGCAATCAATACTCAGCAGCGAAGGCAACTATGCTGAATCAGTCCTAAGTTCTAAATGGACGGTTGAAAACACCGCATTCATTTTCCACCAACTTGGGATCAGAAGATGCCTCGGTTTCGTTTCTTTCGAACATTGCTTTGCCTCTTTGCTTTGGGATCTCTGGCCAACACCGGTTGTGAACCTGCGAACATGGGAGCCCTGCGCGGCGTTGTCGAAAAAGTTGGCGCGAAAATGGTCAACAGGTCCAGCGACGAAGACATCAGGGAGATGTTTCGCAAGGCCAACGATCAGTGTCCGGTGAAGATGGATGCCTATACGACGCTGGAACGCGTCACGATGATTGACGAACAGAATATTGAGTTCCATTACAAGGTCAACCAAAAGGGGCGCAACCTGGTTAAGGGGCTCAGCAAAGATCGCATGCGTCAAAATGCTGTCCAACACATGCGAGGCAATCCGATGGCTGTTGCGGTTGCCGAGCGTGATCTGACGATTCAACACATTTATGAAGACCAGTTCGGTGGTCACATTTTGTCTTACACGATCAATAAGGGGGTGCTCAGCGGGCAACAACCGATTCCTCGCGAGCAAGACAATCCCTTTGCAGTGAAGACGGTTAAAGCGGAAGCGGCAAAGGGTGAAAACGAGTTTGTAAATGAAGAAGCAGACGTCTCCGAGCCGGACGCGGTCGAGTCTACGAAGGCCGTAGCGGCGGAAGAGGAGCCAGAATTCGAGCAACCATTGGACCTTGAGCTGGAACCGGAATTTGAGCCAGAGCCGGATCCCGCAGATTTGCTGCCGCAACCTTACAAGCCGGCAGAGCGCACCAAAGAAAACCCCGCTGGTATCCAGTCAAATCCGTTTTTTAACTGAGCGGAAACAGGGATGGCGAGAAACCTGACGAGCCGAGATGGGAGGCTCAGCAGGAGTTTCGCCCTCCGGCTGGACACTTCCACACACAAGGCTACGCGGTCTCGTAACGCAGCGTGATAAGTTCATCGGCTTCGCGTTGTTCCTGTTGCCGAATCTTGGTTTGTTGTCGGGACAGTTCAAGCTGCTGGAGTTTTTCAATGCGCACAAATTCCAGTTGTGCTGTTGTCAAACGTTGATGCGCTTGTTGAACTTCGATTTGCAATTCCTCTCGCTTTTTCAGACATTGAGACTCGGCGTGCTGCAGTGCTCGATCGTAATCGGCTATCGACTTCAATTCATGTGCCGAGATCACGCCGCTGCGTGACTCCGGTGTTTTGCGTTGCCGCGCTTCTCGATGCGACTTCCGCTGAAGCCTGATAGCCTGATGTTGGTGCTCGATCTCTTTGGCGGCGGCGTCAAGATTGGCCAGCGACATCGCGGCCTCGTCACGCTCCCACTCGCGCAACTGAAGTATCGCCGAAAACCGCATCGCTGACATCATCACGGGGCCAACGTTTGGGCGTTGTTGGCATCGTCTGGTGAAACCAATTCACGCAGCTGTTGCTGAGAAGTTTCCATTGGCACGACCGAGTTGGCATTCTGCTGCAGGAATTCTTTGATCGGATCGTGCATCGCAATTGCTGCATCGACTTTGGCGTCACTGCCGCTTCGGTAAGCGCCGATGGAGATCAATTCGGCGCTACTTCGATACTCACTCAAATGCCGTCGGATGATGGCTGCCGCACTGATGGTGGGTGCATCGGTCACGTCAGGTTGAGCACGACTGAGGCTGTCCAAGACATCGATGGGTGGCCAATGCGCCGCTGCCGAAAGTTCGCGGCTAAGCATGATGTGTCCGTCCAGCAAACCGCGTAGCGTGTCGGCGATCGGGTCGTTCATGTCATCGCCCTCGACCAGCACCGTGTAGAACGCAGTGATCGAACCACGACTGGTATTACCCGCTCTTTCGACCAACCGCGGTAAGCAGTTGAACACGCTCGGCGGGTAACCGCGCGTTGTCGGAGGTTCGCCGGCAGCCAAACCGAGCTCGCGCTGAGCCATCGCGAACCTTGTGATTGAATCGAACAGCAACAACACGTGTTCGCCGGAATCGCGAAACGATTCGGCCAGTGCTGTCGCGGTATTAGCCGCCGCAACTCGCTGCGCAGCCGGTGAATCACTCGTGGCCGCCACGATCACGCTTCGCTGCAAGCCCTCCGGCCCCAAGCATCGGTGGACAAATTCTTGGACCTCGCGACCTCGTTCGCCCACCAGAGCGATCACGATGCGGTCGGCGTCACAGCCGCGAGCCAACATGCCCAACAGCGTGCTCTTGCCCACTCCTGAGCCGGCAAAGACACCCAATCTCTGTCCCCGCCCACAGGTTAGTAAGGCATCGATTGCTCGCACGCCGGTTTGCAGCGGCATGTCGATGGCGGCCCGGTTCAGGGAAACGGGCGGTGGTCGGTTTGCGTCGATACTCTGTAAGCCCCCTGGCAATGGATCGCCATCCAACGGCAATCCAAAAGCGTCAACAACTCGACCGCAAAGCGATGGGCCGACACGGAGTTGGGCCGAAAAGTCGACCAGGCGGACAACGTCACCGGCGGCGATCGAGGTCAAATGTTGCAGCGGCGAGGCAACGATTCGGTTATCGCGAAGCCCCACGACTTGCAAACGTACGGGTGGCACCCCGGAGGCCAGCAGTTCACAAATCGCACCTAGCGGCGCGTTCATGCCTTTGATCTCGATATTCTCGCCGACAACACCAGCGACACTACCGGTGACTTCGTGGACGACGGTGCTGCGAATCAAGGAAACGGTGTCGCGCGTGGGTAGTGGCGGGGGAGTTAAGCAAAAGCGAGCGTCAGGATTTGTCATGCCAACAAATCCTCCAATCGCCTTAACTGAGCCTGCAATCCCGCCTGGATTTCACCGCCGTTTTGTCGAATCACGACCTCGGTGGGGCCAATCGTTTCATCAGGAATCACACGAGTGCTTTCGGGCAGATCGGGTGCCGCCAGCATTTCATCCAGGGCTTGTCCCAGCAGGGCCAGAGTCTCCGGGTGCACGGCGACCGTCAATTCGCATGCCGACCGTGTGCTTCGTACCGCATCTTCCGCCCAACCAACAATCAGCTCTGGTTGCTGATCCAACTGGGCACGTAACATCCTGGCTGCCGCAGCGATGGCAATCTCACCGACCGATTGCGCGTACTGATTCATCCATTGCTGGTGCGCTTGATAGAGCTGGGCGACCGCGCTGCGGACTAAATCCAATCCTGTGCTGGCTCGCCGTTCGGCGGATTCTTGAATCTTGGCCTCCGCATCGATTTGGCCGAGATCGAAACCTTCTTGATATCCGCGCTGTCGTGCATCATGTCGGATCTGTTCAGCTTGCTGGTTTGCTGTTGCAAGAATCTCGGCGGCTTGACGTCGGCATTTCTCAAGCTGTCGGCGACCTTCATTGGCCAAGTCGTTCAAGTTAAAACCGGCCAAGCCAGCGGTGCCGCCGGACGCTTCATCGTCCAGGGAGTCAAAATCGTGTTTTACGACAACAGCCATCAGCATTGACTCGTTATTAAATTGTTCTCTGTAGCGGAAGTGGGAAGACGTCCGACCGGTGCAGATTGGGGGTCTTGCGAAATTCAGCACACACGAATGAATCAAGAATGGATCATGCTTTAAGCGGCGATTGGAGTTCGGGCAGATTGGTGTTGCACTACCTCCAGTTCCAGCGACGTCAATGCGACAATTTCTTTGGCATCGTCGATTTCACGAATCTTGATGGATGTCAAGTTAGCCATTCCCCGACGTACTTCCCTGGCTTTGTGACGCGGCAACATTGACAGTGCTTGCTCGGCGACTTCGTTGGGAAGACCACAGAGTGTCAGTAAAGCTTCGCGCGTTTGCACGCGACCCAGCGCCTGACAGAGCGACTGGGGCGAGAGCTGGATCAAATGTTGGTGAACATCGTCGACCGAGATCATTTCTCGATCGGCTTTGAAGTCCTTCGTTGACGATGTTTCATCGAGCGTCAGCACGGATCCTGCTACGCCCGATTCTAAATCGACTTTGTCGCGATCATCGCCGCAGATTTGCGAGGGCTCATCCAATCCGTGAGGCATTGCATCAATGATTGCTTTCAGCGTTTGATGGCCCGGATTGTTCGCCTCCTGCTCGAGTTCGGTAGCACGGTCGCGCAGGTGGGCGGCGATTTCGGCGGCCGCTGTTTTGGGGATTTCCTCCAACCTTCCGATGCGACGCACAATATCACTCTGCAGCCCAGGATCGAGGCGAGGAAGAATGCGTGCAGCTTGCTTTGGCGTGATCGATGCGAATACGAGTGCGATCGTTTGGGCGTGTTCGTGGGACAGCAAGATTACGATGGTTTCATCATCAATATCATCCAAAAACGCAAACACCGACTGATGGTCCGAATGGAGCGGGAAAGATCGCGGCAATTCCCATTGCGACACGACGGATGCAACCTGAGAGTTCAGTAAAGCGGAGGATCCGGGCGGCTGTGAATCATTAATCTGACTGACCTCGAATTCATCCTGAAACTCGCCAGCCGTCACTTTCGCCTCCGGCAGCTCGGCTTTTGGTGGAGCCACAAACATTCGCTGACGGAATTCGCGCAAGACCTCGTCCCGTTCCGTTGCATCGACCGCCGTGAGCGATGTAGCGATTCGATCGATGCGAGATTGAACCTCCGGGTCAATGTTCTCCTGCAAACGCGCCGCGGCTGATGCAGGCAAACTGCTCAGAACAATTGCAACGCGCCGCAGCCAAGAATCATGTGGCGACGTTGGTTGCTGAGAGTTGCCCATGATGGCCTCCTGCGCTGACTGCTCTAATCGCAGCATCCGTGCTGCCTGGTGCTTTGTCAGGATTTAAGAATGGGGCTTTAACAAGCGATGGGAAAAAGGGGTCAGACACCAAAAGTGCAAGGCACCCGAAGGGCCGTTCCGGCTTTTGGTGTCTGACCCCTTTTCCCGGCCAACCCAAAGATCGAGCTCTGACAAAGCACTAGACTGGTTTTACGAAAAGTGCACGGTCAGTGGGAAGAGAGGATTAGGCGGCCTCAGCAATCCAGTTACGAATCACATCCGCTGCCAAATCAGGATGTTGATCCACCAGAGACGCAACTTCCTGGCTGAGCTTGGCGTTGGCCCCGTTGGCGGCGTCGTGATTGGGCTGCAATTCGTTGGCATCAGGACCTACCGCCGCTCGCTGCCCCGTTGGCCGGCGTGCAGCAAACAAGACCCACAACACCGCGCCAGCCAAGAGCACAAAGGTGATCGGCTGCCATGTTTGCCTGGCCCAGGAAAGTCCCGTGCCAACGTGATTCGACTCAGCCGTCACGTTGGAGTTGAAATCTGGAAAGCTCCAAACGTCGATGGTGGCGGCCGATTCGTCAATAACTGGACCGGCCCTATCGACGCGCGAGATCACTGCCGGCCTGACCGCAGCCGCAATGTTCTCCCTGGTTTGATTCTTTAGCTCTGCAAGCTTGGCAGTAGACAGCGGCGGAAGGTGCTCGACACTTTGACCTGAATGATCACGCAAATAGGCGTGCTGCCAAAGCTTCTGGTAATAGGACTCTGGAATTCCGATCGACAGTCGTACGCTGCTTAAGCTCAATTCATCAGGGCTGACTTTGTTGACCGATATCTTGGTGATGCTTCGTGAATCGCTGTCAGGCTGTTCTAATCGAGTGGCCCGATTGCTGCTGACGTGTGTGACTGCCTCGATGATTTCACCCAACAACGTCCGACGGGGCTCAGATTTAATCTTCACGGTTGACGACGTTGCCGGCTGTCGCACGATGGTGGGTGTACCAGCGGGGTCGTCCGTCGGCTGATCTCCCTGCAATTCGACATAGGCCGCGACGCGGATCGGACCATATCCACGCAAGATATCTTGGACTTCATGTTCCAGCCGCGCTTCTTCCTCGCATTGCTTGCGGGCGATTGGATCATTGAAGCGGCACATGGATGGATCGGCGTTGGTGTCAATCACGACCACCTCTTCAGCGCGCATTCCGGCATAAGATCCACGAATCAGTTCACGAATCATTTCGATCAGCCAGGGCGGCAGCGGGTTATCGCCCTCGGGGCAGACGACAACGCTGGCCGATTGAGTTCTTTCGCCGCTCAGACCGCTGCGCTCACCCAAATCATGCTCGACACTGGCCCAGCGGATCTCTGCGAATGCCGTCAACTTGTTGCCTAGATCACGCTCTTTCGCATGCAGGCGACGTGCCAGCTGTTGACTCGTGGGCTCAAACAAGTTGGCTTTGTCAATCGCTTCTTGAACACTACTCCTGAGTGAGATCGGCAGAGCCGCGCTACCGTCAAGGGTCGCCAAATACTCGCTGCGAAATTGGGTCGGAATCTTGATCCGCCGACCGTCACGTTGCCAGCCACTAAGTTTCGCGCGGCTGAACGTCAATTCCAACGAATCAATTTCTTGTTCGCCAAGAGTCCTGCCACCAAACAAGTACTCAGTTTCCGTTGTCTGGTTACTGCGGATCAGCAACACAAAGCCAACAATGATCGCCAACGACAGCAGCAAGGATATCGCGCGGCGGTAGATCGGCAACTCGGTGAACGCACTCAAGAATTGATCCGATGATTGGCGAATGGAACTCATACAGTTGAAGATAAATGACCGAATACTGATCATGCTGCCAGGCGATCTGAGTGATCGTTTCGCGCAAACGTGATCTTCACGACTGCCCCGCCCTGCGATCCGTCTTGCCAATCCAAAGTCGCACCGATCGCGGCCGCTGCCATTGGTGTATTGCGTGGTCGCGATCCGACTTGGCATCCGCTGTCAGCTAATTCCAATACGACCCTGCCCGCGGATTGATGTGCCGTTATCGTCAAGTCGCCGCCAGCTGTCATTTCACCCAGCAATTGCACGACCAACGATCGAATCAGTTCGGCCGTCTGACTTGGATCCGCAGGAATCTCTAATGAACCGTCAACGTCCATCTCCAAGCAAATTGGCGCTGAGTGTTGAATCAAAAGCGGTGCTGTGACCGTTTCTACCAGCACAGCAAGCGACGGACACGATTCCGGGGCGATCCATTGATTTGACATGGTCGACAACCACCAATCCATTGGTTAATCAAGTCGAGAAAATGTTCAAGGTTGGCAAATACTGACTGCGGGGGCGAGGACGCAAGATGAATTGAGCGTTCAGCTTGCCTTTGCTGGCAATCCGAATGTGCTGGGCGCCGTCGAAATTCGCTCGGGAACGACAGGGGCCGAATTCAGCTGCGCACATAGCCGCAAATCATTCCGGTACTCTGCCTTGATCAGATTCCGTCCGCCTTGCGAATTGGCGATTTCCTCGGCAAGTAAATCAGCATCAATGTCTGTTTTGCTGCCAAAACATGCTCGCCAATGTTGTGCAGCCAAAATCGGCTCGTCGCCCAGCAATTCCAACGGGACAGTCCGATTGGACAGACTGTGAATGATGGCACCGGCCAGTAGAGTGTCTTCCGCTGTGATATCGCCAGCCGTTCCAGCGCAGACCAGATGAACCTGTTTCGCCCCTTCCATCACATCGACCGCGGCCGCCAGGTTCAAAAAGCTTGCCGTAATGATTCGGTCGGCCGGCCCCGCTGCTGCGATCGCGTGCGTGCCGTTGGTGGTTGTCAACACCAGCGCCCGATCCTGAACTACCTGACGAGTGTACTCTGATGGTGAATTGCCAAGATCGAATCCGGGAATCGGTTGGCAACCGCGTTCGCCGCACAGCAGCGGTTTCTTACCAATCATCTCGGCGACCATTTCGGATTCATCGATTTCTTCACAGGTGATGATCCGCTTTGCACCATTTGCTAGCGCGGTCGCCATCACCGACGTGGCTCGCAGCACATCGATTACGACCGCGATGTCAGTCGATGGTGAAACCGGACGCAACGACGGAAGCAATGAGACGAATAACTTCATCAACGCATACTCAAATTTCTACGGGCGGTTCGTCAAGCATCATGCTGTGATCGCATTGGGCTGCTGTCTAAGTGTAAGCTTGTTGAACCTCAAAAAACACACGATTAGGTCTTGGAGAGCTTTCTCGCTCAGGTTAAGCGGATCATCGGAGGATTCCGGAGTTACACGCGACGACGGCGACACAGTTCGTCCGCGGCTTCCGTCCAATCTCCAAACTTGAATTGGAAGCCCGATTCGACCAGCCGTGCCGGAATCACACGGCGGCTTTTGAGAATCAGTTCGGATTCGGTACGGAGGAAGAACGCTCCGATCTCCAGCATCCAACGAGTCGCCGGAAGACCAATTGGCACTCCCCAACTTTTTCGCAATGTTCGCATGAAGTCGCGATTCGGTAGCGGATGGGGCGAGCAAAGGTTGACCGCTCCATCCAGCTCCCGATGTTCGATCAACCAATCGATGGCGGCAATGAAATCAGCATCGTGAATCCAGGAAACATATTGACGACCGTCCCCAGATGTGCCACCAAGTCCCAGTCGAACGAGTCGCAGCAAGACATCGAACACGCCGCCGCGATCGGGGCTCATCACCATCGCTGATCGCAATAAGACGATTCGCGTGTGTGGCAATTCAAATTCTGTGGCCGCATCTTCCCAGGCTTTTGCCACATCGATGCTAAACCGCCAGGTGTCGGGAACATTCTCCTCTTCCCCGCCGATGATCCCCGTTAACTCGTCATTGGGGGCGTCGTATCGATGGGCGTAGATCGTTGCCGTGCTGGATTGAAGCCACAATGATGGCGGGTTTTTTGCGCTGCGAATGGCCCGACCGATGATCCGGGTCGATTCAACACGCGAATCGAGGATCGCGCGCCGGTTCGCCTGATTGTAGCGGCAATCGACACTGCGGCCGGCAAGATTGATAACCACGTCGGCGCCGTCGATCTGTTCGCTCCAGGGGCCAATATTCTTGGCGTCCCAGGGCACGAATCGTACAGCGGAAGTGTTCCGCTTCGTGTCGGCCCGACGACTCAAGACAACGACGTCCCAGCCACGCGAAACAAATTCGCGTGCAAGGATGCGGCCAATCTGACCGCTGCCACCGGGCAAGATGACCTTCACGCCGTCGCCTTCTCGTCGCTCGGAATCGGGATGTAGAGTCCCGCCGCGGAGACTAAACCGCGGAGTACCATCGCTGGGCAACAGCGATTATTTTGCCTTTTTCTTACGTGTCGCCTTCTTCTTCGGCTCCGCGGACGCCTTAACGGCTGTCTTCTTTGTAGCGGCTTTCTTGGTGGTCTTTTTAGCGGTCGCCTTCTTGGTCGTTTTCTTCGCTACTTTCTTGTCTTGGGTCTCGGTCTCGTCGGTTTTCACCGGTGCCTGGACAGCGGCAGTGCCCTCGGCTGGATTCCATCCTTTCTTGACGTTGTGCTCTTTACATTTCAGGTACAGCGCCTCGATCTGCTGCTTGGAGTTACTGACGGCGACCTCTCGCGAGAGCGCTGCTTTGCGGTTGGGGCTGAAATCCGTGTAGTGCATCACATAGGCAGGGTATTCATCAGCCTCGCCTTCCTTGTTTGTTTTCAACAGCATGAATTTGCGGACCATCGTTTGGCCCTTTGCTTCTTTGGTAAAGACTTCACGCTTGAGCAATTCGGTTTCCGGCAAGGTGAAGTTTTTGGCGTCGCAATCGGTCAATGCCACTTCGACCTGATCGCTGATTTGAGCGAGGCGAACATCATCGGGATGGGCCTGTTTGTCCTCGCGAATACGAATGAATTGCGGCGAGATGACGGTCACCAAAGGTAGTCGGCGGACGACCTTGTAACCTTCCTCAGGCGAATCGTAATCCAACACCATGCGATTGATGTCGCCGCCGCGAGTCGTCTGTGAAATCAAATCCAAGCAACTGATTTCCACGACCCAATCGGGACGCACCATTTGGTAGGCAACGTAGTCGGAATTGACTTCCGCATATTCGCTGGGCACGACCATGTCCTTCAGGTCGCTCAGTATGGTACGGCGGAGATCCTCGCTGAATCCGCCGCCGACACGGCACAGGATATGGAGCGTGCCGTCGTGACGCATTACCGCTAACAGTAAATCATGCATCATGCCCGCGCGTTCGTCGGTCGATTCAGTGAACCCGATCACCACGGCATCCAATGTGTGGCGTGGCTTGACCTTGAACAAACCCGCACTATCGCTGCGGACGACCAGGCCTTCGGCTCCTTCGCCTTCGACCCACTTGTTGAAAAGTTGTTCGATGGCAGCGGTGTCACCAACGACTTCTGTTTGGACCGGGTGAATGAGCGCGCCGTCAGCAAACATGCTTTCAATCGTTTGCCAGGTATCGGCATAAGTGTCGCTGGGTGGATTTCCGTCCACTGAAATCAGATCGAAAACGCCGAATCGTAGCCGGCCAACGTCTTCATCCGATTTCGGTTGCCGGGCAATGGTCGTAACATCGTGAACACGAGGACGCCGCTCGGTGTTGTGCACGTACAGTTCACCGGCGATCATCGCATCGTTAATACCCGCCTTTTGCAACCTTTCCTTGGCTTCCGCTTGCCAAGGCAGACCGACGCGGATCGTTCCCCCGGGGTTGATTGAAAAGACTTCGTCGCCGCGCAAGACCAGCACCGTAAATTCGCCATCGATCTTGCGACTGACGTGATAATCGGCGGTGGGAATCTTTGCACGGATATCGGATTTGCCGACCGGCATCATTCGCGATCCCGTCAGGCGGCGATAATCTTGCGTGGCCGCCAGAATTTGCGGATCGGACAACATCGTCGCCGAGCCGATGCCGTAGCTGCCGAGTTTGATTTCGATTCGCTGCCGATCCAGCACTGCAATGTCGGTACTCATTCAGTTGCCTCCCCGTTTTTCGGGAGTTTCAGTTCCAGATTCGAGAAGTGCAGGATCAGACAATAGCGATCCCCATCGGTGCGGCCTTCCAGGAAACCGCGATACGGCGTGCCTCCGCGACGCAGAATCAATGGCTGGTTTGATTTCGCACCGGCACCCAGCAACATCAAGCTGTTGCGTTCTTCCAATTCTTTCGCCATGGCGTACAAAAAGTCGTAAGTCAACCCGTTGACGTGTTGCAGCTGAGCCTTGCCCGAAAACACGAATTTGCGGATCGCATCTTCTTTGGGAATGTAGACACCGGACCAGCGCAGCGGCGTGTCAGTTGACAAATTGGTGTCGGCCATCTTGCGAGGCCGTTCTTCGCGAACGCTGCCATCGGCGTTCTTGACGATTTCCATGAATCGCACGTTACGAACGATTTGGCGGTCATCACCGATGTAGACACGCGAAGTATCGCTCAAAAAACGACCCGTGTTTTCCATATCGATCTCGGGGTCACCGTCGATCAGCGCCTGAGAAAGATTATCCAGCTGACCATACTCGGCCAATAACGCGTCGACATCATGCTGAATCGTTGACTTCACGAACCGCACGCTGCTCGCCTGGCGGCTTTGCTGGTCCAGCCAACGAATCTGTTTCATGCTGACAACGTTGCTGGTTGCGACCACGGCGTCACGGCCACCACTGTTGCTGAGATTGATTTCACCCATCGATTAGGTCTCGTTGTTAATTCTCAAAATTAGGTATTGTTTTTCAGGCATGCCAGCACCTGTCCTGGCGATCGATGCGTAGGACACGTCCTAATTAGGAACAGATGCGTGTCCCTAAATCATGTCAAAGTCCATCATTTCAATGTCTTCAATTT